>DASTSX010000313.1:0-22427 GCA_035760455.1 Gemmatimonadaceae bacterium | reverse complement strand
GACGCGCGGTAGTTCAGGTCGTACGCCACCACGGTGCCGTGCTTCTTCGCGATCTCCACCGCCTCGAGCACCGCCTCCGACGTGTTGGGCGCGAGCGCGGCGAAGATCCCACCGGTGTGGAACCAGCGCACCCCTTCCTCGCCGAACAGCTTCTCCCAATTCACTTCGCCGGGCTTGATCTGCGAGGCGGCGGAGTGGCCGCGATCGGAGCAACCGAGCGCGGCGCGGATGCCGAAGCCCTTCTCGGTGAAGTTGAGGCCGACGCGCGTGTTCTTTCCCAAGCCGTCGAAGTCGCGCCAGATCACGTGCGACATGTCGACGCCGCCCTGGAGGATGAAGTCCTCGACGAGCCAGCCGAGATCGTTCTTCGGCAGCGCGGTGACGACGGCGGCGCGCTTCTGCCAGCACTTCCGCATCGCGCGCGCGACGTTGTACTCGCCGCCGCCCTCCCAGACCTGGAAGGAGCGCGCATTGCGCACCCGGCCGAAGCCGGGGTCGAAGCGCAGCATCACCTCGCCGAACGAGACGCAGTCCCACTTCGTCTCGGCGGCGGACTTGATCTTCAGCTCGGCCATGGTCGGGGCTCCGTTATCGCTTGGCGGCCAGATCGGCCTTGATGGTCTTCACGAGCTGCACGGTCGTGCGCACCTTCTCCTCGATCCCCTTGTAGTCGCGGGCATCGAGCAGCTGCTTGGTGACGAGATTGCTGCCGACGCCGCAGGCGACGATGCCGGCGCCGAACCACTTTCGCAGCGACTCTTCGGTCGGTTCCACGCCACCGGTCGGCATGATGCGCGTCCACGGCATCGGCGCCATCACGCTCTTGACGAAATCGGGCCCGCCGACCGAGGCGCCGGGGAACACCTTCACGATCTCGCAGCCGAGCTCCTGGGCGTAGCCGATCTCGCTGGCCGAGCCGCAGCCGGGGCTGTACGGAATGCCACGCCGGTTGCACACCTTGGCGACGTCGGCGTTGAGCAGCGGACCGACGACGAACCGCGCGCCGTTGGCGATGTAGATCCCCGCGGTCGGCGCATCGACCACCGAGCCGACCCCCATGATCACCGACGGATCCGCCTTGGCGAAGTGGCGCGTGACCTCGAGGAACACGTGCGAGGCGAAGTCGCCGCGGTTGGTGAACTCGATGCACTTCGCGCCGCCGTTGGCGCAGGCCTGGATGACGTTCTTGCAGACCTCGACGTCGGGGTCGTAGAAGACGGGGATGACGCCCTGGTCCATCATCGCCAGCAGGACGGACAGCCGGTCCTTCGCGGCCATGGCAGGTCTCCTTTGCGCGGGTGCGCGGGTGCGCGGGTGCGCGGTGCAGCTTCGATGGGAGGTACGATTTAGTTCTTCCGACGAACAATTGCGGCGCGTAGTCTAGGTCCGAGATGGTCGAGACGCAATCAGGTGCGCGGATGCGCGGATGCGACGAACGGGCATGAATCCGGCCCCCTCGTCGCGAACGCCTCCGCACCTGCGCACCCGCGCACCTCCGCACCCCCGCGCCCCCGCTCCCCCGCCCATGGGCACTCGAGATCCGCGCGTCGACGCGTACATCGCCAAGCAGGCCGAATTCGCCAGGCCGATCCTCGCTCACATCCGTGAGGTCGTCCACGCCGCCTGTCCGGAGGTGAAGGAAGAGATGAAGTGGAGCACGCCGTTCTTCACGTATCACGGGAACCTCTGCCAGATGGCGGCCTTCAAGGAGCACTGCGCCTTCGGGTTCTGGAAGGGGGCGCTCGTCGTCGGCCGCGGCTCGGGGGAGGACGACCGGGCCGCCGGTCAGTTCGGCCGCATCACGTCGCTCAAGGACCTCCCCGCGAAGAAGGAGCTCACCGCCTTCATCAAGAAGGCGATGCAGCTGAACGAGGAGGGCGTGCGTGTGCCGAAGGAGAAGAAATCGCGTCCGCCGCTGCCCGTCCCCCCGGAGCTCACCGCCGCGCTCGCGAAGAACCGGAAGGCGCGCGAGGTGTTCGAGGCGTTCTCACCGAGCCACAAGCGCGACTACTGCGAGTGGATCGGCGACGCGAAGCGCGAGGAGACGAAGGCGGCACGCGTCGCGCAGGCGGTCGAGTGGATCGCCGAGGGGAAGCCGCGGCACTGGAAATACCAGGAACGGCGGTGAGTTAGTGAGTCAGGCGCGCTGCAGCATCGCCTCCCGCCTCGCCCCGATCGTCGCCGCGGCGCGCGCCAGCGTATCGCGATCGCGCACGAGCGAGATCCGGAAGTAACCGCGCCCGCCGTCGCCGAACGCCATCCCCGGCGTCACCACGATGCCGTCCTCGTCGATCAGCGTGCGGACCCACTCCCAGTCGTCGGTGCCCTCGGGGATCGGCAGCCAGAGATACATCGAGGCCGGCGGGGGCGCCGCGTTCCAGCCGGCGGCGTGGAACGCGCTCATCATCGCGTCGCGCCGCGACCGGTACTCGGCCACCGTGGCCGGCACCAGCTCGGCGTGGTGGTTCAGCGCGTACGTCGCGGCGGCCTGCATCACCGTCGGGGTGCCGTAGCCCACGTTGGTGCGGTACGCGGCGAGCGCCTCGACCGCGTCGCGGTTGCCGACCACGAACCCGATGCGCATCCCGGCCATGCTGAACGTCTTCGAGCAGGAATGGAACTCCACCGTGACCTCGCGGTCCGGGTCGGCCTCGAGCGCGCTCGGCGCCGGCCGGCCGCTGAACGTCAGCTCGCTGTACGCCATGTCGCTGACGAACAGCAGATCGTTCCGGCGGCAGAACTCCACGGCGCGCTCGAAGAAGTCGATGTCGACGCGCGCGCCCGTGGGATTGTTCGGATAGTTGGCGATGAGGATCTTCGCCCGCTTGCGGTCGGCCGCCGAGATCGCGTCGAGATCGAGCACGAAGTCGTTCTCGGCGCGCATCGGCACCCAGCGCACCTCGGCGCCGCACAGCAGCGGCGCGCGGGCGAAGACCGGGTAGAAGATCTCCGGCACCAGCACGACGTCGCCCGGGTTGCAGAGGGCGAAGATGAGCTGTGCGATCCCTTCCTTGGCACCGCTCAGGGCGAGCGCCTCCGCCTCGGGCTCGATCGTCGCGCCGAAGCGGGCGTGCATGAAGTCGGCGATGGCGTCGAAGTAGCCCGGCGTCGCCCGAAACGGCGGATAGGCACCCGACGTCGGCTCCTCGCCGGCAGCGGCCATGGCCCGAACGATTCCCGGAGCGACCGGCAGGTTTGGGCTGCCGATCCCGAGATCGACGAGCGTCGTGCCGCGAGCGCGCGCATCGGCCTTGAGGCGGTCGAGCTCGGCAAAGACGTAGGGTGGGAGGTTCCGCAGCGTGTCGGACTGAGTCGGAGGCACAGTTGGCTGGTCTGATCGGTCGGGGCAGACAGGAGCGTCGCGACGCAAGTTAGCGACATCGGCGCGCACAAGAGCAGGGTCGCGATGTGGGCTCGCGGTTACATATAGAGGACGAGCCCGCCCGGTCCTCGCCACGGTGCCCGTCACTTGCAAGGCGGACGGATGCGGCTCAAGGTTCGGGCTCGATCCCTTCGGAGAACACCTCGCATGCGCGCTGCCCTTCTCAGCCTGTTCCTCGTCGCCTTCGCCGCGTGCGACAACTCGTCGAACACGGGGACGGGGCCGGGGCCCAACCTCAACGGCACGTACGACCTCAAGGCCGTGGACAACAAGGCGCTGCCGGTCGCGTTCGCGGACTCGTCGCTGCTCGGAGGGAGGCTCACCATGACCGATTCGGGGTGGTCGCAGGTGAGCGTCGTGCTCTACAAGGCGGGGGGCAGTGCGTCGGGCGACACCCTCAAGCTGGGGGGATTCTGGACGGCGACCGGATCGAGTCTGACGCTCTACGACTTCGCGACGACGACCACCTACACCGGCACGTACACGTCGACCGGGATCACCCTGACGACGAAGACCGCCACGGTGCTGAGCTACTCGAAGTAGCCGCGCCCTTCTCTCCGTCCGCCTCGTCAGTCGCCGCTCGGATGACGTCTCCCGCCGCTCCTCCGGACGCCCGGAGCGTTCGTGCGCTGTTCATCGACCGGTTCGGCCGGTCGCCCGACGTCGTGGCTTCGGCGCCCGGGCGGGTGAACCTCATTGGCGAGCACACCGACTACAACGGCGGCGAGGTTCTTCCGATCGCCATCTCCCGACGCACGTGGGTGGCGGCGGGGCGACGAGTCGCCGACGACCCGACCGGACCGGTGCTCCGGGCCGTCTCGGCCAGCCACTCGGTGATGGGAACGGCACCGCTGAGCGCCCCGAAGCGGAGCGGCGAGTGGTGGGACTACCTGACCGGAGTGGCGGCGCCGCTGCTCGAGGCGTCGGGCCGGTCGGAGTCGCTCGACCTGGCGGTGGACAGCGACGTGCCGGCCGGCGCCGGGTTGAGCTCGTCGGCCGCGCTGGAGGTGGCCACCGCGCTCGCCGTGGCGGGGGTGCTCGGCCGGCGCCTCGAGCTCGACGACGCGGCGATGATCGCCTGGCGCGCCGAGACCGGGTTTGTGGGGGTCGGCTGTGGCATCATGGACCAGTTCGCCAGCGCGCTCTGCCGAGCGGATGAGGCGTTGCACCTGGAGTGCGACACCGCGCGCTACGAGTTCGCGCCCTTCGCGGACGCGCTGCTGATCTTCGACACGGCGATCCCTCGGTCCCTGCGGACGTCGCACTACAACGAGCGGCGGGTGGAGTGCGAGGAGGCGCTGCGACTGCTGCGGCAGCGGTGGCCCTCGCTCACGTCGTTGGCCGCGGCGGAGCCGGAGCAGGTGCTGGAGGCGGGGTTGCCCTCGCCGCTCCGCGGTCGAGCGCTGCACGTCTCACGGGAGACGCGACGCGTGCGCGATGCTGTCGCGGCGCTGCGGGCGGGAGGTCGCATCTCGCGAGAGCTGCTCGTCGGGTCGCACGAGTCGCTGCGCCACCTGTACGAGTGCTCGCGCCCTGAACTGGACTGGGTCGTCGAGCGAGCGATCACGCTCCCCGGGGTGCGTGGGGCCCGGTTGACGGGAGCCGGATGGGGCGGGTGCGCCATCGTCGTCGGCGACGAGGCCGCGTTGCGCGAGGCCGGCCCCGTGCTCGCCCGCGAGTACGAGTCGCGGTTCGCGCTCGTGCCCAGGCTCTGGCTCTCGACGGCATCGCCGGGAGCGCGACTGGAGCCCTGAGGGCACGAGGCACTACCGGGGAGAGACTGCCGAACTGCCGTCACGCGGAGACGCGAGACGAGAGGACGCTGACGCGTCGCATGGACGCGTCACCGCCGGCCCCAACGCACTCTTGGCGTCTGGCTGCAGAAGTGCGTCGTGCCGGACGACGTGCACGTCCCCAAGGTCGTTCTCCGCGTGAGCGCGCGAGCCGCATCCGACGCAGTTGTTTCCGCTCGGTGTTCCGTGTGGCGTCGCGCCGCATCGTTCGTCTACCTGCAACTCGTCACGCATCGAGGCGTGATATCCGCGCGGCCGCGTCGCTCGAGAGCGACGTCCCGCCTCCGCGCGAGACACCTCAGGCTCGTCGTTTCCCTCTTCCTAATGAAGTCGTCGACTCCGTTCCTCTTCGCCACCGGCGTGGAGAACAGCTATCCCACGATCGCTGGCGGCGTGCGCATAGATCAGATGGACAAGTGCGGGCACTACGCCCGGTGGGAAGAGGACTTCGCGCTCGTCCGCGAGTCCGGGCTGAATGCGCTGCGCTACGGGCCGCCGTACTATCGGGTACATACCGCGCCGCACACGTACGACTGGGAGATCTGCGACGCGCAGATGCGTCGGCTGCGCGAGCTCGAGATCACCGTCATCGCCGACCTCTGTCACTTCGGCGTGCCGTCGTGGCTCGGCGGGTTCCAGGATCCGGCGTTCCCCGTGCTGTTCGCGGAGTACGCGCGCGCGTTCGCCAGGCGCTATTCGTGGATCCGGCACTTCACGCCGGTGAACGAGATCTTCATCGCCGCCAACTTCTCCGCGCTCAAGGGGTGGTGGAACGAGTGCGAGCAGAGCGACGCCGCGTTCGTGCGCGCGATGCGCAACCTGTGCATGGCGCACGAGCTGGCCGTCGAGGCGATCCTGTCCGAGCGTCCCGACGCGATCATCGTGCAGGGCGAGTCGATCGAGCACTTCCACGCGGCGGGACGCGACGCGCAGCACGAAGCCGACCGGCTCAATGGGGTGAAGCAGCTGTCGCTCGACCTGACGATGGGGCACGAGCTCGCCCCGGGCATGGCGCGCTACCTCAACGAGCACGGGGTGACGTCGAACGACTTGAGCTTCTTCCGGGAGCGGCGCGCGGTCGGGCAGCGGTGGCTCGGCGTCGACTACTATCCGACCTGCGAGCACCGGGTGTCGGCGACGGGTCGCTGTACGGTGACGCACTCGATGGCGATGGGCTTTCGCCGGCTCGCCACGCAGTATCACGAGCGGTACCGGGTGCCGATCTTTCATTGCGAGACGAACCGCGTGAGCCACCTCGCCGTGAAGTGGCTCGACGCGCAGTGGTCCGATATCCTGGCACTGCGCACCTCGGGAATCCCCGTGATGGGATTCACGTGGTACTCGCTGACCGACCAGATCGACTGGCAGCACGCGCTGCGTGTCGAGCGGAACGACCTGCACGCGGTGGGGATGTACGACCTTCGCCGCCGCATTCGTCCCGTGGGCGTGCGGTACAGAGAGATCATCGCCGAGTGGCGCGACATCCTCGATGCGGGCGCGGACATCGCGGCGGCGGCGGCAGAGCGCACGGAGCGGATGGGCTGACCCGCGCCACGCAGATCGTCGATTCAGAGCCGGGCGTCGCGATGCGACGGCCGGCTCTTCTCTATCGCGCGGCACGCACGCCGAGCATGACGCCTTACCGACGCACGCCACGCGCGCCCGGCACCGCACCGCCCGTACGTATGGAACCGTACCTTCTTGTTTGACTGATACCAGTTCGGGAAACAGATGACTGTGCGGAGGCACGCGGTTTGCCCCCTTGCACGACGCGCCACAGGCGTTGGTGCTCGCTGGCGCACCTCCGACAATCAACACAATCGAACTTTGCCGAGCCCGCTTGCTACCAAGCCCGCGGTGAGCGCGGATGCGCCCATCATCGTCCACAGCCACCTGCGCTGGGATTTCGTCTGGCAACGCCCGCAGCAGCTGCTGTCGCGATTCGCGCAGCGCAACGAGGTGCTCTTCGTCGAAGAGCCGATCTATCTGGACGACGTGAGCGAGGCACGACTCGACCTCTCGGAGCCGATGGCGCGACTGCATCGCGCGGTGCCGATGCTGCCCGGCCACTTTCGCGGTGAGTACGACGCGTCGATCGCCGTGATCCGGGAGCTGGTGCGGCGACAGCTCGCGGCCGACGGCGCCCTCGGCGGTCTGTTCGCGCAGCCCATCCAGTGGTTCTACACGCCGATGCCCGCGCCGGCGATGGTGGGCGCGTTCGATGAGCGCGCGGTGGTCTACGACTGCATGGACGAGCTGTCGAAGTTCCGCTTCGCGCCGCGCGAGCTCGTCGACCGCGAGCGGCATCTCATGGCGCAGGCCGACGTGGTGTTCGCCGGCGGCTACAAGCTCTCGCAGTCGAAGGCGAAGTACCATCACAACGTGCACTTCTTCGGCTGCGGCGTGGACGTGGCGCACTTCGCCACCGCGCGCTCGGCCGACGTCGCGGTGCCGCGCGAGATCGCCTCGCTCGCGCGCCCGGTCGTCGGGTACTACGGCGTGATCGACGAGCGCATCGACTACGATCTGCTGCGCACCCTGGCCACGACGCTTCCCGACGTCGAGCTCGTGATGGTGGGCCCGGTGGTGAAGGTCGATCCGGCCGAGCTGCCACAGGCGGCGAACATCCACTGGCTCGGCCAGCGTCAGTACGCCGAGCTGCCGGCGCACGTGAAGGGGTTCGACGTGTGCCTGATGCCGTTCGCGCTGAACGAGGCGACGGAGTACATCAACCCCACGAAGACGCTGGAGTACATGGCGGCGGGCAAGCCGATCGTCTCGACGGCGGTGTCGGACGTGGTGCACAACTTCACGCCCGTCGTCACGGTGGCGAGCACGCACGAGGAGTTCGGCGCGGCGGTGCGCGCCGCGATCCAGCGCCCGAACGGCGAGATGATCGCGCGCGGCCTCGAGCAGGCGCGCGCGAACTCGTGGGAGAGCATCGTCTCGCGGATGGAGCGCATCATCCGCGACGCGATCCGTACGCGCGAGACGCGCGTCGAGCGGCCGCTGGCCGATCGAGTGCGTCCCGAGGCGCGTCCCCTCACCCGCACGCGCGCCGCGCTCGCGGCCGCGAGCGAGGACATCGGCGACTGAGCGCGCGCTGACCGCATGTGCCCGGCGGCCGCGATGATGACGGACCACGATCCGCGCGCGCCACTGGAGTTGTGGGCGGGCTGCGAGTGCACGCTGAACCGCGTCGGCGACGTGCAGCACGATCAGCTCGCGCTCACCGGCCACTATGGCCGGCTGGACGACCTCGATCGGCTCGCCGAGCTCGGCGTGCGCACGATCCGCTACCCGATCCTCTGGGAGCGGCTCGAGTCGCTGCGCGGGTCGGGGACGGGGGCAGCCTTCGCGTGGCACGATGCGGCGATGGCGCGGCTCCAGGCGCTCGGCGTCGACCCGATCGTGGGGCTCGTGCATCACGGGAGCGGTCCGTTCGGCACGAGCCTGCTCGACGACGGCTTCGCCGAGGGGCTCGCCGCGTTCGCGCGCGAGGTCGCGGAGCGCTACCCGTGGGTCAGGCGCTACACGCCGGTCAACGAGCCGCTCACGACGGCTCGGTTCAGCGCCCTGTACGGCATCTGGTACCCGCACGTGAGCGACGACGCGGCGTTTCTGCGCGCGACGCTCACCCAGGTGCGAGCGACGCGGCTGGCAATGGCCGCGATCCGTGCCGTACGGCCCGACGCGCAGCTCGTGCAGACCGAGGACCTCGGCCGCACGCACGCGACGCCCGCGCTCCGCTATCAGGCCGACTTCGAGAACGAGCGCCGCTGGCTGAGCTTCGACCTGCTGTCGGGCCGCGTCGGGCGGGGCCATGCCATGTATGACTACGCGCGGTGGTGCGGCGTCGCCCACGACGAGATCGCGCGCGCCGTCGGCGACGGCTGTCCGCCCGACCTGATCGGGATCAACCACTACGCCACGAGCGAGCGGTTCCTCGACGAGCGGCTGGATCGCTACCCGCCGCACACCCACGGCGGGAACGGCCGTCATCGCTACGCCGACGTCGAAGCGGTGCGCGTGCTCACCGACGGAGTGGCCGGCCCGCGCGCGCTGCTCCTCGAGGTGTGGGAGCGCTACCGGCGACCGATCGCCGTGACCGAGGCACATCTCGGGTGCACCCGAGAACAGCAGCTGCGCTGGCTCGCCGAAGTGTGGGAGGCCGCGCGGGACGCGCACGCCCTCGGCGCCGACGTCCGCGCCGTGACGGCGTGGGCGGCACTCGGCACGCGCGACTGGAGCTCGCTCGTCACCCGACTCGAGGGGCACTACGAGCCGGGACTGTTCGACGTCCGCGCTCCGCGGCCGCGTCCGACCGCCCTGGCCCGCATGGCGCGCGAGCTCGCGACGCGCGGCACGCACGACCATCCCACGCTCGGCGCCGCAGGCTGGTGGCGCTGCGACGACCGCGTGCTGTATCCGGAGCGCGACGAGCTGCTCGACCTGCGCGAGCAGGCCGAGTCGCCGGCGGGCCGGCCGATCCTCGTCGTCGGCGCGTCGGGAACGCTCGGACACGCGTTCGCGCGGCTGTGTGCCGCGCGCGGCCTGGCGCACCGCGCGCTGACGCGCCACGAGCTCGACGTCACGGACAGCCACGCCCTGGAGCGCGCCGTTCGCGACACGGGCGCGTGGGCGGTGGTGAACGCGGCCGGCTACGTGCGCGTCGACGACGCGGAGCAGGACGCGCATGCGTGCTACCGGCTCAACGCGACGGCGGCCGAGTCGCTGGCCCGGGGGTGCGCGGCGATGGGGATCCCGCTCGTCGCGTTCTCGTCGGACCTGGTGTTCGACGGCGCGAAGGGCGCGCCGTACGTGGAGTCGGACCGCGTGGCGCCGCTCGGTGTCTACGGGCGGAGCAAGGCCGAGTGCGAGGCACGCGTGCTGGCGGCGCACCCGGGGGCGCTCGTCGTGCGCACCGCGGCGTTCTTCGGTCCGTGGGACGAGTGGAACTTCCTCACGCGCACGCTCGCGTCGCTGACGCTCGGCGTGCCCGTGGACGCGGCGGACGACCTCGTCGTGTCGCCGACGTACGTGCCCGATCTCGTGCATGCGACGCTCGACCTGCTGATCGACGGCGAGCGGGGCATCTGGCACCTCGCCAACGCGGGGGAGACCAGCTGGGCCGACCTCGCGCGCGCCGCGGCGCGCGCCGCCGACCTGGACGAGCGCCTCGTCCGCGGGCGGCCGCACGCCGAGCTCGGGCTCGCGGCGCGCCGCCCGCGCGCGGTGCCGCTCGAGAGCGAACGGGGGAGCGTCATGCGGCCCCTCGAAGCGGCGCTCGCCGCATACGTGCAGGAACGCCCTTGGCTGCGCCTCCTGCGCGACGACGACCTGGTGCTGTCGATCGACGACGCGTCGGTCGGCTGACGGAGGACCGCATCGCATCGGGTACACATCAGGAACGAAGGGTTGGCTCGGATGAACGCGGATGGCGCGGATGCCGTGAGCTCGGCCGGGGGTGCAGATCCCTCGACTCGCTGCGCTCGCTCGGGATGACGACGGGTGTCATCCCGAGCACAGCGCGCAGCGCGAAGTCGACGACGGGTGTCATCCCGAGCACAGCGCGAAGTCGACGACGGGCGTCATCCCGAGCGCAGCGCGCAGCGCGAAGTCGACGACGGGTGTCATCCCGAGCGCAGCGCGCAGCGCGAAGTCGAGGGATCTGTACTCTCACGCACTCACGCACACCAGCATCCCCAGATGGAGCAGATCCGCACCACGTCACGAGAGACGAGCACTTCCCCGAGCGACCAGCCGCGCATCGTCATCATCGGCGCCGGCCCGACCGGGCTCGCGGCCGGCTATCGCCTGCGTGAGCTCGGCTACACGAACTTCGTGATGCTCGAGCAGCGCGAGAAGGTCGGCGGCCTCGCCGCGAGCGAGACGAGCCCCAACGGCTTCATCTACGACATCGGCGGCCATGTCCTGTTCTCGCACTACGAGTACTTCGACAAGCTGTTCGACAAGCTCCTCGGCGACGAGTACCAGTTGCTGCTGCGCGAGAGCTGGGTGTGGATGTGCGACCGGTTCCTGCCCTATCCCTTCCAGAACAACATCAAGTACCTGCCGAAGGAGATCGTCTACGAGTGCCTCCTGGGCGTGATCGAGGCGCAGAAGCAGGAGCTCGACCTGACGCGATTCAAGAACTTCGAGGAGCTGATCTTCGGCGTGTTCGGCAAGGGCATCGCGAAGTACTTCATGATGCCCTACAACTTCAAGGTGTGGGCGCACCCACCGAAGATGATGAACAAGGAGTGGATCGGAGAGCGCGTGTCGGTGGTGGACATCGCGCGGGTGCTCGGCAACGTCGTGCTCGACCGCGACGACGCCGGGTGGGGCCCGAACTCCACGTTCAAGTATCCGCGCCACGGCGGCACCGGCGGACTGTTCGACCGGATGCGTCCGTACGTGCAGGACAACCTGCGGCTTAGCACGGGGGTCGCCTCGGTGGACATCGAGCGCAAGCAGGTCGTGTTGAAGGACGGCACGCGCGAGGCGTACGACATCCTGCTCAACACCACGCCGATCGACCTCCTCGTGAAGAGTATCGATGGCGAGGTGGGGGACGAGGTGAAGTGCCAAGCCGGCCGGCTGCGTCACTCGGGGAGCTACATCGTCGGGGTCGGCGTGAAGCAGCCGGTGCCGTCGAAGAAGTGCTGGATGTACTTCCCCGAGGACAACGCGCCCTTCTACCGGGTGACGTACCTGTCGAACTACTCGCCCGAGGTGGTGCCCGACGCCGCGAAGTACTACTCGCTTCTGGCCGAGGTGTCGCACTCGGAGTTCAAGCCAGTGGACCGGAACACGGTGGTCGAGGACACGATCCAGGGGATGATCAACACCAAGCTCCTCAGCGAGGGCGACCGGAAGGACATCGTGGACGCGTTTCTGATCGAGCGTGACTACACGTATCCGACGCCGAGCCTCGAGCGGGATTGTGCGCTGAAGGTGCTGCACCCCGGGCTCGAGTCGAAGGACATCTACTCGCGCGGGCGGTTCGGGGCGTGGCGGTACGAGGTGGGGAACATGGACCACTCGGTGGCGCAGGGAGTGGAGTGGGTGAATCGCATCGTGCAGGACGACCGGGAGAACGAGCTCACTTACTTGGCCAGGCGCGGATGCTAGGACGGCAGTGAGTTGGTGAGTTGGATCGTGCGATCGTGCGTCGGTTCTCGAGTGAGTTGAAACGGCACATGCCACGAACCAGCCTGGAAGCCCCACTGAGGGGTCTCCAGGCTGGTTCGTGGCTTTTCGGGGTTCAACGCACCAATCAACCGACCAACCAGCTCGCGATCCACCTCACCAACTCACAGTTTTCCCGGCCATGCGTCATCTCGCATTCCTCGCTCTGGCTCTGGCCGTGCTCGCCTTACCCGTCCGCGCCCAGGAGGCGCGGGTCCGCGCGCGCGATATGGGCGTCGCCCCTGGGATCTTTCGTCCGGGCCCCGCGAACGCGATCACCGACGTCGCCGGCGTGCGCGTCGGGCACGCCACCGTCGTCGCGGGTGACTCCGTGCGCACCGGGGTCACGGCCATCCTCCCGCACGCCGGCAACGTCTTCTTCGACCGGGTCCCCGCGGCCGTCCACATCGCGAACGCGTTCGGCAAGCTCGTGGGCGCGACGCAGGTCCGCGAGCTCGGGGAGCTCGAGACGCCGATCCTGCTCACCTGCACGCTGTGCGTCTGGCGCGCGGCGGACGCGCTCGTCGCCGAGCTGCTGGCCATGCCGGGGATGGAATCCGTCGGCTCGATCAATCCGGTGGTCGGCGAGACGAACGACGGTGCGCTCAACGCGATCCGCTCGCGACCGATCACCCCTGAGGTCGTGCGTCGGGCGCTGGCGTCGGCGTCGGGCGGCGCCGTGGCGGAGGGGAGCGTCGGCGCTGGCACGGGGACGATCGCCTTCGGCTGGAAGGGAGGCATCGGCACGTCCTCGCGTGTGCTGCCGCGCACCCTTGGCGGCTGGACGGTCGGCGTCCTGGTGCAGACGAACTTCGGTGGCGTGCTCCAGGTCATGGGAGCCCCGATCGGCCGAGAGCTGGGCCGATACGCGTTTCGAGGCGACGTCGAGCGCGAGCGCGGCGACGGCTCGATCATGATCGTCGTGGCGACGAACGCGCCGGTGGACGACCGCAACCTCGAGCGGCTCGCCGCGCGGGCGATCATGGGGCTGGCGCGTACCGGCTCGAACGCGTCGAACGGCTCGGGGGATTACGTGATCGCCTTCTCGACGGCGGAGGAAGTGCGGCGGAGGATCACGCCGCCGGCCCCCGGCGGTGGCCCGACGGTGCCCGCGCTCCGCGCCACGCGGCAGTTGGCGAACGACGATCTGTCGCCGCTCTTCCAGGGGGTCATCGAGGCGACGGAGGAGGCGATCTACAACTCGATGTTCATGGCCACCACGGTCACGAGCCGCGGCCGCACCGTGCCGGCGATCCCGCTCGACAGCGTGCGCACCATCCTCCGCAAGTACGGTATCGCGAGGTAGTGAGGCCGCGAGTCGCCGCGCCTGCAGCCGACCATGGTTCTCGCAGCGTGCGCGACCGTGCGGCGCCACGAAACCTTTCGACGACGAGCCGGTTTGATCGCGTGGGGCGCGCGGCGTGCGTCTTCATCGACGACGACGAGCACGCGACGCACCCGTCGACTCGCATCCCGGGAGGACCAATGGCTGCACCGTCCGCTGCGCGCAGTGGCACGCTCGACCTCGGCGGCACGCTCACCATCAACCGCCTCGGCTTCGGGGCGATGCGCATCACCGGCAAGGGGGTCTGGGGGGAGCCGGAGGATCGCGACGAGGCGCTGCGCGTGCTGCGGCGCCTGCCCGAGCTCGGCGTGAACTTCATCGATACGGCCGACTCGTACGGACCGTACGTGAGCGAGGATCTCATCCGCGAGGCACTCCATCCGTACGACGGCATCGTCGTCGCCACGAAGGGTGGATTCACGCGTCACGGTCCCGACGTCTGGAAGACGCTCGGCCGCGCCGAGTATCTGCGGCAGTGCGTGCTGATGAGCCTGCGGCGGCTCGGCGTGGAGCGGATCGACCTCTGGCAGCTCCATCGCATCGACGCGCGCACGGACCGCGCCGAGCAGTTCGACGTCATCGCTGCGATGCAGCGCGAGGGGTTGATCCATCACGTCGGTCTGAGCGAGGTGAGCGTCGCCGACATCGAGGAGGCACGCCGGCACTTCGAGGTCGTGAGCGTGCAGAACATCTACAACCTCGTGTCGCGCAAGCACGAGGACGTGCTCGACTACTGCACGCGCGAAGGCATCGCGTTCATCCCGTGGTATCCGCTGGGCGCCGGCCGGCTCACGCACGAAGGGACGGTGCTCGACCGCGTGGCCAAGAAGCTCGGCGCGACCGCGGCGCAGGTGGCGCTCGCCTGGGTGCTCGAGCGGAGCCCGCTGATGCTTCCGATTCCGGGGACGAGCCGGGTGGCGCATCTGGAGGAGAACGTCGCGGCGGCGGACCTGGAGCTGAGCGACGCGGACTTCGAGGAGCTCGATCGCGCCGGCCGCGCGGAGTGGAGCGAGCGGCGGCGGTAGCCGTCAGCTCACGTCGTCGCGCGATCGAGCCACTTGGGTAGTGCCGGGGGCGGAGCGTGCTCCATCGCCTCGAGGAGCACCGCCGGCTCCTCGGCGACGTGCACCATCGCGCGATGCTCCGGCCGCACGAACCGCTGGGCCACGGCGTGGTCGAGGAACGTCAGCAGGGGCGCGAAGTAGCCGGCGACGTTCAGGATGCCGTACGGCTTGCGGTGCAAGCCGAGCTGGCCCCAGGTCCAGATCTCGGTGAACTCCTCCAGCGTGCCGAGCCCACCGGGCAGCGCGACGAACGCGTCGGCGAGATCGGCGAGCCGCGCCTTGCGCTCGTGCATCGACGTGACGGTCTCGAGGCGCGAGAGGCCGAGGTGCGCGACCTCGCGCTCGACCAGATGCCGCGGCATGACGCCGACGATCTCTCCGCCGCCGTCGAGGACACCCTCGGCGAGCGCGCCCATCAGGCCCGTGTTGCCGCCGCCGTAGACCACGCGCCGCTCGCTGCGGGCGAGGAGCCCGCCGAACGAGCGCGCCGCCTCGACGTAGCGCGGGTCGGCGCCCGGGCTGGAGGCGCAGAAGACGCAGATGGTGGTGAGCATGGGGAGAAGATAGCTATCCTGGTAGGGATGGATCGTGGCGCGGTGAGTTGGTGAGTTGGATAGCGAGTTGGTTGGTCGGTTGATTGGTGGGTTCACGGCACAGGTCACAACCGGCCTGGAAACTACTCGAAGGACGCTCCACGCTGGTTCGTGGCATTTGCCGTTCAACGCACTGACAAAACCGACCAACCAGCCAGCTATCCAACTCACCAACTCACGGTTTCATCCCCATGCCTTTCCCGGCACTCCGCCCCTTGGGCCGCACCGGCTTCATGGCGAGCACCCTCGGCATCGGCGACCTCGCCGACCGCAACGTGCCCGTCGAGGAGTGCGCCGCGACGATCCGGCGCGCGGTCGACGCCGGCCTGAACGTGATCGACACCGCGCCCAACTACGAGGACGGCTACTCGGAGCGAGTGGTCGGGCACGCGCTGCGCGGGATCCGCGAGGGGATGTTCGTGATCTCGAAGATCGACGAGCTGACGGATCCCGTGGCGCCGCAGGTCGAGGGCTCGCTCGAGCGGCTCGCGATGGACCACACCGACGCGTTCGTGTTCCACAACCTGTCGGACCTCGCGGTCTTCGACGCGCTGCTGCGTCCCGGCGGCGGCTTCGAGCAGCTCCAGGCGTGCATCGCACGCGGGCTGACGCGGTTCGGCGGGATCTCGTCGCATTCCCCCGGCGTGCTCCGAGCCGCCCTCGACGCCGGAGTGTGCGACGTCGTGATGTTTCCCCTCGGCCCGTTCGTCGACGAGCGCTACGTCGGCGAGATCCTGCCGCTCGCCCGGTCGCGCGGCGTGGCGACGGTGTGCTTCAAGACGTTCGGGGCGGGCAAGCTGCTCGGCGACGTGAGCGGGTACAACCAGCCGCTTCAGCTCCGTCCGCGAGGGAAGCTGTCGTCGGGGGGCATGGAACGCGTGCAGACCGTGCTGCCACGATTGAGCGTGGCGGAATGCGTGCACTACACGCTCACGCTCGACCCCGACGTGGCGCTCCTCGGCCTGAGCTTCCCGAACGAGCAGGACGAAGCGCTGGCGGCGGCGCGCTCCTTCGCGCCACTCTCGGCCGAGCGGATGGACGACGTTCGCCAGCGAGCGATCGAGGCGCGCCGCGAGAAGGGGCCGTGCTGGTGGAACCCCGATCCCGACGCGTGACGCAGTAGGTCCGTTCTAGGCCGGCGGCGTGGGTGCGCGGGTGCACTGGCGCACTCACTGCTTCATCTCACCGCCATCGACCGTCGTGCCATCCACCGATACAGCCAGACGACGATCGCGACGAAGCCGAGCACGCCGAGCCATTTCGCCGGCGGGAAGTCGTCCGCGACGAGCCCGATCGGCGCCTCCTTCGAGAGCCACACGATGAGTCCTGCGTTGAGCACGCCCCACAGGCTCTCACCGACGATGAGCCCCGAGGCCACGAGCGTCCCCAGACGCTCCGAGCGCTCCGGGTTCGCCGCGTTGCGGGTCGCGCGCTGGTACCACACCGCGGTCAAGGTGCCGATGATCACGGCGAACGTCGCCGACATCGGGAGGTAGATGCCGAGTCCGACGGCGAGGGGCGGCAGGCGCAGCCTGTTCATCGCGCCCATCGTCGCATCGAGCAGGATGAGTCCGACGCCGACGAGCGCGCCGATGCCGATCATCCGCCACTCGAGATTCCCGCCGACCACGCCCTGGGCAAGCGCGGAGATGAGGGTCGCCTGCGGAGCGGGGAGCGGGTTCTGCGACAGGGCGCCGACGTTCGCCGCGCCGGCGAAGCCGTACGCCTTGGCGAGCAGGTTGAGCACCGGCGGGATCGATGCCGCGCCGGCGACGACGCCGAACACGAGCGCGATCTGCTGGCGCATCGGGGACGCGCCGACGAGCTGCCCGGTCTTCAGGTCTTGCAGATTGTCGTTCGAGATCGTCGCGCACGCGAACACGATCGACGTGATGAACAGCGCGAAGGCGATGAGTGCGGTCCGATTGTCGGGCGTCGGCGGGACGGCGACGACGAGGATCGACGCGCAGAGCACGATCGACAGGATGCCGATCCCCGAGATCGGGCTGTTCGACGCCCCGATGAGCCCCGCCATGTACCCGCAGACGCCGGCGATCAGGAAGCCGACCAGCAGCACGAACGGCACGGTGATGATCGTCAGCGTCGTCGCGCTGGGCGCGAGCACGCTGGCCCGCGCGAAGGTGAAGGCGAGGTAGGCCGAGATCACGAGGCACAGCACCGTCAGGGCGTAGATCCACGGCGGCGACATGTCGCGGTCGGTGTCGTCGGTGTGGACCGCGCGGCGCGCGGCGAGCGTCGCCATGAGGCCGCCGATGACCGGCTTCGCCAGTCGGGCGAGCGTGTAGATGGCGGCCACGCCGATCGCGCCCGCGCCGATGAACCGGACCTGCGTGCGCCAGAGCCCTAACGTATGTGCGGCGAGCTCCACGCCGGCGGCGGGCGGCGTCATCGCGGTCAACATCGGCACGGCGACGACCCACGCGATCACGAGCCCGAGCAGCATCGCCATGCCGACCGACAGTCCGACCAGCTGGCCGACGCCGAGCAGCGCGAGCGACCAGGCGATGCTGTAGCCGCTCGAGGCCGAGCCGCCGAGCCGGAAGAAACCGGCGACCTCGCCAGCGACGATGCGTGTCGCCGCGAGGATGGCGAACCCCGCCGAGGCGACGGACCCGAGGACGATCGCGCGAAGGCCCTCCTTCGACTCGCCGGTGTCGTCGATCGTCTCGCCGCGCGTGCCCGCACCGACCTTCAGCACCTCGGCCGCAGCGACCCCCTCCGGATATGGAAGGTCGGAGTTGGTCACGAGCGCGCGCCGGAGCGGGATCGTGAACAGGACGCCGAGAATCCCGCCACTCAGGCAGATGAGGAACGATTGCCAGAAGGGGAACCCTACCCACCAGCCGACGATCACCAGCCCCGGCAGGATGAAGATGATCGCCGAGAGGGTGCCGGCCGCGGACGCGACCGTCTGCACGATGTTGTTCTCGAGGATCGACGAGTCCTTGAACGCAGCGAGGACCGCCATCGAGATGACCGCGGCGGGGATCGACGAGGCGAAGGTGAGTCCGACACGCAGGCCGAGATAGACGTTCGCGGCCGTGAAGATCATCGTGAGGAGGGCGCCGAGGAGCAGGGCGCGCAGCGTGAGCTCTCTGGGTCTCATCGGGGGAATGCTACGCGGGGGGCGGCACTCGGCCAGTGGACCGCGACATCGGCGCGAGCACGCTCACCCGTCGGAACGGGCACGCCCACGCCGCTCGAGGACCAGCACGTCGGGACGCGAGTAATGCCCGGCGACGTCGAGCTGCCAGCGGGGTCCGACGATGCGCTGCGGATCCACCTCGGCCAGCAGCATCTCCTGCCGCGCGTGCAGCGGGCCGGCGAGCACCTTCCCGTCGGGGTCGACGATCACACTGTCCCCCGGGTTGATCCAGCCGTCGGCCGAGACCGAGACGGACGTCCTGAAGGCGAAGCGGTCGGGGATGTCCTGGAGCCGCATCGCGCTACAGCAGCCGATCACGTAGACGCGGCCTTCCTTCGCGATGTGGCGCAGCGTCGACAGCCAGGGCTCGCCGCGGTCCCACGTCGGCGCCACGTAGAGATGGACGCCGCCGTCGTAGAGCGCCTGTCGCGCGAGCGGCATGTAGTTCTCCCAGCAGATCAGCCCCGCGAGGCGGCCCAGCGGCGTGTCGTACGACCTCAGTGTGGATCCGTCGCCCTGGGCGTGCACGAGCCGCTCGCCCGCGGTGGGCACGAGCTTCCGGTGCACGCCGACGACGCGTCCGTCGGCATCGATGAACAGCAGCGAGTTGTAGAGCGAGGTGCCGCTTGCTTCGGTGTTCCGTTCGTTGATGCCGATGGCGACGTACACGCCGGCGGTCCGCGCCGCATCGCAGAGGCGATCGACGGCCGGACTGGGGACGGTGACCGCCTGGTCGAGCAGCTCGGCGTAGAGGGCGCGAAGCTCCTGGGTGCGTCCCGCCGCGAGCGACCAGACCCACAGCGGGTACCCCGGAACGAACGCCTCGGGAAAGACGACGAGACGCGCGCCGCGAGTCCCCGCCTCGGCGATCGCGTCACAGGCGCGATCGACGGTCGCGTCGCGATCGAGAAAGGCGGGGCTGATCTGGACGGCCGCGACGAGGAAGGGCTGGCTGGGCACGTAGGGCGTCACGGCGGATCCGGCATGAGAGGAAGGAGCCACGCATGCGGCACGACGTAGTCGAGACGGGTGGCGGGCGTTGCAGGGAGCTACGCGCCGCACGGCCCCGACGCAACATCGCGCCGGCGCCGTGGTCCTTCCATCGAGCGAGCTACCGTCGAGCCTTCGCCGTCTTCGCGGACTTCGCCGTCTTCCCGTTCCCGTTGCGCTTCGGGGCAGGGGTCATCGCGTCGCGCCCGAACAGCTTCCCCGCCACGTCCTTGAACATCTCGGGATCGATGTCGGGCCCGATCGGCGCCGTGAGCTGTGGCTCCTCTTCGAGATCGGGCGGCGTGAAGCCCTCGTTCGACGCATCGACGACGCGAAGCTCCGAGCCGTCCTCCGGGTGCGGACCATTCCAGATGGCGCCGACTTCCTTGTAGTCCTCGGCGTTGAACCGGTAGAGGATCTGGTGCAGTCCGCGCTCCTCGTGCTTGCGCGACTCGGGGAAGCGCTTGTTGCTGATGTCCGGGATCGGCAGGAGCTTGCCGACGTCCACGCCCGTGAGCTTCTCGAGCGCCTTCGCGTAGGCGACGATGTGCACCCCGCCGCGCACGAGCAGGAACCCGACCATGGCGCGCGCGGTGGGATCGTCCACCATCTCGTAGACGCGGATCTTGTTCGCCCGCGCGCCGCACTCGAGGAAGAAGTTGTGCAGCAGATCGAGCTTCAGGTTGCCGCTCGAGAACACGTTCTGCCCCGTCCAGAAGTTCCCCTGCGAGTCCATCGGCAGCGCCTGCTGGCCGCTGGCGATGAAGTGGTAGGTGTTCCGCGCATCGGTCGCCGAGGCGAGCGGCGTGGCCGACGGATCCTTGCCGCGCTTCGTCGTGCCCGTGAGCAGCAGGTTGATCGTGTACGACACGAGCTCGATGTGCGAGAACTCCTCCGTGGCGATGTTCGCCACGAGGTCGTAGAACGGGCGCATCTTGCTCCGGCCGCGGAAGTTGAACGACTGGAACGTGTAGTTCATGAAGGTCGACATCTCGCCGAACTTGCCGCCGAGGAGCTCCTGCACGGCGGCCGCGGAGTTGGGCGATGGATTGCTCGGATGAGGCAGGTCGATCTGCAGCTTGTCGAAGCGCGTGATCATAGGCCACTCGGTATGATGAGAGTGGCGCTCCTGCGCAAAAACCTGCCCCGTGCGGCGCGCGCGCTGCACGCGCGCCGCACGTTGCTCACACCGCTACGCGATCATCGCGCACCGGGTAGCGAGCTCGTGACGCGCAGGTTCGCGAAGTCGCCGCGCGAGTTGTTCCCCACCCACAGCGCGACCGGGCCCGGCTTCACGTCGCTGAGGCGTGGGACTACGAGGTCCGGCTCGTCGCCGCCGTTCGCGTACACCGAGACCTGCGTGCGCGTGACGACCAGCCGTACCGGCACCCAGCCCGTCGGATCGGGCACGGGGCTCACGGACTTCTCGTACTTGCCCGGCGTCTCCGCCCGCAGTCGCTGCCACGGATGCGTCGGGTGCGCGACGTACTGTACCGCGCGCTTCGCCCTGGCGGTGTCGGGCGTGCGGAAGTTGAACGGCCGCATGTACACCGCCTCGTACGTGGTGTCGTTCTGCACGCCCCACGCGACGCCGACGAAGCTCTGCTGCTGGACGTCCTCGCCGCGCACGTCCAGCTCGATCGTGCCCTCGACGAACGGAGCGCCCTCGACCACCGCGATGCCGTCGTTGGGCTTCGCGTCCAGGCGGACGATCGAGCGTCCGTTCTCCTCCACGAGGGTGTGCGTGCGGTTCACGGTCCGGACGATCGCCGGCGCCGCACCGACGGCCTGGGCTCGCGCCGTCACGTTGGGTGCGGCGAGCACGGCGCAGGCGAGCAGCAGCGCCGTGCCGCGGGCGACGATGTCATCGCTCATGCTCATGATCGTTCTCTCCTGATGGCGGCCATGCCGTGCCGATGGGCCCGGCAGTGTGAGTCTATCGGCTCGGGCGAATGCGTCCATGCGATTCACCGTACGGAATCCGCCGCTGGGCGTGTCGGTCGGGCTCGGCGTGGGTCGTACGCTTCACGCGCTGAGCCAACGACGCAGACCCGGATACTGCCGGATGTCCCGGAAGAGGCCGGATCTGCACCTATCCGGGTCGCAGTGGGTACTCACGCGCACCTGTCCTCTCCATCCACGACCCCAAGGCTTCTTTGTTCACCGCGGCGCAGTGATCCGTGCGCTGGCACGAGGGTGCTCCGGCCGTTTCCGGTGAATCCGGGCGATCCGGGGCCGCGCCGTTCGGACGCCACGAGACCTGTCCAGCCGAGTGCAGATCCCTCGACTCGCTGCGCTCGCTCGGGATGACCAGACCGGCCTCCCCCAGCCGGCATCGTCGCGCCATATTCGGCGCGCTCCCCAAATGAACGTCCGTCCATACGGATCCGAGGTCCTCCGCACATGCTCGATCTCTTCACCCGCCTCCTCGCGTCCGTCGCGGGTCTCGTCGCCGTCGTCTTCGGCATTCAGACCGCCACACCGGAGCCGCCGCCCGGCGCGCGCGCCGACGGGATCGAGGCGCTCGAGGTGGCGCCCGGTCTCGCCGCCACCCTCGTGGCCGAAGCGCCGACCATCACCAACCCGACGAACATCGACGTCGACGCGCGCGGACGGATCTGGCTGGTCGAAGGGTTCAACTATCGAAAGTTCAAGCCGAAGCCGCTGCGCGAGGCCGGCGATCGCATCGTCATCCTCGAGGACACGACCGGCGACGGCGTGAGCGACAAGACCACGGTGTTCTACCAGGGCACCGACATCGACGCAGCCATGGGCATCGCCGTGTTCGGCAACAAGGTCTACGTCTCGGCGTACACGAAGATCTTCGTCTTCACGGACACGAACGGCGACGACAAGCCGGACAAGAAGGAAGTGCTGTTCACCGCGGGCGGTCCGGCGGATCA
>DASTSX010000312.1:0-5740 GCA_035760455.1 Gemmatimonadaceae bacterium | reverse complement strand
GAAACCGATCTTCGCATCGGGGCGCAGTCGTCGCACCGCGGTCGCCAGCACGTGCGCCGCCGAATGCCGCAGCACGCCGAGCGCCTCGGGATCCCGCTCCGTGAGAACGCGGAACGCGCCGCCCTTCCGCAGCGGCGTCATGAGGTCCTGGATCTCGCCGTCCACCGACACGGCGACGGCGGCCGAGAGCAGGCGCTCGCCGATCGAGCGCACCACGTCGGCGGGGAGCGTGCCGGCGGCGACCGTGCGCGTCGCGCCGTCGGGCAGGACCAGCGTGAGCGCTCCGTCCTGGAGGACGGGCGCGGCAGAGCTGTCGATCATGTCGTGGGTCGGTGAAACGGGTCGTGTCGCGTCAGCTCACGAGGGGCGCGAGCAGCTTCGCGTACTTGAAGTAGGACACGACGCCGGCGACGATCGCGAGGCCGACGAAGACCCACAGCAGGATCTTGCGATAGGAGACTTCCTGTTCCGTCTCCGTGATCTCGGGCTCCGCCCGGAACTCGCGCGTGGGACGCATCTGCAGTCCGTATTCAGGGGATCGGCGGGCGGCCTTCTTCTTGCACCGCTTCGCGAAACTTTCCGTCGTAAGCTATCCTTGCGGCTGACCCTACGCCACAGGTTTACCGCTATGCCATATCTGCGTTTTCAGGATGACGACGAGTCATCCCTCGGGGGCACGGTTACGAGCGCATTGCTCGGCGCCGTCGCCGGTTTCGCCGTTGGCATGTTGGTCGCACAGCGCGTCGGCGGGTTCAGTGGACTCGTGGAGTCGGTGCGGCGCCGCACGCGGGCCGAGACCGAGGACGAGGGAGCGGAGGCCGGCCCGGTGGTCGCCGACGACGACTTCAGCGAGTTCGACGAAGACTACGACGAGCTGGAGGATGAAGGCGTGCCGAACGAAGGGCTGGAGGAGCGCGTGCTCGAAGCGTTCCGCAACGATCCGATCCTGTCCGAGCGGGCGATCGACATCGGCGGGATCGGCGAGGAGACGATCGAGCTCGCAGGGTGGGTGAACACGGAGGAGGAGGCGGAGCACGCGGTCGTGCTCGCGCGCGGCGTCCCCGGCGTGGAGACCGTGGTGAACCGGATCGCCGTCGGCGACGTCGAGGAGCGCATCCGCGACCACGCCCGCCGGATCGAGGAGGGAGACGATTCCCTCACCGAGTCGCGCTGGGAAGGCCGCACCATCGGCACCGGGCGCCGGCGCCAGGGCACGTCCGACGAGCCCGACCGCCATGCCTCCCCCCGCGTCGAGCTCGAGGAGCGCTGGACCGCCGCCGAAGTCGAGATCGCGCATGCCGCCGAAGACACGGCCGGCATCGCCGAGCGGCGCGCGTCCACGAAGAAGGCGCCGAAGGGCGACCGCACCGGCGGTGCACCGGTCGCTCCGACCGGAGTGCCGAAGGGCGATCACGTCGCGGATCCGACCGCCGACGCGTGACCCACCCCCGGGCGTCGCGGCGCCCGGAACGACTTTCAGCCGACATGACCCGCGGGTTAACTTCCGCGGGTCATGTCCATTTCCGAGCCGCTCGAGTCCGCCCCCTCACCGGGGCTCCTTTCCGCGCAATACGATCCCGCCGCCACCGAGCCGGCGATCTACGCGCGCTGGCTCCAGGCGGGCTGCTTCACCGCGGACGCCTCGCGTGTCCGGCGGACGCACGGAGGCTCGGATGGGCGTGTCGGTGAGCGCGAGGAGCGCGCGCCGTACACGCTCGTCATGCCTCCGCCGAACGTCACGGCGATCCTCCACGTCGGCCACGGGCTGAACAACACCGTCCAGGACGTGCTGGTGCGCTGGGCGAGGATGAAGGGGCGCGAGGCGCTCTGGGTCCCCGGCACCGACCACGCCGGCATCGCGACCCAGAACATCGTCGAGAAGCAGCTCGCCAAGGAAGGACTGACGCGCCAGGACCTCGGCCGCGAGAAGTTCGTCGCGCGCACGGCGGCGTTCGTCAGCGAGACCGGCGGGGTCATCCTCGACCAGCTGCGCGCCATCGGGTGCTCCGCCGACTGGTCGCGCACCGCGTACACGTTCAGCCCCGAGCTCAGCGCGGCGGTGCGCGAGGCCTTCGTCCGTCTCCACGAGCGCGGCCTGATCTACAAGGGACACCGGGTGATCCACTGGTGCCCCCGCTGCCTCACCTCGCTCTCCGACGAGGAGGCCGAGCCCGAGGAGGAGACGGGCGCTCTCTACCACCTGTCGTATCCCCTCGTCGACGCGGGACCGGACGGCCCGCGCGCGCTCTCCGTCGCGACCACGCGCCCGGAGACGATGCTCGGCGACGTCGCCGTCGCCGTGAACCCGCACGACGAGCGCTACCGGTCCCTGATCGGCAAGCACGTCCTCCTGCCGATCCTCGACCTCCCGATCCCCGTCGTCGCCGACGAGTACGCGGATCCCGAGTTCGGCACGGGCGTGGTGAAGATCACCCCCGCGCACGACGCGAACGACTTCGACGTCGGGCGCCGGCATGACCTGCCGATGCCTGTGGTGATCGACGAGCACGGTGCGCTGCGCGAGGTGGAGGACGCCGTGGGGCGCGTGCCCCTGGCGCTGCAGGGCCTGGATCGCTTCGAGGCGCGCGAGCGCATCGTGACGATGCTGCGCGACCTCGGCCGGCTCGAGCGGAAGGAGGCGCATCAGCACAGCGTGCGGCACTGCTACCGCTGCGACACCAAGGTCGAACCGCGGCTCTCGGATCAGTGGTTCGTGCGCATGGCGCCGCTCGCCGAGCCCGCGCTGGAGGCCGTGCGCTCGGGCCGCATCCGCCTGCTCCCCGAGAAGTGGAACGGCGTGTACGAGCACTGGATGTCGAACATCCGCGACTGGAACATCTCGCGGCAGCTCTGGTGGGGACACCGCGTGCCGGTGTGGTACTGCCGCGACTGCGATCCGCCGCAGGACGTCATCGTCGCCCGCGAGGACCCCGATGGGTGCCCGTACTGCGGCGGCCCCGTCACGCAGGACGAGGATGTGCTCGACACCTGGTTCTCGAGCTGGCTGTGGCCGATCTCGACGCTCGGCTGGCCGAATGAGAACTCCACCGACCTGCGCACGTTCTATCCCACCGACGTCCTCGTCACGGCGCCCGAGATCCTGTTCTTCTGGGTCGCGCGGATGATCATGTCGGGCTACGCGTTCATGGGCGACGCGCCGTTCCACACGGTGTACCTGCACGGCACCGCACGCGACACCCAGGGCCGCAAGATGTCCAAGTCGCTCGGCAACGGGATCGACCCGATGGACGTCGTCCAGCTCTACGGCGCCGACGCCCTGCGCTGGACGCTCGTCTCCGGCATGGGACTCGGCGCCGACGTGATGCTCGATCCGGCCGACCTCGAGAAGTCGTTCGCGACGGGGCGCAACTTCGCGACGAAGCTCTGGAACATCGGGCGCTTCCTGCTCAACAACGTGGGGACGGAGCCGGTGCGGCCGCTCGACTCGCTCGACCACGCGTCGCTCGGGCGGGCCGACGCCTGGATCCTCGAGCGGCTCGACGTCGCGATCCGCGAGTGCGACCGGGCGATCGGCCCGCTCGATCCCGCCGACGGCACGTGGCGGGAGGAGGAGCTCGGCGCGGGGCTCCGGCTCAACGAGTACGCGGAGACGGCGCGCCGCTTCGTCTGGAACGAGCTGGCGGACTGGTACCTCGAGGCGATCAAGACCAGACTCGCCACGGAGGGCGACGATCGCGAGGTCGCGCGCTCGGTGCTGGTGCACGTGTTCGATCGGGCGCTGCGCCTGCTGCACCCGATCGTGCCGTTCGTGACGGAGGCGCTCTGGCAGCGGCTGCCCGGCCACGTCGACGGGACCTTCCTCGCCACCGCCGAGTGGCCGGCCGCACGTACCGGGGCGGCGACGGACGGGCGCGCCGGCGAGTTCGACCTGCTGCGCGACATCGTCGAGGCGATGCGGCGCGTGCGCTCCGAGTACGCGGTGCCCCCGAACAAGTCGGTCGACGCGTTCGTCGTGACGGCGGCCGCCAATCGGACCGTCGTCGGCGACGAGTCGCCGCTCGTCGCGCGCCTCGCGAAGACCGCGCTCGCCGTCGTCGATCGGGCGCCGGCGGGCCCCGCCGCGAACGTGATCATTCCCGGCGGCACCGAGGTGATCGTGCCGCTCGAGGGACTGGTGGACGTGCAGAAGGAATGCGCGCGGCTGCGCAGCGAGCTCGCGGCGCTCGAGAAGCAGCTCACCGCACTGGAGGGCCGGCTGTCGAACGCCGGGTTCGTCGAGCGTGCACCGGCGCACGTGGTGGAATCGGAGCGCGCCAAGGCGGGCGAATGGCGGGCGCGGCGCGATCTGATGCGGGCGCGGATCGAGGGGTTGTGCGGCGCCACCTGATCGCCGCGTCGATCGTGCTCGCCGCCTGCGCCTCGGCCGGCCCGCCGCCCGGTGGACCGGAGGATCGCGCGCCGCCGCGCCTGATGCGCGTCACGCCCGACACCAACGCCGTGAACGTCGGCGCGCGCGCGGCGGTCTTCTTCTTCGACGAGACGATCAACGATCGCGGCACGGACGCGCAGGACCTCACCAACATGTTCCTCGTGTCGCCCTCCGACGGGACGCCGCGCGTGAGCTATCATCGCTCGCGCATCGAGGTGCGGCCGCGCCGGGGCTTCCGACCGAACACGGCGTACACCGTCACCCTCCTCCCCGGGCTCAGCGATCTGCGCAGCAACACGATGAAGAGCGGCGCCTCGGTGGTGTTCTCCACCGGCGCGACGATCCCCTCGCTGCGGATCACGGGAATCGCCTTCGACTGGGTGGCCGGCGTTCCCGCCCCGCGGGCGCTCATCGAGGCAATGACGCCGGACAGCGTGATGTACCTGGCCCAGGCGGATTCGGCCGGGCGCTTCGTGGTCGGCCCGCTCGATCCGGGCACGTACCTCGTGCGGGCGACGCTCGACCAGAACAACAATCGACGCGCCGATCGCGGGGAATCGTTCGACTCGCTCCGCGTGACGGCGCCGCAGTCCGCGCCGGTCGAGCTGCTCGCCGCATCGCGCGACACGCTCGAGGCGCGGCTGGTGACCGTGTCGCTGAGCGACTCCGTGACGCTGCGGCTCACCTTCGATCGCCTGCTCGATCCGGCGCAGCAGTTCCCGCTCACCAACTTTCGCGTTGCCGGAGCGGATAGTGTGTCCGTCCCGGTGACGGCCGTGCGAACGCCACGCGAGGAGGCCGCCCTGGCGCTCGCACGGCAGCGCCAGGCGGCCGATTCGGCGCGCCGCGCAGATTCGCTCGCCGGCCGGCCGCAGCCGACACCGCCAGCAGTGACGCCCCCGGCCGCGCAGGACAGCACGCCCAAGCCCAGTCGCCCCGCGCCGTTCACCACGCTGGCCCTCACGCTCGCGCGGCCCCTCGCGCCCAACACGCCGTACCGCGCGCGCGTCACGACGGTGCGCGCGCTGAGCGGCCGCGAGACGGGAAGCGAGCGCTCGTTCGTCACGCCGAGGCCCGCGCCGCCGCGCCCACCCGCCGACTCGACGGCGCCGCGCGGCGCGCCGCCCCCCGCGCGGCCGTGACGGACGCGCGTCGCGCGCTGCCGAGCGTCGGCGCGCTGCTCGAGCGCGCCCCGGTGCGCGCACTGCTCGACGGCGCGCCGCGGACGCTCGTGGTGGATGCGGTGCGCGCGGCCGTGGCGCAGGCGCGAGAGACCGCCACCGCTCCCGCCGACGACGACGGTTGGGCGGCGGCGATCGCCAGCCGCCTCACCGAGCTGGCACGCCCGTC
>DASTSX010000311.1:0-3093 GCA_035760455.1 Gemmatimonadaceae bacterium | reverse complement strand
GACGTGATGTCGTCAGCCCGCGCTGCATTTGTCGGCGCTTGTCGCGAATGTGCGGGCTGGGCATCTTGCCGCATGGTCTCGGTCGTCGCTCCTCGTCCTTCGCTCAGCCCGCGCCGCCGAACTCGTGCGCGGTGAGTTCATCGATCTCGACGGCGCGCGACTCTACTACTACGCCGCGGGCACACGCGGCGCCGGCGAGCCGGTCGTCTTCCTCCACGGCTTTCCCACCTCCGGTCATCTCTGGACCGAGGTGATCCCGCTGATGCCCCCTGGGCATCGGCTCGTCGTGCTCGACCTGCTCGGCTATGGTCGCAGTGACCCGCCGAACGGCCGTCCACTGACGCTACGCGCGCACGCCGACCGTGTTCTGGGCCTGCTGGACGCGCTCGGCATCGATGAGGCCTGCATCGTCGGCCACGACCTGGGCGGGGGCGTCGCGCAGGCGATGGCGGTGCACGCACCGGCACGCGTGACCCGCCTCGCCCTCGTGGACAGCGTCGCCTTCACCGGATGGCCCACCCGCGACGTCCGCTTCGCGCGCGCCGTGCTGCGCCTCACCGGTCGCGTGCCGCCGCGCTGGGTGCTCGCCGTGCTGCGCGCCGATCTCGAGCGCGGCTATGCCGACGCCTCTCGCGCCGTGCATTCGATCGACCGCTTCATCCGCCCGTTCACCTCGGACGAGGGACGCGCGACGTTCATGCAGCACCTGCTCGCGCTCGATGCGCGCGAGACGCGCACCCTGGCTCAGCGACTGGGCGAGATCGCGGCACCGACGGCGATCGTGTGGGGGGCGAACGATCCGTTTCTCCGGCTCAAGCTCGCCAAGCGGCTCGCCGACGCGGTGCCGGACGCGACGCTCCACGTCGTGCCCGGCGTGCGGCACTTCACCCCCGAGGACGCCCCCCGCCCCGTCGCCGACGCGATCGCCGCGCTGCTCGCGCGCTGAGCGTGCGACCGCTCAGCGCGCGGCGGTCGTGTCGCGTGCCGCGCGCTCCGGCTCGGCCGCGCGCTTCCGCTCCGCGGCTTCGCTCAGGATGGCCGGCCGCAGCGTTGCGATGGTGTACCGGCTGCCCGGGTTCCACAGCATCCAGCCTCGCACACCGTTGTCGTAGCCGGCCTGGATCTGCGCGCGAACGTGCTCCGGTCCGTATCGCGGTGGACCGAGCGTGAAGTCCTGGTACCACGGCACGAGCTGACCCGCGGCCGCGATGCCTGCACTCCGTCGCTTCGCGTCGCGCAGCGACCGATCGAGCACGGCATACGGCCGCGCGTTGGGGTTGGCCAGCCCGTACGTGCCCGGTGCGTAGTGCGATGGATACGTCATCGGCAGCACGACGTCGGCCTGGTCGACGAACTCCTCCCACTTCTGCCCGATCCCCATGTCGGTCGAATCGGTGGCGGTGAGCCCGAACACGTCGATCGCCATCGGCACCTTCCGCGCCTGGTAGCGCGCGTGCAGGTAACCGAGCTGCTCGCGGATCACGCGCGCGCGCACGCGACCTTGGGCGAGCGGGAAGTCGGCCTCGCGGATCAGTCGCGGCTCGTCGGGGAATCGCACGTAGTCGAACTGCACCTCGCCGAAGCCCAGGGCGATCGCCTCGTCGCCGATGTCGCCGGCGTACGCCCAGATCTCGCGATGATGCGGGTCGAGCCAGGGCTTGCCGTTCTTGTCGAGCCATGGCGTGCCGTCGCTCTTCCGCTTCACCGCCCACTCGCGCTTCGCCTGCGCGAGCAGCGGATCCTTCGCCACGACGATGCGCGCGATCGGGAAGATCTGGTGCGCGCGCATCGTGTCGAGGATCGCGCGCAGCCGCTTCGCGCTCATCGGGCGGTTGGTGTCCGCGCCGATCGCGCGCGCGAGTGGAACGGACGAGCGGTAGAGCATGAATCCGCGGTCGTCCTTCACATCGATCACGAGCGCGTTGACCTCCGTACGCTTCGCCACGTCGATCAGCTGCCACATGCGCTCGCCGAGCGCGGCCCACCGGTTGACGTACAGCCCGCGCACGACCTCGGGGCGCGCCATGAGCGGCAGCGCCTTCGGCGACGTGTCCGCCGACGCGCGCCGGCCGGTCGACTCACTCGTTGCTCCACTCCGCTCCACCGTCGGCTGCTGCCGCTCCCCACGCGCCGTCTCCGAAGCCACGCAGGAGGCCGTGAACGCCAGGAAGCAGACGCCAAACACGAGTACGCGCATCGGCGGAAGCTAGCCACCCCCCGCACCGCCCGAGAAGCGCACCCGCGCACCCGGTCATTCCTCGCCTCCCACCTGCCGATACTCCAGGGAGCGCCGCCGCGCGCCAACCGACCGAATGATGACCGACGCATCTCTCCAGACGACCTTCCTCGCGCCCACGGGCTGGCCCGATCGCTGGCTCGCCGACGCCGCCGTGCGCCGCGGGCTCCCGGGCGCCGACAGACTCTCGGAGCACGAGAGCCTGCCGACCGCATGGGAGGCGCTGGTGGCGGCCGGCGCCACGGAGGACGCGATTCTCGCGCTCGCGTGCGCGGTGTCGGCCACCAAGGCGGCCGAGCTCTCCACGGTCGGCGTCCAGCAGTCTGCGCTGCTCGACCAGGCGATCGCCGAACGGCACGGCGTCGTGCCCGTCCGTGCCGACGGCACGACGCTCGTCGTCGCCACCGCGAACCCGCTCAGTGAGACGCTCGAAGGGGACCTCGCCTTCGCGACGCGTCGCCGCGTCCACATCGTCACCGCGTCGCCGTCGGACGTCGAGGCGGCGATGCGGCGCTGCTATGGCGCGGCGCTGCCCTTCGTCGAGCCGAGCTCGGCGCCGAGGACGCTGCGCAAGGAGCACGACGACGACGTGGACGCCCCCTCCGCGATCGCCCAGCTCATCGACGCGCTGATTCAGCAGGCGCTGCGCGACGGCGCGAGCGACCTGCACTTCGAGCCGAAGGAGGAGGGCCTCCTGGTCCGCTTCCGCGTCGACGGATCGCTGTACGAGGTGCGGCGCGTGCCGGCCGAGCAGAGCTCGCAGGTCGTGCGGCGCATCAAGGTGCTGGCGGGGATGGACATCGCCGACACCATGCGTCCGCAGGACGGTCGTCTCGCCGTGCAGTTCGAGGGGCGCA
>DASTSX010000310.1:0-5247 GCA_035760455.1 Gemmatimonadaceae bacterium | reverse complement strand
TGCTCCTTGTCGGCCATGCGGCCGGCGAGTGGGGCGACCCCCGCACCGACGAGGCCGATCAGGCCGTAGGAGCCGGCCATGGCGCTTCCGGAGTGCAGTGGCGGCTCCTGCAGCCGGAAGGCGAGCGTCGTCCAGAAGGCGCTGAACGCCGCGAAGGTGAGGGAGCCAAGGACGGCCGCATCGCGGATCACGGGCTCCCCGCGGAACAGCGTCCCGAGCGAGCGCACGAGCGCGCCGTACGTCGCGCGCGTCGCCGGGGGCGCCACCGGCAGCATCCACCGCACCAGCACCGCGAGCCCGAGCATCGCGGCGCCAGCGGCGAGGAACATGGTGCGCCACCCGGCCAGATCGTTGACGAGACCGGCGACCGCGCGGCCGGCGAGGATGCCGACGAGCAGTCCCGAGACGACCTGGCCGACGATCCGGCCACGCATGTCCGGCGGGGCGAGCCCGGCGGCGAACGGCAGCATGAGCTGCGGCACCACCGTGGTGACGCCGATGGCGAAGCTCGCGGCGATGACCACGCCGAGCGTCGGGCCGACACCGGCCAGCAGCAGCGCGCCCGTCACGCAGCAGAGCAGCGTGACGATCAGCCGCCTGCGCTCGACGATGTCGCCGAGCGGCACGAACAGCAGCAGGCCGACCGCATAGCCGGCCTGCGTGAGCGTGGCGATCGCGCCGGCGGCGCGCGGCGCCGCGTCGAACGTGCGCGCGATGTCCGACAGCAGCGGCTGATTGTAGTAGAGGTTCGCGACGCTCGCGCCGGTGGCGATCGTCAACAGCCAGATCAGCCGGCGTGACGGAGGATGAACGGGGACGACCGGCGGCGCGGGAGCGGACACCGCGACGAATCTAACGGCGCGCTCGATCGCATTGCGGCCCTCGAGGTTCGGCGGCACCTTGTCGCCGACCCACACCGGAGCGACGACTCATGAGCGAGTCCGCTGGAGGCAGTGCCACGCCGGGTGATGCACCGCAGAACGAGGCGCCATCGGCCGATATCACGGCGTCTCGGTGGGAGGACTTCATCGACATCTTCTACGCGCCGTCCGCGGTCTTCCGCCGGCGCGCGACCTCGGGCTTCCTCCTCCCGATGACCGTCGTCACCGTCCTGACCGGCGCGCTGTACATCATGAACAGCGGCGTCTGGTCGCAGGTGATGGACGCGGAGATGTCGCGGGCGATGGCCAGGCAGTCGCAGCAGATCTCGGAAGAGCAGATGCAGGGAATCCGTCGTTTCTCCGAGACGATGGCGAAGGTCGGCGCGTTCGTCTTCGTGCCGGTGGGCATCTTCCTGACGGGCCTGATGCTCTGGGTATGCGGCAAGTTCGTGGACGCCAGACAGACGCTCCGCCAGGCGACGATGGTCGCGTCGTTCGCGTTCCTGCCGCGCGTCGTCGAGGCGGTCGTCGTGGCGGTGCAGGGGCTCCTCCTCGATCCGGGCACGTTCGACGGGCGGTGGCGCGTCTCCCTCGGCGTGGGGCGATTCTTCGATCCGGACGCGACGTCCCCCGCGTTGCTCGCCTTCCTCGGGCGGATCGACGTGTTCACGATCTGGGTCACGGTGCTGCTGGCGATCGGTCTCGCCGTCACCGGCAACGTCTCCCGTGGTCGCGCGGCGATCGCCGCGGCGATCGTGTGGGTGCTCGGCTCCGCGCCGCTCCTGCTCCAGGCCCGCGGTTAGCGGTACCGCTTCGTGCGCGCGGGCGGCGGGTTAGACTAGGGAGCGACGGAGGGCTCCCCACCAGCTACTCGCCATGGCTCGCACGCACGTATTCCTGCCGCTCGCCCTGATCGGCGCGGCGGTGCTCGCACGTCCGCTCGCCGCGCAGCGCGGCGACGCACAGACCATCGACACGGTGCGCGTCGTCTCGCGGACCGATCCGACCGTCGTCTCGGCGACGCGCTCGTTCGAGGTGTTGTCGCGCCACGAGCTGGCGCGCCACGCCGCTCGCTCGCTCGCCGACGTCCTCGGGCTCGCGCTCGGCGCCGACGCGCAATCGCGCTCGCCGGCCCAGGCGGACCTCGGCCTGCGCGGCTCGACCTTCAACCAGGTCGTCGTACTCGTGGACGGCGTGCGCGTCAGCGACGTGCAGAGCGGCCACTTCGCGCTCGATCTCACGGTGCCGCTCTCGATGATCGAGCGCATCGAGATCCTGCGCGGCACCGGCTCCGCGATGTACGGCAGCGACGCGATCGGCGGCGTCGTGAACATCGTCACGCGCTCGGACTCGAGCTTCGGCGAGATCGCGACGCGGGTGGGAAGCTTCGGTGGCGCGCGCGGCCAGGCGGCACTCGGCGCGGCTGCGGCGGGCACGCGGCTCCGCGTCGGCGGCGACGTGGACCGCTCGAGCGGCCATCGCGACGGCACCGACTACCGCATCACCCAGGCCCGGCTGGCCGCGGAGCGGCAGCTCGGCGCGGTGCGACTCTCGGGAGACATGGGGATCGGCGCCCGACAGTTCGGCGCCGCGGACTTCTACTCGCCGTACCCTTCGTTCGAGACGACGCGGACGAGCACCGCCACGGTGCGCGCCCTCGCGCCGATCGCGGAGCGGCTGACGCTGTCGGGCGCGATCCATACGCGCCGGCACTCGGACGTCTTCACGCTCAAGCGCGAGGATCCGGCGTTCTACCAAAACGTGCACCACAGCTGGCAGCACGGCGGCGAGGTCACCGCGCAGTTCGCCCCGTCCTCGCTGCTGCGGATCGCCGCGGGGGGCGAGCTCCTCGACGCGCGCCTGCGCAGCGCGCGCCTGGGCGACCACACCGAGCGCCGGCACGCGGCGTTCGCCGAGGCGACGCTCGGTCGCGCCGGACGCGTCACGGCGGACGCCGGAATCCGGCGCGACTGGTCGTCGGCGGTGGGAGAGTTCGTCTCTCCCTCGCTCGGCGTGGCGATCCCGCTCCCGGGCGGCGTGCAGCTTCGCGGCTCGACCAGCCGCGGGTTCCGCGCGCCGACGTGGACCGAGCGCTATTACAGGGATCCGGCCAACGTCGCCGACTCCACCCTCGGCGTCGAGCGCTTCACGGCGCACGAGATCGGACTGCGGGTCGCGCCGCTCTCGTGGGCGTCGGCGGACGTCGCGCTGTTCGAGCGCCGCGCGACCTCGCTGATCGATTGGGCGCGCCCGGCGGCCGCCACGACGCCCGCCCAACCGTGGCGCACCATGAACTTCGCGCGCGCGACCCATCGCGGCGTGGAGGCGAGCGTGCAGCTCGCCGGCCTTGCGGGCGTCGACTGGACGGTGCGCGGCGCGGGGATCCGGTTCGACGCGACCGCGGAGCCGGGCATCGTCGGCAAGTACGCGCTCCGTCCGCTCACGCGCGTGCTCGGCATCTCGGCGGCGACGCGCGAGGTGCGGGGCGCTTCGCTGACGCTGGACGCCCAGCGCGCGCGGCGCGCCGGCGAGGACGATCACCTGCGTCTCGATGCGCGCGTCGATCAGCGCGTCGGCGCGATGCGGCTGTCGCTCGAGGCGGTGAACCTCACCGACGAGAGCTATCTCGACGTAGCGGGAAAGCCGGTGGCGCCGCGGTCCCTGTTCGTCGGCGCGGCGTGGGCGATGCCCTGAGTCAGCGCTCGCCGGTCGGCGGCAGTACGTGCTCGACCAGCGGCGGGGCGGGGCACCGCTCGCGGTGCACGACGCGCTGCACGTGCACGCGCACGTCGGCGTCCTCGAATCGCGCGATGGTCTGCCCGCACCGGTGACATTGCGGGAACATCGCGAACACGTCTCGGGCGAGCTGCTCCAGCTTCGGGTCGTTGGCTCGGCCCGAGAGCGCCACGAGCGTTACTCCTCGCCGAGCGGCCGTCCGCCCGCCTGGAGCGCACGGCCGAACACCGCGACCGCGAGCGCGAGCAGCGCGTACGGGAAGCAGAACGTGCGCGCGAACGTCGGGAAGCTCTCGCCGAGCAGCATTCCGAGCCCCGCGCTCATCGCGGCGAGGGTCACCCCCGCAGCGACGAGCGGCGGCAGCGAGGCGAGCTGCTTCCCGGAGACGCGCTCGCGCACGGCGAAGAACGCGCCCGACGCGAACAGGGCCCAGCCGATGATCGCGGCCACGCCGTTGGGGCCGAGCGAGAGCGTGTAGCCGAAGATCCGGAGCGTGTGCGGACCGGCGATGAGATCGAGAAGCGGCATGTGCTCAGGACGATCGAAGGACGTCCTGCGCCACGGCGTCGTCGTCGAGACCGAGCTGAGCCGTCCACAGCCGCGCCAGCCGCGATCCCTCGCCTTCGAGGAGCGTTTCCCACGGGCCTTCGGCGACGACCACGCCATGGTCGAGCACGACCACGTGATCGGCTTGGCGGGCGGTAGTCAGCCGATGCGTGATCGTGAGCACGGTGACCGCCGGGGTGAGCGCCGCGATGGTCTGGCGGATCGCGCGCTCGCTCTCCGGGTCGAGCGCGCTCGTCGCCTCGTCGAGCACGAGCAGTCGGGGACGGCGGAGCAGCGCGCGCGCGAGCGCGAGCCGCTGCCGCTCGCCGCCCGACAGCAGCGTCCCCCGATCGCCGACGAGCGTGTCGAGCCCCTGCGGCAGGCGCGCCAGCAGCCCCGAAGCGCCCGCCATGCGGAGCGCCTCCAGCACCTCGGCGTCGGATGCGCCGGGCGACACCCACCGCACGTTCTCGCGAATCGTATCGTGGAAAAGATGGGTCTCCTGCGGCACGTAGCCCACGCTCGCTCGCCACGCGTCGCGATGCTCGGCGAGGAGCGGTGCGCCGTCCAGCAGGATCGTCCCTTGCTCGGGGGTCACGAGGAGGAGCACGAGGTCGGCGATCGTGCTCTTGCCGGCGCCCGAGCTGCCGACGAGCGCGGTCACGCGGCCCGCCGGGATGCTGAGCGTCACGTCCCGCAGCGCCGGCTCCGCGGCGTTCGGATAGCGGTAGGTCACGTTCTGCAGCGCGACCTCGCGCGCCACGGCGATCGGAGCGGACGGCGCTCGCTCGGGCGGCTCGGCCGCCGACTCGAGCTCGTCGAGCAGCACCTGCACCGCCTCGGCCGCGGGGAGCGCGCGCGCGATGATGAGGAAGCTGCTCTGCACGCTGGCCAGGCGCGGGACGAGCCGCGCGCACACGAGCAGCAGGAGCAGGAGCGACGCGGGCGCGAGCTGCAGCCGTGCCACGGCCACGTAGACCACCAGCGCCAGCGCGGCGGCCGCGCCCGCGGTCAGAAGCGCTCCCGCCGCCCGATACGTGCGGTGCGCGCCGATCAGCGCCCGCGCATGCACGTGCGCGCGCTC
>DASTSX010000309.1:0-6589 GCA_035760455.1 Gemmatimonadaceae bacterium | reverse complement strand
TCTGCGTCGCGCGCTTGTAGGCGCCGGACACGCGGTCCATCCCGCTGTCGAACCACACGGTGAGGTTCGCCACCGCGCGCTCCAGGTCGCCGTGCGCGGTGTCGATCGCGCCGAGGAGCACGCGCTGCACGGGGCCGTTCTCGATGTTGAGCACGTTCGCGCGGACGAGAGCGAGCGAGAGCACCGGCGCGGCCGGGCTGCTCGCCGTCCCGTGGGTGCCGGTGCCGCGGGCGGCGATGTCCAGCAGCGCGAGGGCGAAGTTGCGTGCGGGCACGTACGACGGGAGGTTGCCGCCGCGCGAGAGCGCCGAGAGCCGCCGCGCCGATGCGCGCGGCCGGTAGTCGTCGAGGTACAGCCCGTAGATGAGCGGATGCGTATAGACGCTTCGCGCGATCCCCACGGCGTGCCGGTCGTGGAGGAGCTCGCGGATCCCCTGCTCGAGGAACGCCGCGCGCGTCTTGAGCCAGGCCTCGATCCCTTCGCGGATCGCCGAACAGATCATGCTGACGAGCAGGAACAGGAAGATGACCCCGATGGCGACTTCGAGAATCTTCGATCCCAGCATGACGACTCCTCGCCGCGCGCGGCGGCGGACCCACTATGGACGTGGCGCCGGCGGCACGGGCACCTGCTGCGCCGGCGTGTACCGCCGCCCCAGGAAGTGGTCCGCCCACGAGAGGAAGTACTTCCAGTTCGGTGCGTCGGTGTGCCCGCCGTCGTGCTGTCGCCACGCGAGGTGGCCGTCGAGCAGGCCGACGTTCACCGGCGGCATCTTCTCCTTCATGTAATCGTCCGAGACGCCGAGATCGCGCGCGCCGAGCAGGCGAAACACCGGCTGCGCCGCCACCGCCGCCATGTAGCTCCCCTGCTGGTCGAGCCACCGCGCATCGCCCCGCTCGGGAATGCCGTAGCTGACGAACGTCAGCCGCGGCGCGCAGAGCGCGAGGAGCTGGTGCGCGTCCACCGGGATGTCGCCGGCGTTTTTCGAGCCGAACGTCGCCTCGGCCGCGCCGTACTTGAGGAAGTTGCCGGCCATCCAGTGGTATCCGCCGGAGCCGGCCAGGTTCTCCACCGCCTCGCCGAAGTTTCGCCGATGCAGCTTGGCGCCCCCCTCGCCCGACGAGCCGATGAGCACCGTGGCGAAGCGCGTGTCGAACGCCATCGCCACCAGCGCCGCCTTGCCGTAGCGCGAGACTCCCTCGATGCCGACCGCCTTGGCGTTCACCGCGCGATTCGTCTCCAGATAGTCGAGCGCGCGCGATGCGCCCCACGCCCACGCGCGCAGCGCGCCCCAGTCGTCCGGCTTGCGCGGGTGGCCCTTGTTGGCGAGACCGATCACGCCCTTCGTCAGGCCGGCACCGTTGTCGGGCTGCACGCTCGTGGGACTGAGCAGCGCGAATCCCCATCCGTCGACGATGAGTTGCTCGGTGGCCGGCGCGTCGCTGCCCGGCGCCGGCGGCGGGGGCGTGAACGCCGGCCGCGCACCGGCCGGAGGCGGGGGCAGCGGACGGCCGAGCGCACCGGGCAGGGAACCCGGCCGGAACAGGATCATCACCGGCACGGGCCCCTTCGCGTCGGCCGGCAGCACCAGCGTCAGCGGGATGTCCACGGTGATCGCCGGATACGCCGAGTTGTCGGCGTGCCCGACGAGCTGCGTGCCGACGACGCGACGTCCGCCGATCGTGCCCGTGTCGGACGCCGTCACGCTCCACGTCACCCTCGGCGCGTCGCGCGGAACCCGGCCGACGACCTCCCGCTCGAACTCCTCGACGATCTCGGCGCGCCGGCGCGCCCATTGCCGCGCGGTCGTGACCCGCTGGCCGCTCTTCAGCGTGAGCAGCGGCGGCAGGTTGGGGAAGGGGTTGGCCTTCGCCTCATCGTAGTTGGCGGCGTTCGGCGCCTGCTCGTTGCCGCTCGGCCCCGGCCGCAGCGCCGTGATGCCGAGCTGCGCCATCATGTGCCGATGATCGTCGGCGGTGGTCCATTGCTTCGTGTCGCCAGTGCCGGACTGCGGCGGCGGCGTGGTCTCCTGCGCCGACAGTGCTCCGGCGAGGAGGGCGACGGCGAGCGCACCCGTCGTCCACCACGCGCGCACGCGGGTCGCCCCGCTGCGGGTGAGCGACGCGAATCGGAGTTCGTTCATCTGATCGAGGGAGGTTGGGGGCGCTCGACGACAATGCTCGTCCGAACGACGGCGCACCGCAAGCGATGCAGCATTGTCGAACGCGCAGGATGATCCAACGATCAACCCAGGCGACGTGCAGCAGCGCGAGCCATCGTGCTCGCCGTGACCGTGACCATGCTCGGCGGGTGCGGCCTGCGCACGCGACGGAGAGCCCCGCGCGATCGAGCGGAAACGTGGTGGATCAGTCGGCGCTGACGGCATCCGGCGCGAGCTCGCTCTACGACGCGCGCGGGCGGGTACCGGGCTGATCACGGAATAGTCGTGCGCCTCACGGCGTCCATGGGCGCGACACGGCCATGAGGGTCGTGCGGCACATGATCCGGAGGCACTCGATGCGCAGAACACTCGCTTCACCATTGCTCGTGCTCACGGCCGCCGTTGCGTGCGGCGATCCCACGACGACGCTCGCGCCTCCGGGGGCGCCCGCGCGCGCCGAGCTGTCGATCGCCGCCGTGGGACCGAGCCCGATGGGTGCGCCCATCGCCATCGACGTCGAGGAGGTCGCGACCGGCTTCGTCTCGCCGGTGCAGCTGGTCACGTCGCCCGGTGCCGGCGGGCGCCGGTTCGTGATCGATCAGATCGGGAAGATCTGGGCGCTCAACGCGGGCGGGAACGTGATGCCCAAGCCCTTCCTCGACATCTCGAGCAAGATCACGCCCCTCAGGCCGGGCTACGACGAGCGCGGGTTACTCGGCCTCGCGTTCCATCCCGACTATCAGCGCAACGGCCGGTTCTTCGTCTTCTACACGGCGCCGCCGGGGCCGAGCACGCCCGCCGGCTGGAACAACCGCACGACGATCGCCGAGTACAGTGCCCAGGGCGGACAGGCGGTGCACGCCGACGCGGGAAGCGAGAGGATCATCCTGCAGATCGATCATCCGCAGGCGAATCACAACGGCGGGACGGTCGCCTTCGGTCCCGACGGCTACCTCTACATCTCGATCGGCGACGGCGGTGGGCGCGACGACGAGCAGTTCGGCCACGTGCCGGACTGGTACGCGTTCAACGCGGGGGGCAACGGCCAGGACATCACGAGCAACCTGATGGGCAACATCCTGCGCATCGACGTCGATCGCGGGTCGCCGTACGCGATCCCCAACGACAATCCATACGTACAGGGCCCGGGGCTCGACGAGATCTGGGCGTACGGCTTCCGCAACCCGTACCGCTTCTCGTTCGACATGGGCGGCAGCCGCGCGCTGCTCGTCGGCGACGCGGGGCAGGAGCTGTGGGAGGAGGTGAGCCGGGTCGATCGTGGCGGCAACTACGGCTGGAACGTGAAGGAGGGGACGCACTGCTTCGACGCGGCCAACCCGACCGTGTCGCCGGCGACGTGTCCGAGCGTCGATCCGACGACCAACGAGCCGCTGCGCGATCCCGTGATCGAGTTCGCGAACTCGAAGCAGGCGGGCGGCCTCGCACTCACGGTCGTCGGCGGCAACGTCTATCGCGGGAAGTCGTTCCAGGCGCTGTCGGGGATGTACGTGTTCGGCGGCGCCACAGCGTCGTTCACGTCCCCCGACGGCCGGCTGTACGCGTCACCGCAGCAGGGCGGCGGGCTGTGGACGATCCACGAGCTGCTGCTCGGCGGCACGACGCGGCTCGGCTACGTGGTGAAGGGCTTCGGCAACGACGCCGACGGCAACGTCTACATCGCGGCGTCGAAGATCCTCGGGCCGGCCGGCACCACGGGGACGATCTTCAAGATCGTGGCGCCCGTGGAGTAGCAGCAGCGGACCGCGATGGGGCGTGGAGCACGACCTCGGGATGTCGTTGCATCCCGGGGTCGTCCGCGCACCATGCCCGGCCGCGCGCGTGGAGGGGCGGCCTAGCCGTTCTCGAACGGCTCCATGTGCACGAGGACCGAGTCCACCTGGGGTACCGATCGACGGATGGCGCCCTTCACCTTGCCGCTCAACACGTGCGCCTCCCGGAGCGGCATCTCGGGATCGGTCTGCACGTGAATCGTGACGCGATAGGTGAGCCCGGTCTTGCGGACGGCGAGCTTCTCGGTCGCGAGCACGCCTTCCACCGACTCGGCGGCGCGGCGCACCGGCTCGACGATGTCCGCGCCCGGCATCTGGTCGAGCAGGTCCGCGACGGCGGGGCGCAGCATGGCGACGCCGTTGTAGAGGATGATCCCCGACGCGAGGAGCGCGGCCCAGTCGTCGGCGGACTCCCATCCGGGTCCGCCCCAGAGCGCGACGCTGATGCCGATGAACGCGGCCGTCGACGTGATGGCGTCGCTCATGTGGTGCGACGCATCGGCCTTGACCGCGCTGCTGCCGATGGTGGATCCGATGTCGCGCACGCGGCGCGAGAGCACCGCCTTCACGGCGACCACGGCCACGAGCACGGCGAGCGTCCAGGGCGCCGGCGTGTGATGCGGCGTGCGGATCTCCTCGATGGCCTGCAAGCCGATTCCCACCGCGGCGCCGAAGAGCATCAGGGCGACCACGGCGGCGGCCAGCGATTCCGCCTTTCCATACCCGAATGGATGACGCTCGTCCGGCGAGCGGCCGGCCACCCGGAGCCCGCCCCAGACGATGACCGACGACAGGACGTCGGCCGTCGACTCGACGGCGTCCGCCACGAGGGCGTAGCTGTTGCCGACGAGCCCCGCGATGAGCTTGGTCATCGCGAGGCTCGTGTTCACCAGCATCCCCACCTGGGCGGAGCGGATGCCGCGACGCGTCGCTTCCATCGTCATGCCCCGCTGCCTCCGTCGGCGGTCGTCTTCGTCATCGTGCAATCTGGAGGCGTGTCGCACTCCCGGTCGAGTCGCCGGCGACGATCGAGCCGATACCCGAGCTCCACCTCGAGCGGGCCACCACGGGCGCCGCGGCACGCTCGCGGCTCGGCCGAGTGCGCCCGTGGATTCCCATCGGCGGTGATTCGAGCATCTTTCGATGACGCTGTGCTTCCTCCCGACCCCGATCTCACGCCGCCGAATGGCCGTCACGCTCAAGACCGTTCCTCCCACCACGTTCGTCATGTCGTCCCATGAGGGCGTGACGATCCCCGAGATCTCCGCGGTCTCGCGCGGCGTGGTGGACGACATGCTCGCCGAGCTGCACACGCGCGGGATCACGCCGCTCGCTCCGATGCACTTCATCTACCACGGGGCCGACGGGTCGCTCACGACGCGGTTCCGGCTGACGATCGCGTTCCCGATCGCGGCGCGTCCCGCCGAGCCGATCGAGGAGTACGAGATCGCCGAGCTGCCGGCATTCCGCTGCATGGCCGCCGACTACGTCGGGCCGATGCCGGACATCCAGATCGCCTACAACGAGATCCTCGACGCCATCCGCACGAGCGGCCGCTCGCGGAGTCCGGAGTCGCGCGAGATCTACAAGAAGTGGATCGGCTTCGAGTCGCCCGACAACGTCACGGAGCTGCAGGTCGGCGTGGCGTGAGGCGTCCGCCCGTGCGGACCCACAGGATCGAGGAGTATCGCGAGACGTCGACGCGATGAAGGCGGCGGAAGTCCGCCGCCTTCATCCCGTGCACGGCGTCACTTCGTCTCGATCGCGATCTCCTTGCCGCGAGGCTTCACCACCTCGCTCTTGGGGAGCATGATCTCGAGGACACCTTTCTCGAACACCGCGCTCACCTTCTCGAAGTTCACCGTCGGTGGGAGCGTGAACGACCGCTCGAAGCTGCCGTAGCTCCGCTCCTCCAGGAAGAACTCCTTCTTGACGTCCTCTTCCTTGTGCTCGGCGCGCTTCTCGCCGCGGAGCGTGAGGATGTTGTCGTCGATGTCGATCTTCACGTCGTCCTTGTCGAGGCCGGGAAGCTCGACCGTCATCCGGATCTCCCGGTCGGTCTCCGTGATCTCGACCGGCGGGATCCATCCGAGCGTCTCGATGCGGGGGAAGCGCGACGCGCCAAGGCTGAACGGACTGTCGAACATCCGATGAATGCTGTCCTGGAGCTGATCGACCTCGCGTGCGAGACCGCTCATGAACGGCGGCGTGAACGGGTTGCGTTGCATGAGATAGCGTGACATGGAATCCTCCTTCTGAGCAGGGATCGTCGGAACCTGCGGTTCAGCACGAGCAATAAGGGGCAGGCGCGTAAGGCGCGCTGTCGGCCGATGCCCGACACGCCGTCCGGCGCGTCCTCCCGCACCTGACGGCGTGGCGGCCTCGTGGCTCGTACGGTTCCTCGAAACCTCCCCAGGGAGCGCGTACCATGACGAGACAACCGGCCGCGCGGTGCCTTGCCACTGTCGATGCTCGCCCGCTGGCACGCGGCGAGCCGGTGGCCACCCCGTCGTGGCTGCTTCCGATGACGGACTCACTGCGGCGCGAGCTGCCGCAGATGCTCCGGGAGCACGTGGCGATCCGCGCCGCCACGCAGCGCCTCGCCGAGGCGGCGCGTGCGGAGGGGCAGACGGCGGCC
>DASTSX010000308.1:0-8145 GCA_035760455.1 Gemmatimonadaceae bacterium | reverse complement strand
CCGGCGCAGGTGGAAGCCCGCGCGGCGCAGCTCCGGGCCAAGGCACCACCGCGCAATGCGGGGGTGCTGGCGAAGTATCCGAGGTGAGCTATGCGCTATGAGCTATGAGCTATGCGCTATGAGCTATGAGCTGTGAGCTGTGAGCTGTGAGCTGTGAGCTGTGAGCTGGGAGCTGGGAGCTGGGAGCTGGGAGCTCATCGCTCATCGCTCATTGCTCATCGCTCATTGCTCATCGCTCATCGCTCATCGCTCATCGCTCACATCCGATACAGATAGCTCGCCTTCACATAGAACACGTTATCCGTCAGCGTCAGGCCAGGCAGGCCGAGCGAGCGGGGGATGGTGAAGCTGCGCGGATCGTCGCGCGTGTCGGCGTAGCCGGCGCCGTAGCCCATGAAGAACACCGTGCCGGGCATCGGGCGGTACGAGAGCAGAAAGTCCGATCTGAAGCTGCCCTCGGTGAACGCCGGGCTGAGCGCCCCGTCGACGAGCAGCGGCTTGTTCGTGCGGCCGTCGTCGCGCAGGGCGTCCTGCTCCGTGCTCGCGTACTCGCCGACGATCCGCACGAAGAGCGGGCGCGCGATCTGGTACTCGAGCTTGAGCCTCGGGATGCGCGTGTCGGAGACCAGCGAGTGGTCGGTCTGCCGTGAGAAGCGCTGATTGATGTAGCTCGTCGTGATGCGCAGGCGATCGGTCGGGCGGATCTGCGCCGTGAAGTTGGCCCAGATGATGTCCGCCGGCGCCCATTCGAGGAAGTTCTCGTCGCTCCCCCACAGATAGAACGCCGAGAACGACAGGTGCTTCCACTGCGGGGTGTTGAGCGAGAAGCCGAAGTCGCGGTTGCCGATGCGCGGCGACCCGGTGAACGCGGCCGTGTCGCCCGGTCCCATCAGCACGCGGTAGCGCGAGTACAGCCCTGGGTCGAAGCCGAAGGTCTCGGTCATCAGCGTGGCGTCGGCGCTCCATCCGCCCTTCGCGGTGATCGCGATCCGGTTGTGCAGCTTCTTCTCGATCGCGTCGCCCTGGTGCACCAGAGAGCTGTACCGCCACGTGTAGTAGAGCGCCGGGTCGTAGGTGATCGATTCGATGAATCGCCCGGGCTTGAAGTGGTGGGTGTACCACTGGTCGAGCAGCCCCTGCGCGATGCCGCCGCGGCCGATGAACCCGCTCTGCGTCCGGAAGCGTTCGTCGACGGCGTCGAACGCGTAGCGGAACTTGAACGACTTGCCGTTGCGGCTCAGGACCGCGTTCCAGAGCGGTGCGTCCGTGCGCGTCGAGGTCGGCGTCGAGCGCGTATAGCTGTGTGCGTACTGCGCCTGGGCGCTGTAGATCCCGCCGAACACGCGGCGCGCGTCCACCGAGGCCACGCGGTTGTAGCGGGCCCCCTCGGAGCGGTCGGTGAGGGTCAGGCCGAGCTTGGACCGTGTGCCCAGGTCGCGCTGGAGCCGCGCGACGGTATAGACCGGATGCCCCGCGCCGTCCGCCGAGCCCTGCGTGCCGTCGACGGCGTTGAGCACGCCCACGCTGAAGCCGGAGAATTTGCCGGTGACCTTCGCGGCCGCGACCGGCTGCACGATCCGGCGCGTGTAGACGAGGTTCTTCGGCGTGGCGAAGAACTCGGTGCCATCGAGGAAGAACGGTCGCTTCTCGGAGAAGAACAACGACTGCCGCGGATCGAACACGACCTGGCTGGCGTCGGATTCGACCTGCGAGAAATCGGGGTTGACCGTGCCGTTGAGCGTGAAGTTGTTGCTGATTCCCCACCGGACGTTGCCGCCGAGCTTCGGCCGCTCGGCTTCGTAGCGCCAGGTCGGCCCGACGGTCGTCGGCTCGCCCGTCGTGCGCTGCGTCAGCTCGGGGGTGACGTCGAGCACGAGGCCGCGACGCAGGTCGCTGAGTCCCCGGAGCATTCCGGACTGCCGCAGAAACGAGGCGTTGGCGCGCCGCGCCGGCGCCCAGCTGTCCTCGCGCGCCGAGTGCTGGACGATGCGCACCGCGTTGAACCCCCACGTCTGCGGATCGGCGCTCTGGTACTTCAGGCTCTTGAACGGCACCCGGATCTCGACCTCGTAGCCGTACGACGTCAGCCGTCCCTTCGACTGGAAGACGAAGTCCGGGTTGAGGTCCGGGAACTCGCGGCTGTTCGTCGAGTTGCCCGTCCCGCCGCCTCGCGCCTGGTTGTTCTCGACGAGGGTGCCATCCATCTGCACGCCGAGCGGGTTCACGCCGAGCACGGTCGCCTGGCGTCCGTCGTTGAACGTGCCGAGCAGCAGCTCGACGCGGTCGTCGCTGAAGATCTTGTCGCGGTCGCCGAGCGCGGCGTTCACCGTCCCGTGCGGCTCGTGGGCGCGGATGCCGAAGTGGATGGCCGTCGGCGAGTACCAGACCAGCACTTCCGTGGAGTCCTCCGCGGCGATGCCGTCGCGCGGCATGAACTGCGAGAAGCCGGTGAGGACCGCCGCCTGCTTCCACTGCGGCTCGTCGAGGCTGCCGTCCATCTGCAGCGCGACCTCGTCGAGCCGGGGCGGATCGACGTCGAGCTGATTCTGTCGGCCATTGCGGATCTGTCCCGCCGCGCGCGTGGACTCGTGGGGTGGAACGCTGAACGAGAGCGCCGCGGCCGCGGCGATCAGGAGAGAGATCGGTGGCATCGGTCCGACGTAGGGTTGTGAGGCGTGCGGCGCGGGCGGAGATTGTCACCCGACATCGGTTGACGATGCGCACCGCCCCGAATGCTAGAGTCGGGCGTCATCGCTGCCTTGAACGACATTGCTCAACATGCGCCTCACGGTTCGTCATACCGCCACGCGATGAACGTATTGCTCGTCGACGACGAAGCGCTGGCGCGGCGTCGGCTGCGGCGTCTGCTCGCCGATGCCGGGGACGTGACCGTCGTCGCGGAGTGCGGCTCCGGGGCGGCGGCGATCGAGGCACTGCGAACCCATCACGTCGATCTCGCGTTCCTCGACATCCAGATGCCGGGCGTCGACGGGTTCATGGTGGCGGAGGCGCTCCAGGGCCCGGAGTCGCCGCTGCTGGTGTTCGTGACGGCGTACGACAGTCACGCCATCCGCGCGTTCGAGGCACGCGCGCTGGATTATCTGCTGAAGCCCGTCCGCAAGGAGCGGCTCGGGCTCGCGCTCGACCGCGCGCGCGAGGCGATCGCCGGCCGCCGGTCCACGGCGTACGCGCGACAGCTGCGCAGCGTGATCGCGCAGCTCGACAGCGAGCCGACGACCGCCGCGCTCGGCGCCACGGCGGCGCCGGCCGCGGAGCGCATCGAGGTGCGCGAGGGGGAACGCGTGCGCTGGATCGCGACGGCCGACGTCGCGTGGGCGGAGGCGAAGGGTCCGCACGTGCTGCTGCACACGAAGCACGGCGTGTTCGAGATCCGCGACACGCTGGCGCGGCTCGAAGCGTCGCTCGACGCGCGACGCTTCGTGCGGATCCACCGCTCCTTCATCGTGAACCTGAGCCAGATCAAGGAGCTCCAGCCCTGGTTCGGCGGCGACGCCGTGCTCGTGCTGCACGACGGTCAGCAACTCAAGGTCTCGCGCACCTACCGCACCCAGCTCCGCCAGCGGCTCAACGCGCTCTGAGCGGCGCGCCGTCAGGCGACGCGCGTCTCGCTGGCGCGGGTCGGTCCATAGGTCTTGGCGTACTGCCCGGGCGGCACGCCCACGACGCGCTTGAACCGGCGCGTGAGGTGACTCTGGTCGCTGAAGCCCGTGTCGAACGCCACGCGCGAGATCGGATCGCCGCGGCGCAGCATGTCGCGCGCACGGTTCACCCGCACGAGCTCGAGATACATGTACGGGGGCAGCCCGTAGCGCGCGCGGAACCGCCGGCTCAGATGGAATGGGCTCACGCCGCTCAGCGCGGAGAGCTCCATGAGCGAGATCGACTTCGCGAAATTGGTCTCCAGATAATCGCGCACGAGGCCGAGCGTGGCCGGGGGCCGCTCGCCGTGCGAGCGATCGACGTCGCCGGTCGCGTGGCGCGTGCACAGCAGCTGCAGCACGTCGACGAGCGCCGTCTGGCCGCGCAGCGGATCGGTGCCGGCATCCAGGAGTGCATGCAGTTCGACGACCCGTCGGGCGAGCTCGCGGTCCGCGATCGAGGGACTGGCGAACGCGAGGTCGTCCGACGTGGTGCAGGCCGCGAGCAGGCTCTCGGGGAGATAGAGCATGCGGTACGACCACCCCTGTGGACCGTCCGACTCGCCGGTGTGGACCTCACGAGCGGGGATGACGACCACGTCGCCGGCGCGCTGCGTGACGGTCCGATCGCGAAAGCGGATCTTGCTCGCCCCGGCCTCGATCGCGCCGAGCGCGAACGTCTCGTGCAGGTGTGGCGCGAAACGGTGACGCGTGTAGGTTCCTCTGAGGATCTCGAACGGCGTGTCCCACGGCACGACCGTGAGGCGCGCCGACTCCAGTTCGCGTTGCATCGTCGGAATCCGAGTTGGCGGGGATCGTGGACGGGCGTCGCGCCCGCACACGTCTCAAGTATCCAGCCCGAGCCGTAGATACCTAGTCCGGCATCACGAGACGTGGGAATCGCGTCACGAGAGGCTATTCATGCGATTTGAGCCGTCCCAGCGAATCGTCAGCCGATCCTTTCTCGGGGCGCTCGGTGCCGCCGTGCTGTTCGTGGCGGCGCACGCGGCGCTCATCCGGGCTGGGCGCGACACCAGCTGGGGCGCGGCGCTCGCCGTCGCCGGCACCAACGGCGTGCTGTGGTTCGTGCTGGCGCCCCTCGCGATGTGGCTCGGGCGGCGGATGGGCGGCGCGACGCGGGGCCTCGCCTGGCAGGCCGCCCTGGGCGTCGTGTGCGTCCCGCTGTTCGGGCTCGTGCAGGGCCTCGTCGGCATCGGCGCGGGGCTCCGCGCGGAGGTGCCGCCGCTCGCCCTCGTCTTCTATTCGCTGGATCTCAACATCACGGTGCTGGCGCTGGCGGCCGTCGTCCTCGACGTCTACGCGGGGCGCGTTGCGATGGCGCGCCACAATCGGCGGCATCTGGCGCTCGAGGCACGGCTGCTCGAGGTGCGGCACGACCTCCTGACCCTGCAGCTCCAGCCCCACTTCCTGTTCAACGCGCTCAATTCCGCCGTCGAGCTGGTACGCGAGGCGCCCGCCGAGGCCGCCCGGGTCCTCCGGAACCTGCGCACGCTCTTCCTGGCGACCACCCAGCGCTCGTCGCAGGCCGCCGTCTCGCTCGCCGACGAGCTGGATGTCGTGGACGCCTTCATCGGCGTCGCGCGCGCCCGGCATGCCGACACGCTGACCTTCACGCGCGACGTGGACGAGGCGGCCCTGCCGGCCTCCGTGCCGCCGCTCTCGCTCCAGCCACTGGTGGAGAATGCGGTGCAGTTCGCGCTGCAGTCGCGCGCGGGGGCGCAGGAGGTGTCGCTGCACGCCCGGCTCGACCGCGGCCGCCTGTATGTCCGCATCACGAACAGCCGGAGCCAGCGCGACCGGCCCACCCCCGGCCTCGGGATCGGGCTCCGCAATACGCGCGAGCGGCTCGCGCACCTCTTCGGCTCGGACCACGCCCTGACCCTCACGATGGCCGCCGACAGGGCCATCGCCGAGCTCGACGTCCCGTTCGTGCCCCTGGCGGCGGCGCCGGCACCCGCCGAGCACCGTTTCTCCGACGAGTTCGCCGTCGCGGTCGATCCCGTCGCGGTCGGCTCCCCGCTCCCGTGGTTGCGGCGGTGGAGCGACCGCGTGCATCCCGCCGCCGGCATCATCGGCTTCTGGACGGTGGCCTGGGTGTTCTGGGTCGTTCAGATCCTGGGCTACCGCCTCGCGCGCGGTGGCTCGATGCCGCGGGACATCGAATGGGCGTTGCCGGACCTGGCATCGGCGATCTCGTGGATGGCGATCACCCCGGTCGCGCTGCTGCTCGGCCGGCGCTTCCCCGTGCGGGCCGAGCGTCGGATGCCCGCCATCGCGATCCACATCCTGGGCGCGCTCGGGGCGACGGCGGTGAACATCGGCACGATCGCCGTCGTGTTCGGGCTGAGCACGGTGCCGATGAACAACGTGCTGAACCAGATCGTCGTGAACTGCGCGATCTACACGCTGCTGATCGTGTGGACGCACGCCGAGCCGATCGCGCGCTGGTTCGACGAACGGCAGACGGCGACCCGCCGGCTCGAGGCCGAGCTTGCGCGTGCCCGTTGGGAGGCGACCGAGATGCGGCTCTCGCCCGAGCTGATCGCCGGTGATCTCGACCGCCTGGCGACGCTCGTGGAGGTCGATGCGGCGGGCGCCGAGGACGAGGTGCTCGACATGGCGGATGCGCTGCGGCGCCGGCTGAAGGGGAGCGAGAGCGCGCACGCCGCGTGGACGGGATCGCGGCCCGTGTCCGCGCTGGCGGCGCTGCTCGCGGCCGGATCGCTCGCCGTCGGCGGCTGCGCGCGGACACCGAGCCCCGCACCTCGCGCCGAGACGGCGGCGGCCGCGGGGCAGGCGCCGGCGTCGCGCCCAGCCCCGCACGCGGCCGACGTCAACTTCATGAATGGGATGATCGGCCACCACGCGCAGGCGCTCGTCATGGCGGGCTGGGCGCCGTCGCACGGCGCGAGCGCGTCGATCCAGATCCTGGCCGCGCGCATCATCAACGCGCAGCGCGACGAGATCGGCCTTCTGCAGTCGTGGCTGCGTGACCGAGGGCTGCCCGTCCCGGAGGCCAAGCCGGGTCCGATGCGCATGACGATGAACGGCGTCGAGCACGACATGATGATGCCCGGCATGCTCACCGAGGCCGAGATGAAGCAGCTCGACGCGGCGCGGGGGCCGGAGTTCGACCGGTCGTTCCTGCGCCTGATGATCCAGCACCACCAGGGCGCCGTGTCGATGGTGAAGCAGCTGTTCGACACGCCGGGCGCCGCGCAGGACCAGACGGTGTTCAAGCTCGCGTCCGACGTGAGCGCCGATCAGGGCAGCGAGATCGTGCGCATGCAGAAGATGCTCGCCGCACTCACGCTCGGTGGCGAGGCCCGGTGATGGCGCCGTCTTTCGCTCCCCACTGCACTCCCAACACTCACTCGATTCGATGACATCCCTCGAGCACACTATCGCCGCCACACTTCGCATGCCCGCGCCGCGCCGCGCACTCGCCGCCGTCGCGCTCGCGACGCTCGGCGCGTGCGCCCAGACTACCGCCACGTCCGCGCCGGGCGCGGCAACGTCCGCGGCGCGCAGCGCCGACCCGCGCGTCGACCTCAAGCCCGGCCTGTGGGACGCGGGCGAGGCCGTGTGGAACCTGCGCGTCGTCTCGAAGACGCCGCCGCCCGAGCGCTTCGTCGGCGGGATCAACTCCGACCTCGCGTTCCTGGGCACCTACGTCATCCAGGGCAGCTTCCGCGGCTACCAGGTCTGGGACATCACCAACCCCGCCAAGCCGGCGCTGCGCAAGGACTTCTTCTGCCCCGCGTCGCAGAGCGACGTATCGGTGTACAAGAACCTGCTGTTCGTGTCGGGCGAGGACCTGAGCGCGCGGCTCGATTGCGGCGCGCAGGGCGTGAGCGAGGCGGTGAGCAAGGACCGCCTGCGCGGCATCCGCATCTTCGACATCACGGACATCGCGAATCCTCGCAACGTCGGGAACGTGCAGACGTGCCGCGGCTCGCACACGCACACCGTGCTGGTCGATCCGAAGGACAGCGCCAACGTGTACGTCTACATCTCCGGCGCCGGACCGGTCCGCTCCGATCGCGAGCTGGCCGGCTGCGTCGATGCGTCGCCCGAGAAGGATCCGAACTCGGCACTGTTCCGCATCGAGGTCATCAAGGTGCCGGTCGCGCACCCGGAGCAGGCCGCCATCGTGAGCTCGCCGCGCATCTTCACCGGGCTCACCGGGCCGCGCTCGCACGGGGAGGCGCCCGAGGACCGCGCGGCCCAGCAGCGCATCGTGGACTCCGCGCGCCGGGCCGGTGGCTTCATCGTGAAGGTCCACGGCGAAGAGCAGGTCGCCGGCCCCAACTTCGTGCGCACGCAGCTCGACAGCATCGTGAAGGCGCGCGGCGGCAGCGGCGCCCCCACCGGCGCCGACAGCGCCAAGCTGCGCGCGGACATGCAGCTCGTCATGAACCGCATCTTCGGCCCGCCGCCGGCTCCGACGGCGCGTCCGGTCCCG
>DASTSX010000307.1:0-23302 GCA_035760455.1 Gemmatimonadaceae bacterium | reverse complement strand
GACGCTCATGTCGAGCGCTTCGGCCGTCTCGGCGGCGGACCAGTTGAGCACCTGCGTCAGCAGCAGCACGGCGCGCTGGCGCGGCGGCAGGTACTGCAGCGCGGCGACGAAGGCGAGGCGGATGCTCTCCTTGAGGATCGCGCGCTCTTCCGGCGTGTGCGCGTCGTCGGCGGGGAGCGCGAGCCGGTCGGGGATCGGCTCGACCCACGTCTCGCGGCTGCGCTGCGGCAGCTCCATGTCGGGGCGCACGGTGCCGGGCGTCTCGGCGATCTCGAGCGGGCGCAGGCGCGTGCGGTCGGTGCGGTGCAGCGTGTCGAGGCAGACGTTGGTCGCGATGCGGTAGAGCCACGTCTTGAGCGACGACTGCTCCTTGAACCGGTCGAGCGACTTCCACGCGCGCAGCATCGCCTCCTGCACCGCGTCCTCGGCGTCGAGCACGGAGCCGAGCATGCGGTAGCAGTGGCCGGTGAGCGCGGGGCGGTAGGTCTCGAGGAGGGCGGGAGAGGTCAATTGGTCTGTGCGAGCCGATCGCGTTCGGGATGCACGATGCACGACGCGACCCGCCGAGGGCAAGGCGCCGACCGAGCGGCGTAGTCGTTGAACGGCGCCGAGCGGAGAGGAGTGCAGATCCCTCGACTCCGCGCTGCGCGCTCCGCTCGGGATGACTCCGCTTGTCATCCCGCGCGAGCAGCGCACGCCCCTCGTCATCCCGAGCGAGCGGAGCGAGTCGAGGGATCTGCACCCTCCGTCACCCCGAGCGATCGCAGCACCCGCGTGTACCGCGCATCCCCCTGCAGCGGATCGAACAGCGGATCCATGAAGTTTCTCCGCCAGCAGCTCGTCCCGCCCCTCGATTCCGCGCTCGAGCCACGCGAACGCCTGCTCGACGTCCCCGAGCCCGGTATGCGCCAGCACGAACCGCTCGGCCGACAGCTCGAGGCTCAGCTCGGGTGCGAGCACCTTGACGACGACGTCGCGGCCGAGCTGCTCGTCGGCGAGGAGCGCGGTGAGCCACGCTGCGGGGAGCGGAGCTGGACGCACGGCCATAATCGAGTGGCGCGAGAACGCGGGATCGAGCGGTCGCGCAGTAGATTCGGGCGCCACCGGGGCCGGCGCAATGCGCGCGACGTCCTTGCACATGCTCACGCGACCGCGGTCATCCTCCCAGGAGCACCTATGCGTCATGCCGCGGCCGTCCGCAGCATCCTCCGGCGAATGCCGATGCTCGGCCTCGTCGCGCTCACCGTCGCATCGACCTCGGCGTGCGCCGACGCCGGCCGCACCGAGGCGACGCCGCCCGCCGACAGCGCGGCCGGCGAGATCGGCTTCCGGCTCGCCGGCCCCGGCGGCGCGGCGATCGTGGTGCCGGTCCACGTCAACGGGCGCGGCCCGATCGATCTCATCCTCGACACGGGGGCAACGATCACCTGCGTCGACACGTCGCTGGCGCGCGAGCTCGCGCTGCCGGAGCAGCGGCTGACGGTCGGCGCGGCGATCGGCGTCGGTGGCGTGGGGCGCGTGCGCCTCCATCGGGTGGATTCGCTCCGCATCGCCGGCGCCGTGGCGCGACGCATCAACGTCTGCTCGATGGACCTGGCCGGCATGCGCGCCGTCGCGCCCAGCGTACGCGGCCTGCTCGGCCTCAACGTGCTCAAGCCGTTCACCGTGACGCTCGACTTCGAGCGCCGAGTGCTGCGGCTGGCCGTGCCAGGCGGGTGAGCGCCGCTCAGCGAGCCGCTCGAAGGTAGGCGTCGATGCGGTCGAGCGTCTGCGTCCCTCCGTCCAGCACACCGTACCGCTCGACCGCCGTTCGCATGGCGTCGATGCTGGGGAACGTCATGTGGATCGACAGCCTCGTGCCTTCGTCTTCGGCGACGAAGGTCACGACGACCGTGAAGCCCACCGGCGCGCCCGGGAGATCCCAACTGTTGTCGTAGACCAGGCGCGCCGGCGGATCGAGCTCGCGGAAGACGATGCGATTCGGGACGTCGGTACCGTCGGGTGCATGCATCACGAACCGCCACACGCCGCCGGGCACGAACGCGAACTCGTGGGTCGTCGTCGTGAAGCCTGTGGGGCCGAACCATCGGTGCAGGTGGCGCGGCTCGCTCCACACCTTCCAGAGCAGTTCGCGCGACGCGGCGAAGACGCGCGAGAAGACGACCTCGCGGTCCGACGGCCGTTCGACGACGGAGACCGACGAGTGCGGCACGCCGCTCAGCGGCTCGCCGTGAGCGGTGGCGCCGCGCTGCCGTCGGACCACTGGCGGACCGGCACGAGCAGGGTCAGCACGAACGCGTTTGCGTCACTCGCCGACGCGTCGATCACCGGCGCCGTCATCCCCGCCGCACCGAACGTCGCGCCAGAGGTCGCCCTGTCGTGGTAGAACATCAGGTGCGGCAGCCAGCGCGGATCGTCGTCGAGCAGATACTGGCGGGGCGAAGTCATGTACGCCATCGCGCCCGGCGCCGGCGCGACGAACACCCGCGACGCGTACGCGCGCTTCGTGCGCGCATCGACCTCGGCGAGGCCCACGCCGGCGATGATCCACGTGGCGCGCTCGAGCATCGGCGCGAGTACCGTCCGCACCGCGGGCGGGTTGAAGCAGTGCGGCGCACGGACCTTCGGGTTCCAGAAGGCCGGGTCGCTGGTGCTGCCCCCGAACGACCGTATGACGACGCAGGTGAAACCGTTGGTGCCGCGCACCGCCTCGACGTAGCCCGCCGTTCCGAGCACCAGCACGGTGGCCGAGTCGGAGACGTGGCGGGGCGCGCCGGTGCGCGCGAGCTCGATCTCCTCCGCGCGGTCAGCGATGCGGTACGGTGCGAGATCGCGCGGCGGCTGCGCGGCGGCGGCGCGTGCGGCGAGTAGCGTAAGGGCGGCGATGGTGAGGGTGCGATGGCGCATCGGTCTGTCTCGTCGAGTCTGGTGGAGTGCGGTCATGGCTCGAGCTTCAGTTCGTCGAGGTAGCGCTCGAGCTGATCGAAGCGGTCGTCCCAGAGCTTCCGGAACTTCTCGAGGTAGGCGTCGGCATCCTTGAGCGGCGCCGTGCGCAGCACGCGCGGACGCCACTGAGCGTCCCTGCCCCGCACGACGAGCCCCGCGCTCTCGAGCACCTTGAGGTGCTTGGAGATCGTCGGCTGGCTGACGCCGAACGGCTCGGCGAGCTCGGTGACCGATCGCGGGCCCTTGCGCAGGCGCTCGAGCATGGCGCGGCGCGTCGGATCCGCGAGCGCGCCGAAGACGAGGCTCAGCTTGTCGCGCTTCGCCGGCGGACGGCGGGTGGTGGCGTATATAGCCATATGGCTATCTACCTATTTCCGCATGCGCCGTCAAGCGCCGTGTCTACCTGCTCTTCCGCGGCGTCCCGTTTCAAGTAGCATTCACGCGTGCCGCGAGGGCGGCCGACGGTCCGCGTGAAGGGTTCAACCCACCCCTGTGGTCGCCGACATGACTTCCATCCTTCGCCCCTGACGCGGACGCCGGGCGGTTCGAGAGGCTCACACCCTCTCAAAAGGAATGGAGGTGTGACATGTCCGAACGGACTCCGGAGTCCGCGTCCGCCGCGCGCACGCTCCCCGACGCGCCCGATCTCGAGTGGCTGCGCAAGCAGGCCAAGCACCGGCTTGTCGAGTTACGGCAGACGAATTCCGGCGCGCGGCTCGCCGACGCCCAGCTCCTTCTCGCCAGGACGTATGGCTTTCCGAGCTGGCGCGCGCTCAAGGCCCATGTCGATTCGCTGACGATCGACGGACGGCTGTTCGCGCTGGCGCGCGAAGGAAACGTCGACGAGCTCCGTGCCCTGCTCGATGCGCATCCCGACCGGCTGCTCGCGCGCGAGAAGCCGTATGGCTGGACGCTGCTGCACGCCGCGGCACAGAAGGGCCGGCTCGCGGTCGTCGATCTGCTGCTCGCGCGCGGGATCGACGCGAACGTCCGGGAACAGGGCGACGACACCTACGCGATGCATTGGGCAGCGGCGGGCGGTCACCTCGACGTGGTGCGCCGGCTCGCCGACGCGGGCGGCGACGTCGTGGGCGCCGGCGACGATCACGAGCTCGAGGTGATCGGCTGGGCGAGCGTGTGGGACGGCTGCGACGACGCGGCTCACCGAGACGTCGTGGACTTCCTCGTCGATCGCGGCGCGCGCCACCACATCTTCTCGGGCGTAGCGCACCAGCGCGCCGACGAGGTACGGCGGATCGTGGCGGCCGACCGCTCCGCGCTGGCGCGGCGGATGAGCCGCTTCGAGAACGGCCAGACACCGCTGCAGTTCGCGGTGCGCAAGAACCTCCCGTCGATGATCGCGCTGCTCCTCGAGCTGGGCGCCGATCCGTTCGTCGTCGACGCACACGGGCAGCCGGTCGCCGCGTATGCCGCGCAGCCCGGCGTCGATCGCGCCGTGATGGAGGCGATCCGGCATCGTCTCACCGACCGGAACGCGCGTCCCACGAGCGAAGCGTCGCACCGCGTGATCGCGCTCGTCGCCTGTCTCTCGCTGGGCGACGAGGACTCGGCCGCCCGGCTCGTCGGGGAGGACCGGTCGCTGCTCGGCGGGAGCGGCGCGCTGCATCTCCTCGCCAGGCGCGGCCACGCGTTCGGCGTGCGATGGCTGCTCGAGCACGGCGCGGACGCCAACGCACGCTGGATGCACTGGGATGCCGAGGTGACGCCCCTTCACCTCACGGCGTTCGGCGACGGCGTCGAGGCGGCGAGACTGCTGCTCGCCGCCGGCGCCGACCCGCGCATCCGCGACGGCAAGCACGAGGGCGACGCGATCGGCTGGGCGGAGCACTTCGGGCGGGTCGAGCTACGCCGGCTCCTCGAGGCGAGCGTGCGGCGTGACGCTCCCTGACCAGCCCCCCCGCGGCGCCGCCACGGCGCGCCGAGCGCCACGAGCGCGGGTGCGATGACGGCGAGCGGCCGCGCCATGGCCTTATGGCAGTGCGCGGGGATCTCGACCATCGCCTCACACGGGCAGCGCGCGCTCGATCAGCGCATCCAGCGGCGCGCCGGGCTCCAGTGTGCCGAACGCCGTTCCGTGCGCGCGAGCCAGCCGGCTCTCGCAGAACACGTCGGCGATGGCGACGTTGCCGCCGCGCACGAGACACGCCGCCTGGAGCGCGATCGCCATGCGCTCGACGATGCGCCGCGTGCGCGCCTCGAGCTCAGCGTCGTCGTCGCCGAGGAGCTTCCGCAGCGCCGCCGTCTCGTGATCGAGCACCCGATTGCCGCCGCGCACGGCGTCGAGCTCGGCGAAGAGCGCGTCGCCGGTCTCCGGTTCCTTGCGCAACGCGCGCAGGACGTCGAGGCATTGGATGTTGCCGCTCCCCTCCCAGATGGAGTTGAGCGGCGCCTGCCGATAGAGCCGCGGCAGGATCGAGTCCTCCACGTAGCCGGCGCCGCCGAGGCATTCCTGCGCCTCGTTGACGAAGGGGGGACAGCGCTTGCACACCCAGTACTTGCCGACCGCCGTCACGAGGCGCGCCAGCGCGCGCTCGCGCGGGTCGCGGACGCTCGCGTCCACCGCGCGCGCCACGCGGAAGGTCAGCGCGGTCGCCGCCTCGCTCTCCAGCGCCAGATCGGCCAGCGCGTTCCGCATCAGCGGCAGCTCGGCGAGGCGCTTGCCGAAGGCGCGGCGGTGCGTGGCGTGCTGCACCGCCTGCACGAGCGCCTGCCGCATGATGCTCGCCGAGCCGATGATGCAGTCCTGCCGGGTGCGCATGACCATCTCGAGGATCGTCGCGATCCCTCGGCCGGGCGCGCCCACCATCCACGCCAGCGCGCCCTGCAGCTCGACCTCGGCGCTCGCGTTGCTCCAGTCGCCGAGCTTGTTCTTCAGGCGCTGGAGACGCACGGCGTTCCGCGTGCCGTCCGGCGCGAACCGCGGGAGGAGGAAGCACGACAGCCCCTCGTCGGTGCGGGCGAGCACGAGGAACGCGTCCGACATCGGCGCCGAGAAGAACCACTTGTGGCCGACGAGCTCGTGGAGCTGTCCGGGGCCCGGCGCGTCCACCGGCGTCGCGCGCGTGGTGTTGGCGCGCACGTCGGAGCCGCCCTGCTTCTCGGTCATTCCCATGCCGATCGTGTTGCCGGCCTTCTCCCACGCGGGGACGCCGCGGCCGTCGTACGTCGTGGCGAGGATCCGCGGCAGCCACGCGCTCGCCAGGTCGCCCTGCTGCTCGAGCGACGGGACGCACGCGTAGGTCATGGTCAGCGGGCAGCTCGTCCCCTGATCGGCCTGGTTGTGCAGGTACATGAGCGCGGCGCGAGCGACGTGCGCGCCTTCGCGCGTGGCGTTCCGCCAGCCGAACGAGGTCACGCCGTGCTCGACGGCGAGCCCCATCAGGCGGTGATACGCGGGGTGAAACTCGACGTCGTCGATGCGATGCCCGAAGCGATCGTGGGTCCGGAGCGTCGGCCGGCTCTCGTTCGCGGCGACGCCGAGCGCCATCGCCTCGCCGCCGGCGATGGCGCCGTACGCGGCCACGCGCTCCTCGGCCCACGCGCCACCCTCGCGCGCGAGCGCCTCGCGCAGGGCGACGTCGGTGGCGTACGCGTCGTAGGGCTCCAGCGGCGGCGGCTGGTTCTCGACCTCGTGCGTCGTGAAGCGATCGGCGATCGGCATGCGTCTGCTCCGGTTCAACGACTCCGCACGCCGCACGCGGCGCGGCGCGTCATGGCGCGACGGCGTCTCGCGCGAGCTGCGGCTCCCTGCTCATTGCGTTGGGGCAGTCGGGGCGGAAGTCACAGACGACGTCTGTGCCGGCCGTGACGACGAGACCGACGCCGGCGCGCGCGCGCCGTCGCGCACGCCCAGCTTGTACGCGTACCCGACCATCGACGAGATCAGCGCGAACAGCGCGATCCCGACCTTCCACGCCTGCCCCGGCTTGAGATCGCCGAGGATCTGCGCGATGGTGCGTCCGCCGTAGTCCAGGGGCGCGGGGGGCGCCGTGGCAGCCGCCAACTCCTTCGCGGCTGCCTGCTCCTTCTCCTTCGCGGCTGCCAGCTCCTTGGCGGCCCGCGCCTTCTCCGCGGCATCGATCTCGTTGCGCCAGTCGGCGAAGACGCCGGTGAAGCCCGAGGTGAGGAGCGCCTTCGCATCGACGTCGACCCACTGGACGATCCAGTCGTACTTGTTCTCGAGCAGCGCCTCGCTGCGCAGTCCTTTCTGCGCGATGATCAACACCGGCAGGCCGAGGGTGTAGCCGATCGCACCCTCGACCTGATTCCACACGGTGGGCACGATCGCGTCAGGGTGCTCCTGCTTGTCGGGTCCTCCGCGGCGCTCGATCGCGATCGGCGCGTACAACCGCTCGTACGCGACGACGACGATCCCCTTGCAGGTCCGCATGCACTGCTCGACGGCCTTGAGCGGCTGCTTGTTGACGAGGTGCGACCGGCCCGGCGTGAGCGGATTGAGGTCGTGCTGCTTGAGGAATCGCTCCACGGCCTGGAGAAAGTCTTCCTGTTCCTGGTTCGCTGGCCGGCCGGCGCTCAGGTAGACGTCGATCGCCATGAGATCCTCTCTATGGTAGGCGCTCACGCGTCGGCGCGAGCGGGCTCACCAGTCTACGCGCGCCGGTCCACGTCAGCCAGCGCGCTCACGCCGCTACTCGCGCAGCTCGTCCTCACGCCGCGGACGCACCAGCCAGAGCAGGCCGAGGCCCATGAGCACCAGCGCGCCGCCGACCGCCCACCGCTTCACGTCCCGATCGCGAGCCTCGGCCGGCCAGTCGCGCAGCCGGAACGCCTGGTCCGCCGAGAGCGTGATCGGCGCCGTGTCGGTCCGGATGATCACGCCGACCGAATCGCACACGAGGTCGTACAGCGCTGGCGAACGGAACTGGTAGATGATCTGCCGCTCGGGCAGCAGGCCCTTGGGGTCGTGCGTCACGGAGAACCAGCTCGCCTTGGCGGCCGCGGAGTCGCCCTGATACAGGCGCACCTCGGCGTCGTCCTGCAGCACGCAGCTCGCGAGCTCCTGCTCGACGCGCGGATCGCCGTGCAGGTTGCGCGAGGGCATGACGAGGTACACGCCGCTCGCGATGAGCAACGTGCCGACGAGTGCCCACGCCGCCAGGAGGAGCAGCTGTCGCATGCGGTGCGCGTTCCGTCTTCGCGTCGCATCGCCCCCGAACGTTTCGGTGGCGCGACGACGACCGTTCGGATATTGAGCGGCCGACCCCGCCTGGCGCCATCCCCGCACCGATGCGGGACGCGCCGGGCGGCGGGATCACTCGGCTGGCGCGCTCTCGCGACCGGAGGGCTGCCGCGCCAGCCGCTCGGCGAGCCGATCGCCGGCGGTGCGCAGCAGGATCATCAGGATCCCGAACCGCAGCGCGCGGCCGACGAGCAGCGCGGGAAGGAACTGCACGACGGGGAGACCGAACGCGCCGGCGGCGATGCAAGTGAGCTTCGTCGAGAGCGGCGAGATCGTGCTGGCGAAGACGAGCAGCCAGCCGTGGCGCTCGAACAGCTTCTCGCTCGACACGATGCGCGCGTCGCTGACGCCGACGGCGGAGAGCACGGTGCGGCCGAGCTCATCGAAGGCGTGCGCGCCGATGAGGTAGGCGATGCAGCCTCCGGCGATCGAGCCGGCGAGGCCCCACAGCGCCAACCGCGGTGCGCGGGGCGGATCGGCGACGGCCAGCGGAGCGAACACGACGCCGCTCGGTCCGGGCACGACGGAGCTCTGCATCAGCTCCCACGTCGCCGTCGCCGCACCGGCCCATCCGGATTCGGCCCAGCGATGCAGGGCGGCGATGAGACGCGAGAGCATGCGGGGAATCTAGTGTCGCGTCTGTCGTACCGAGCGCGCTTCAGCGCGACGACGATGGGCCGAGCGCCGGGAGCTCGGAGAGCGTGGCGACGCGATAGTCGCGAGCGGCGACGCCGGCAGCACCGTGCGCAGCACCTCGACCGTGCGGTGACCACGGTCGGTGCCCTCATGGAGCACGAGCACCGCGCCCGGGCGCACGTTCGACAGCACGTACGCCACCGGGAAGCGCGCCGAAGCCAGGTGGGCATCGTACGGATAGATGGAGCCGAGCGCGCACCGATAGCCCGCCCGCTCCATCGTGCGAAGCATCTCGTCGTCGACCCAACCGAAGCCCGGGCGGAGCCAGCGCACCGGACCGAACCGGCCGATCGCGCGACCCGCTTACTCGACCGCGGCGGCGAACGCCTCGGCGGGGAGTCTGATGCTCGCCTCGTCGCGCCTGAGGTGGTTGCCGAGGACTGGGAGATCTGTCGCGGACACTTGGAGAAGCACGTTCCCGGGGGGGGTGGAGCAGACGCTGCGAGACGCCGACAATTTCTTCGGCAGTTATCTACCGGCTCTCTCCGCCTGGCAATATGGGCCATCGGAGGCGTCCGCCATCGCGCAGCCGGTGCTCGCGGTGGTGGGAACGGACACCCAACGATTGTTCGCCGAGAGCCACGAGCTGCTCCACGCGTGGTTCCGTCAGGCCGAGGACTGCACGATCGAGAGCGTCGCCCACCTCCTGCACCTGCAGCGTCCGGAGCCGGTAGCACGCGGCGTCGCCGGTTTCCTCGCGCGCAATCGGATGTGACGTCGGGTAACGGTCCGGCCTCGCTCGCTTGCCCGGCGATATCGCGCGCCTCATGTTGCCTCCTCGCACCTCACGTATCGCCCTCAGGCTGCAGCAGACCGACGTCGATCGCTCGCCGACCGCCGATGCGATGTTCTGAGGAGGATGCACCGATGCAGCAGACCACCGTAGATCTGCGCGGCCACTGGCACCGGATCCTGGGCGGCGAGTGCGCCAACGCGTATCCCGCGCATCTCGAGTTCCACGAGGCCACCTACGCCGGAACGAAGGACGCCGCCACGCAGGGCTTCATCGTCTGGGACGCGGGTAACTATCGCGTCGAGACCGAGAACGTGGTGATGATCCAGACCGCCACGGACGCGCAGCAGCGCTACCGGTACCGTCTCGACGGCAACCGGCTGACCTTCGTCGACGACGCGGGCTGTGCCTTCGCCTACGAGCGGGACGAGCACGTCAGGATCATCGCTCCACGATGACGCCTCGCCGCTGACGCGCCGAGCACGCCGGCGACGACTCGTCGCCGGCGTGCCCGTTCATCGATCACCCAGCGTACACGCTACCGCGTTCTGTTGCGCGTCGACTTGCCATGACTGGCAGACGCGTGTGCCGACGCCGGGTGCGCGGCCTCCCGCCTCTCCACGTCGCGCGCGACGCCCGCCGGCGTGCGGTCCGGCGCGCGAACCGGGCGTGCACGCTCCTCTGCTCGCTGACCCGGCATCGTCAGACCCTTGAATCCGCGCAGCGCCTTCGGCCGCTCGGTCGTCGTCGAGCGCAGCGCGCCGCGGTCGCCGGCTCCCTCCATCCCGCCCATCACGCGCGCCAACCGTTCGACCGCCTCGGTGAGATGGTCGGCTCCACCCCCGAGCGCGACGTACTTGCCCACTTCCGGATGCAGCAGCTCCGCGGCGGCATCGTTGTCGAGCTCCGACTGCGGGAAGTTGACCCAGACGTGCTTGGCCGACTTCACGCCGACGGGGATGCCGGCGATCGACCAGATCACCCGCACCTCGACGACGAAGTGCCCCGGCTTCTCGAACGCGAATCCGTTCGAGCCCCAGAACACGTGCGTCCGCTCCGTGATCCATGTGCCCGGCTCGAGCGCCATGATCGATGCCTGATCGGTGCGGATCACGAACGACGGGATGTTGCGCACGACGCCGTTCGCGTCGGCGACGTCGATGAAGACGTGCTGTGCCTCGAAGGTGAGGTCGTTCGGCACCGGCAGTGGCTCGTCGGACCGGTTCGTGAGCGTCCACGAGAGCTGGAGCGGCTCGCCGAGCTCGATCCGGCTCGAGTCGACCTCGAGCGCGAGCTCGAGCTCCGATGCGGAGAAGTACGTGCGATCGGCCTGAGGAAGCGTCGACGAATGCCCCGAGCCGAACGTCATCCCGCCCGGGCGGACGGCGACGTCCGGGAAGTGGACGAGGTGATGCCGCACGTGCTCGTTGAAGGCGAGGTTGATGTTGTCGGGGAAGATCCCTGGCTCACCCGTCAACGGTCCTCCGAGCACGTTCGCGACGCTCGGCGTCGTCGTCATGATCGAGTTGTCGGCGCCGCCTTCCTGCTCCTGGTGGATCTGGTTGAAGCCGTGCCCCGTCTCGTGCGTCGCGCTCCGCAGGAAGGCGCGCGGCACGTTCTGCTGCTGCTGCCCCGCCGCGGTCCCGAAGCTCGACGACTCGTTCGCCGGGTAGCCGTCGTTGCAGAAGCTGGCGACCCCTTCGCGCGGCACGCTGATCGTGTCGTACATCACGCCGCGACCACAGCCCATCGTCGCCGGCACGACGACGAGGTGCATGTGCCAGTCGGCATCGAGATTCGTCGCCGGGTTGCGAACCGACATCATCAGCGCGTGCAGGTTCGCGCTGCTCCAGCACGCGTTCGCGTTCACACCAGCGGGGATCGGAACGTTCGTCTGATCGTACGTCACGCCGACGTCCCATCCCGCCTTGCCGTAGATGGAGCGCAGTGTCTCCGTGCCAACGGCCTGCGGTGCCACCGCGCCGACGACCGTATCCACCTCGATCGTCGCCCGACGGAAGTACTGCGACACCCACCCGAGGGCGATGTGCCCCTTGTCGACGTTGTTCTCGTAGAGCCGACCCTCGAAGTACGCGCCCGGATAGCCGAAGGGCGCGGGAGCCGGCGTGAGCACCATCTTCACGGTGCGCGTGCCGGGCGACGCCGGGAAGGTGCCGTTGAACTGGCCCGCCGGCGGCTGGGTGTAGACGTACTCCTGCATCGTGATCGTGATCGCACACGCGCCGAAGGAGAACTTCGGGACGCTGAGCGCCGTGGCCTTGAGATACGAGTGGTACTTGTTGCGCGGATAGATCGGGATGCCGAGCGATTTGGTGAACAGCGACACCCCCGCGATGATCGCCTCCGAGACGGATCCCACCGCCGGTGTCGTGTCTCGCCTCGGACCATTCGTCTCTCCGAGCGCGCGCGTCGTCGCGACCGTCGTCGTCGCTATCGTCTCGGTGAACACCGGCGGGAGCAGGAGAAAGCGATAGAGGTCGCCGCTGATCACGGGTGCAGCGCCGGTGCGGTCGACGCGGAGCGTGCCGCGATACTCGAGGAAGCTCTTCTGCGGCCGGAAGGAAAGCCGGTAGCAGCCGCCGGGAAGGCTCAGGTTGCAGAGCTTCGGGAAGACCAGCTGCGGCCCCGGAAGCTGCGGCAGGTTAGGGATCGTGCCGCTCGGGAGACCTGGCAGCGTACCCGGTCCCTCGGGATTCGGCGTGAACGCGACCTCACCGCCTGGTAAGCCGTCGTCGATGCCGATGGCTTCTGCCATCGGCACGAGTCCGGCGCCGCCGATGGTCGGTGCTGCGTTCAGTCCTTCCGTGTGCGAAATGCCCTCGTGTGTGTGACCTGAAAGTCCGTGCTCGGGAATTCCTTCCTTCGTGGGATGGTCGAACTGGTCGTCCACCGGCATGGTGCGGCCCTCCTCGGTAACTCCATCGCGGAGCCACGGGCGCCGTCGCACTTCATCGTGTGGCAGGGACGTACGTAGTCCGCTGCGTGCTGCTCGCTCGGCCGCCGCTGCGCACCGATGCGAGCGTCATCTCCCGAATTCGCTGACGCTGCGGGGCGTTGAGCATGCAGCGAGCGTGTGGGGGATGCAAGAGGATTCGTCGGCGCGAGGAGAGCCCGAGATGCTTAACGATTTCTTGGCGCGTCGGCTCCCAACCTTCCCCCCCTCCCGCCCCCGCACCACCTTTCGCAGATCATGCGGAAGCTGCTCCTCCTCGTGGCCGCCCTGCTCGTGGCCCACGTCGCCCTGCTGTTCGTCCACCCCTCGGGCGCGGCCGAGCCCCCGACGGACGATACCATAGATGTGGGGGTCGTCTTCGACCTCGGCGGGCGCGGCGACAAGAGCTTCAACGACGGCGCCTACCTCGGCGCCGAGCGCGCCGAGAAGGACCTCGGGGTCCAGGTCCGCTTCATCGAGCCCGGTGAAGGCTCGGACAGAGAGTCCGGCCTCCGGCTGCTCGCCGCCGAAGGGATGGATCTGGTGATCGGCGTCGGCTTCATCTTCACGGACGACCTCACGCAACTGGCGAAGGAGTACCCCAGCACGAAGTTCGCCGGCGTCGACTACTCCGTCGCCACCGACGCGGCCGGAAACATCATCCCGCCTCCGCCCAACCTCGCCGCGCTCAGGTTCCGCGAGGAGCAGGGCTCTTACCTGGTCGGCGCGCTCGCCGCGCTGGTCGGCAAGTCGAAGAAGATCGGCTTCGTGGGCGGGATGGACTCGCCCCTCATCCAGAAGTTCGAGGCGGGCTTCAAGGCCGGCGTGAAGCAGGTCTGCCCCGACTGCACCGTCCTGGCGCAGTACGCCGGCGTGACCCCCGAAGCGTTCCGCAACCCGGGCAAGGGAAAGGAGATCGCGCTCTCGCAGTACCAGCAGGGGGCCAACGTGATCTTCCACGCGTCGGGCTCCACGGGGTTGGGTGTGTTCGAGGCGGCCCGGCAGACGAACAAGCTCGCCATCGGCGTCGATGCGGATCAGTACAGCGAAGCGCCGGGCTATGTCCTGAGCTCGATGGTGAAAGGCGTGGACAACGCGGTGTACGACGTGATCCAGAAGGAGAAGAACGGTCGGTTCGCCGGCGGCATCTATCAGTACGGTCTCGCCGAGCAGGGCGTCGGCTACGTCTACGACAAGAACAACGAGAAGCTCATCCCCGCCGACGTCCGCGCGCGACTGGAGCAGCTCCGGCAGGAGATCGTCGCCGGTCGCATCGTGGTCCCGAGCACCCGGTAGATCACGACTGCGGCGCACGCAACGCGCGACGACGCGCGCCCGCCTCTCCCAGACCATCCATGGCCGACACCGCCGCACCGCCAGCTCCCACTCCCGCGATTCGCCTGCGCGACATCGTGAAGTCGTTCGGCCCCGTGCAGGCCAACCGCGGCGCGGAGCTCGAGGTGGCGCGCGGCGAGATCCACGCGCTCGTCGGGGAGAACGGCGCGGGCAAGTCCACGCTGATGCGCGTGCTGGCCGGCATGTACGCGCCGAACGCCGGCACGATGGAGGTGGAGGGGCGCGACGTCACCGGATGGACGACGAGCGACGCGATCGCCGCCGGTGTCGGCATGGTGCACCAGCACTTCATGCTGGTGCCCACGCTCACGGTGGCCGAGAACGTGATGCTCGGCTCCGAGCTGACGCGCGGACCGGTGCTCGATCGCGCCGCCGCCGAGCAGGCGGTGGCCGACCTGAGCCGGCGCACCGGGCTGGTGGTGCCGCCGCGCGCGCTGGTGCGCGAGCTGTCCGTCGGCCAGGCGCAGCGGGTGGAGATCCTCAAGACGCTCTATCGCGGCGCGAAGATCCTCGTCCTCGACGAGCCGACCGCGGTGCTCTCGCCCCCCGAGGTACAGGAGCTGTGGACGGTGCTGCGCGCGCTGCGCGATCAGGGGGGCACGATCGTGCTCATCACGCACAAGCTCGACGAGGTGATCGACGTCTCCGAGACGATCACGGTGATGCGTGCCGGTCGCACGGTAGCGAGGATGACCACCGCGGGAACGACGCCACAGGCGATCGCGCGCGCCATGGTGGGGCGCGACGTCGCGCTCGCCCTCGACGCGGAATACACGGGCGTGTCGCCGGCCCAGGAGCTCGGCGCGGTGCAGGCGCTGCTCGAGGTGCGCAACCTGGACGTCGTCGGTGTCGGTGGTGTGCCCGTCGTCAGACAAGCGTCGTTCAGCATCGCGCCCGGGGAGATCCTCGGCATCGCCGGCGTGGAGGGGAACGGCCAGACGGAGCTCGTCGAGGCGATCGCCGGCCTGCGCGCGGCGACGGGGACGATCGCGCTCGGCGGGCGCGACCTCGGGCCGCTCGACGTCCGCCGGCGCGGCGACGCCGGCCTGTCGCACATCCCCGAGGACCGCCACGAGCGCGCGCTGGTGCTCGACTACACGGTCGCCGAGAACCTCATCCTCGGCCAGCAGCACCGGTTCACGCAGGGCGCCGCGCTCGACCAGGCGCGCATCCTCGAGCATGCGCGCGGCCTCATCTCGCGCTACGACATCCGTCCCCCCGAGCCGGCGATCGCGGCACGCACGCTCTCGGGCGGCAACCAGCAGAAGATCGTCGTGGCGCGCGAGATGTCGCGCGACTTCAAGGTGCTGCTCGCCGCGCAGCCCACGCGCGGCGTCGACGTCGGCGCGATCGAGTTCATCCACGCGCGCCTGCGGGAAGCACGCGATCAGGGAAAGGCGGTGCTGCTCGTGTCGGCCGACCTCGCGGAGGTGCTGGCGCTGTCGGACCGCGTCGCCGTGATGTACGGCGGCCGGATCGTGGCGATGCTGCCGCGCAGCGAGGCGACGCCGGACGCGCTCGGCCCCTACATGACCGGCGCGGAGCGCGCCGCGTGAGCACGACCGATCCGACGATGGTGCAGGTCGGCGGCGACACGCCGACGCCGGCCGCGACGTCCGCGTCGAGCGACCGCTCGTCGCGCCGCGCGGCGATCGAGGAAGCGGTGCTGCCGCCGCTCGTCGCGCTGCTGCTGGCCGTCGTGGTCGGCGACATCCTGATCATCACGTTCGGCCAGTCGCCGGGCGCGGTGTACCGGCTGCTCCTCGAGGGGACGTGGGGGAACGCGTACGGCTTCGGGCAGGTGCTGTACAAGGCGACGACGCTCGTGTTCACCGGGCTCGCGGTGGGCCTCGGCCTGCGCGCGGGGCTGTTCAACATCGGCGCGGAGAGCCAGCTCGCGGCGGGCGGGTTCTGCGCGGCGCTCGTCGGGCTGCTGCTGCCGGCGGGGATCCCCGCCCTGCTCTGTCTGCCGATCTACCTGCTGGCCGCGGCGATCGGCGGCGGAGCGGTCGGGGCGGTGCCGGGCGTGCTCAAGGCGAGGTTCGGTGCGCACGAGGTGATCGTCACGATCATGCTCAACTTCATCGTGCTCGCGCTGCTCAACTACCTGACGTCGGCGAAGCTGCACGTGCCGGACACGCTGCACACGGCGGAGATCAAGAGCGGCGCGCTGCCGCGCGTGTCGGACGTCGCGGCCGCGTTCCAGGGCTCGGCGGCGAACGCGACGATTCTGCTCGCCGTGCTCGCGGCGTTCGTCTTCGGATGGTTCCTCTTCCGCACGCGGCGCGGGTTCGAGCTGCGCGCGGTGGGGCTCCAGCCGCACGCGGCGGAGTACGCGGGGGTCCACGTCGGCAGCGTGACGTGGCGCGCGCTCGCGATGTCGGGAGCGATCGCGGGGATCGGCGGATTGAACTACGTGCTCGGCTACAAGCACTACTACGAGGAAGGGTTCGCGACGGGCGCCGGGTTCCTCGGCATTGCGGTGGCGCTCGTCGGCCGCAGCCATCCGATCGGCATCTGCCTCGCGGCGCTCCTGTTCGCGACGCTGTCGCAGGGCGGGCTGGCGGTGAACGCGCTCGTGCCGAAGCAGATGGTGGACGTGCTGCAGGCGGTGGTGATCCTCGCCGTGGCGACGTCGGTCCCCGAGGTGCGACGCCTGCTGCGCGGCGCGCGGCGGAGCGGCGCGCCGGGGAGCACCGCACGATGATCGCGCTCGCCTTCCTCGCGCAGACGCTGCGCATCGCGATCCCGTACCTGCTCGCCGCGTCGGGGGGCGTGATGAGCGAGCGCGCAGGGCTGATCGGGCTGACGCTCGAGGGCTACATGCTCGGCGGCGCGTTCTGCGCCGTCGCGGCGACGTACGCGACGGGCTCCGCCCTGGTCGGCGTGGTGGCGGCCGTCGTCGGCGGCGGCGCGCTCGCGCTGCTGTACGCCGTGGGCGCGATCCGCTTCCGCGCCGATCAGGTCGTGGTGGGGATCGCGATCAACTTGCTCGCGATCGGGCTGACGCGGTTCTTTCTGCGGCTGTTCTTCGATTCGTCGTCGAACTCGCCGCGCGTGCCGGGCTTCACGGTGGAGGGAAGCGGGACGGGATTCGGCGCGCTGGCGCAGAACCCGCTCGTGTGGATCGGGATCGCGATGATTCCCGCGTCGGCGTGGCTGCTCTACCGCACGCCGTTCGGGCTGCGGGTGCGCGCGGTGGGCGAGCATCCGGCCGCCGCCGCGTCGGTGGGCGTGCCCGTCGCAAGGGTGCGCTATCTCGCGGCGATGGCGAGCGGGATGCTCGCCGCGCTCGGCGGCGCGTACCTCGCGCTCGACCAGCACCAGTTCACCGACGGGATGACGGCGGGGCGTGGGTTCATCGCGCTCGCGGCGACGATCTTCGGGCGGTGGGATCCGGTGCGCGCGGGGCTGGCGTGCCTGCTCTTCGCCGCCGCGGAGACGCTGCAGATCCAGCTCCAGGGATCGCAGGCGATTCCCTCGCAGTTCGTCGAGATGATCCCGTACGTGCTGACGATCGTCGCGCTTGCGGGTGTGGTGGGCCGCGCCGTGGCGCCCGCCGCGTTGGGAAAGACCACGGTCGAATGACGGACGGTTAGACACACGATGGCGTTGTCGGCGAGCAGTCGCGGCAAGCTGTGGATCCTGATGATCACGGCCTTCATCGACATGGTGGGGCTGTTGATGGTCATTCCGCTGCTGCCCTTCTACGCGAAGTCGCTGGGCGCCGGCGGCCTGGTCGTCGGGACGCTGATCGCCGCGTTCAACGTGGCGCAGCTGCTGAGCGCACCGATGTGGGGACGGTTCTCCGACGCGTACGGCCGGCGGCCGGCGCTGCTCGTGGGACTCGGCGCATCGGCGATCGCGTACGTGATCTTCGCGTTCGCCCTGTCGCTGCCGCATGCGCTGTTCTTCCTGTACCTGTCGCGCATCGTGCAGGGTGCCGGCGGCGGCACGGTCGGGGTGATCCAGGCGTACGTGGCCGACTCCACCGGGCCCGAAGAGCGTGCGAAGGCGCTCGGCTGGCTCTCCGCGGCGACGAACGCCGGCGTGGCGCTCGGTCCCCTGCTCGGCTCCCTGACGACGACGCTGGGCGCACGCGGTCCCGGGCTGTTCGCGGCGGGGCTCTGCATCGTGAACATGGTGTTCGCGTGGCGATACCTGATCGAGTCGCGCGACATGAAGGAGGCCGCGGCGGAGAAGGCGGAGGGCGCGGCGCGCCCGCGCTCGCGCGACGCGATCGCACAGGTGATACGCCATTCGGCGGCGCCGGCGTCGCGGTTGATCTGGATCTACGCCATCGCCATCGGTGCCTTCCAGGGGGTGACTTCCATGCTGGCGCTTCTTCTGTCGGCGCGGTTCGGCGTGACGGAGAAGACGATCGGCTTCTTCTTCGCCTACATCGGCGCGCTGAGCGTGTTCACGCGCGCGGTGATCCTCGGCAGGATGATCGACCGGTACGGCGAGGCGCGGTTGGCGCGCATGGGCATCATCATCCTGGCCGCGGGCATCGCGCTGCTCGCGTTCATCCGCCCGCTTGCGGATCCGGCGGGAGTGGCGGCGATGCTCGGCGGCGTGCTGCCGATGCGCGCCGTGGCGCTGCTCCCCTTCCTCCCGCTCGCGATCGCCGTGGCCTTCCTGCCACTGGGCACGGCGTTCACCTTCCCGTGCGTGACGTCGCTGCTGTCGCGCGTGATCTCGAGCCGCGAGCGCGGCCTGTACATGGGCGTGCAGCAGACGTTCGGCGGCGTCGCGCGCGTGCTGTTCCCGATCCTGTTCGGGTTCCTCTACGACCGGAGCGCCGGGCTTCCCTTCCTCGTCTCGGCGGGGCTGGTGCTCTTCACGCTGTACCTCGGCCTCGGCATGGACGCCTACGCGCGTCCGGACGCGAAACCGGCGGCGGCGTAGTTGCGCATTGCGCATTGCGCGGGTGCGCTCGGCGGACAGCACACAAACCAGACGAGGCGCGGAGGACGTCGAGAGACCGCGGCGCGACGCAGGCGTCGATGCAGTCCCCAAGTCACGTTGTGGCGTCGTGGATGGAGAGGAGCGCTACGCTGTCTCGGGCGACTCGACCCCGAGAGCAGTCCTCCGCGCCCCGGCGTAGTGCTCGGCGCCTCCGCGCGGAATCTGCGGCGCAGCGACGTCTCCCTCCGAACAGCGGCGCGGCGACGCCTCCGGGCGGAATCTGCGGCGAGGCGTAGCGTACCTTACCGCGAGCCGAGGAACTCGTCCACGATCGCGACGAAGCTCTCGAGCACGCCCGCGCTCACGTTCGGCGTCATGATCTCGCCGAGGTAGCTGCCGTGGGTGCCGGGGAGGATGCAGAGGCGCCCGTGCGGTAGCGTGCGCGCGAGCTCGGCCGCGTGCTCGACGCGGATGACGTCCCGATCGCCGGCGACGACGAGCGTCGGTGCCTGGATCGCGCGGATCGAGGCGTCGGGGATGTCGGTGAATGCGAGCATGCGCTTGCTGTCGCGGTCGTACATCGCGTGCAGCCCTTCCCGACTCGGATGGATCGCGAGGTACGCGTCCTTGTACACCTGCGGCATGTCGGCGAAGGTGCCCTTCTGCATCGCGTCCCAGAACCCGGCCTGCATGCCGTCGCGCTTGTAGTTGGCCGACGCGATCACGAGCCGGTTCACCTTTCGCGGATGGCGGATCGCGGTCTGGAGCGCGGTCGTGCCGCCGTTGCTGAAGCCGAGGACGTCCGCCTTCGGCATGCGCAGCGAGTCGAGCAGCGCGGCGACGTCGTCGGCGTCCTGCGCGAAGGTGAAGGGCCGGTCGACGTCGCGCGTGTGGCCGTGCGCCTGCACCTCGACGGCGATGACGCGGCGCGTGCGCGCGAGCAGCGGCAGCACGCGGCCGAAGTTGGTGCCGATCGTCGAGCCGCCGCCGTGGATGAGGACGAGCGGCGTGCCGCCCGCGCCGTGCACCTCGTAGTACATGCGGACGCCGTTGACCGTCGCATAGCCGGTGGTGGGCTTTGTCTGGCTAGCCGCGCGTTGGCTCGTCATGGCGCTGAATGCGAGCACGGTGCTCAGGGTCAGCACTGCTGTCGAATGTCTCATCGTGGTTCGAGGGTGTGGCCTCGTTCGAGAGGGCGCGGGCGGTGCGACGTCCCGGAGTGCAGATCCCTCGACTCGCTGCGCTCGCTCGGGATGACGCCAAGGTGCGGATCCCTCGACTCGCTGCGCTCGCTCGGGATGACGGCCACGCTGACGGTCGCCGTCATCCCGAGCGGAGCGCGTAGCGCGGAGTCGAGGGATCTGCACCTTACCAGCCGCTTCAGCAACGCCGCGCCCGCGACCGAACCCGGCGACGAAGATCAGAAACGCCTACGGCTTCAGATACGCCGCCAGCGGGTTCGCCGCGCCGAGCGAGCGCAGGCCTTCGACGACGGCACGCGCGTTCAGGATCGCGCCTCGCTCGTTCGAGTGCAGGTTCGCGTCGCCGAACAGCGAGTCCACGCGCGACGGCGGCATGGTGTCCATCATCCGCGACGCGAGCTCGGTGAGGTTCACGAACGCCACCCCTTCCTCGCGCGCCACGTGCTCGGCCCAGTCGGCGAAGCCGTCCCGGGTGCGCCGGATCCGACCGTTCTCCCAGAACTTGCGCGGCGTGAGCGAGTTGATGATCGGCGTCGCGCCGCGCGCGCGCGTCTCGCGCACGAACGTCCGCAGGTACTCGCCGAAGCTGTACACCACCTCGCCCTTCTGCCTGGTGATCAGGTTGTCCACCACCACGGAGTCGCGGCCGATCCCGCGCAGCACGCCGCGTGCGCGCAGCGTGTCGTTCACCGGGCTGGCGTCGTTGTGCCCGAATTCCACCATCACGAAGTCGCCCGGTTCGAGCAGTGCGAGCACACGGTTCCAGTGGCCCTGCGAGATGTAGGTGCGCGCGCTCAACCCGCCGACTGCGCGGTTCAGCACGTTGATGCGCGTCGTGTCGAACCAGGGCGCGACGAAGTCGCCCCACCCCCACTGCCCGTTCGCGCCATCGCCGCGGCCGTTGCGCACGGTCGAGTTGCCGACGAGGAACAGCGTCGGCCGCGAGCGGTCGGCCGGCCACGAGAGCCCGAGCCCGACGAGCGGATCGGCCGGCACGGCGACGCCCTTCGGCGACAGCCACTCGCGGGGCACCGCGCTGGGGCGCAGCGCCTTGAGCGCCGACACCACGGTGCGCGCGTGCAGGTCGGCGCCCGCGAGATTGTAATGCACGTAGTCCTGCACGTACATCGCCTTCGTGCGCTCGGGCCCGAGGCGCTGCAGTGAATCGGCGACGAGGTTGGTGAGGTCGATGAACCGTACGCCGGCGTCGCGCGCGATCTGCGCCGACCAGAGACCGTAGCGCCCCGAGCCGCGCTCGATCCGGCCGTCCTGCCAGCGGTTGCGCACCGAGAGCGACAGCACGATCGGCGTGGCGCCCTTCGCCTTCGTCTCGGCGATCATCGTGCGCATGTACCAGCCGAACGAGCGCACGACCTCGCGCTGCTTCGTCAGCAGGTTGTCGATGACGACGGAGTCGTCGCCGAGCCCGGGCAGCGAGCCGCGCGCCCGGAGCGTGTCGTTGACGGCACCGCCGTCGTTGTGCCCGAACTCGATCAGCACGACGTCGCCCGGCTTCACGTCGGCGAGGAGGCGCTCCCACAGCCCCTCGCTGACGAAGGTGCGGCTGCTCCGCCCACCGCGCGCGCGGTTCACGACGTTCACTTTCGTCGTGTCGAAGTAGTCGGCGAAGGGGACGCCCCACCCCTGCTGGCGCTCCCCCGCGCCGCGCGCGGCGGTCGAGTTGCCGGCGATGAACAGCGACGGGCGTGACGCGTTCGGCGCCGCCGGCATCGTCGATGCCGCCGCCGCGACAATCGGCGTGGCGGAGCGCGTACAGCCGAGCGCACCGACGGCGCCGGCGAGGAGCGCGACGACGTGCCGCGCCGCGCTCACTTGTCCTTCGCGTTCTCCTGCAGCCCGGGCTCGCTCGCCAGCACGGCGCGCGCGATCTCGACCATCGGCACGGAGCGGTCCTGGCTCGTGCGTTGGAGGATGCGATAGGCCTCCTGCTCCGAGGAGCCGGTGCGCCGCATGAGGATCCCCTTCGCGCGCTCGATCGTCTTGCGATTCTCCAGTGCACCCTTCGCGGCGGCGGCGTCCTTCTTCGCCGAGTTGAACTCGCGCGCGCGGCTCACCGCGAGGCGCAGCGTCGAATCGAGCACGCGCGGCGGCGTCGGCTTGGGCAGGAACGCGATGGCCGCCGTGGCCGCGACCTCGCGCTCGCTCAACGTGATCGTCTGGTCGCCGCTGAACAGCACCACCGCGACACCGGGCACTTCCTTCGCGATCTGCTCCGCCGCCTCGATCCCCGATCCATCGGGCATGTGCACGTCGAGCAGCACGACGTCGGGCACGACGTCCTTCGCTCGCTCGATCGCTTCCCGGCCGCCGGTGACCTCCGCGACGACGACGTGACCCATGGAGTTCAACAGGTCCACGAGCAGCGCGCGCGAGTTGTCGTCGTCTTCGGCGATGAGGATCCGGATCGAACCCGTGTCTGACATTGCGATGATCGAGGTGAGGAGAGTGCGACGCCCGTGAATTTGGGTCGCTTTACCCCTCTCCCGCAATCTGCGTCAACAAATCGGTCGCTCCGACCGGCTTACGGAGGGTGAAGTCGCACGCCGGATCCTGCTCGTTGCGCGGCTCCCATCCGGTGACGACGCCGATGCGCAGCGACGGCCGGAGCTCGCGGCCGAACGCCACGAGGTCCCAGCCGCTGCCGTCCGGCAGCCCGATGTCGGTGACGAGCACGTCGAGAAGATAATCGGCGTCGGCGAGCCGGCGGCGCGCCTCCTCGACGGTCCGGACCGCCTCTACGGTGTGTCCGTCGCTCTCCAGCAACGACTGCATGAACTCCCGGCTGTCGACGTGATCCTCGACGAGGAGGATGCGCCGCGGCGGCCGCGCGCCCTGTACGTCGGCGGCGGTCTCCGCCTCGGGCGTCGCGGGCGGAAACACCAGGCGCACGGTGGTGCCCTCGCCGAGTACGGACTCGATCTCGGCACGGCCCCTGTGCCGGCGCGCGATGCCATACACCTCGGCGAGGCCGAGTCCGGTGCCGTTGACCCCCTTGGTCGTGAAGAACGGCTCGAAGGCGCGCTCGCGCACCTCCGCCGACATGCCGGTGCCGGTGTCGCTCACGGCGACGCTCGCGTCCGTCGGTGTGAGCCGCGTCACAATTCGCAGCGTGCCTCCGCCCGCCATCGCGTCGAGCGCGTTCTGGACGAGGTTGAGCAACGCCTCGCGCAGCTCGCCGGCGATGCCGCGCACCATGACGTCGGCCGCCAGGTTCTGCTCGAGCTTGACGACGCCTCCCTTCGCGCGCTCCTGCCAGAGTGGGCGCG
>DASTSX010000306.1:0-13378 GCA_035760455.1 Gemmatimonadaceae bacterium | reverse complement strand
AGGTCCGCGGGTATGGCGTGCGCACCGTGCCGGCGCGCGACGGGCTGCTCGACGAGGAGGGCGTGCTCGCCGCGCTCGACGAGCCCGGAGCGCGGGTGCTCTCGCTGTCGTGGGTCGGCTTCGCGACCGGCTTCGTCGCCGATCTCGAGCGACTCGGCGCGGCCTGTCGCGCACGCGGCATCCGGTTCGTCGTGGACGCGATGCAGGGCATCGGGATCCTCCCGCTCGACGTGCGCCGCGCGGGCATCGACCTGCTCGCGTGCGGGGGGCAGAAGTGGCTGCTCGCGCCGTGGGGCACCGGGTTCACGTACGTGAATCCCGATCTGCTCGACGCCGTCGTTCCGCAGCCGGTGAGCTGGATGGCGGTGCGTGGCGCCGACGACTTCTCGTCGCTGGTGGAGTACGATCTCACCTGGCGCGACGGAGCTCGGCGATTCGAGTCGATCACTCTGCCCTTTCAGGACTTCGCCGGAATGGCGGCGAGCCTGGGCCTCCTGGCCGAGCTGGGCCTCGGCGCAGTGAGCGCTCACGTCGCCGCGCTGGTCGCGGATCTGGCCGCCGGTGCTCAGGCCGCCGGGGTGCAGGTGGTGACGCCGACTGACCGCCGCGCAGGGATCGTCGCGCTTCGGCCGGCCGACGTGCGCGCGGCGAGCGAACGCATGCGCGCCGCGAAGGTGATCCATTCCGTTCGGCAGGGCGTCATTCGTCTCTCTCCGCATTGTTATTCGACGAGCGGCGAGATCCAAGCGGCGATCGCTGCGTTGTCCGGATGAAGCGACATGCTCGACACGTGCCGAGTCTCCGCATGGCCCAACGAGATGGCGGCGGCTACATTCACGGAAGCGAGCTCACCAACGAATGCACTCCGAACAACAGCCTTCTGACGCGATGAGAGACGGTGCCGGCGACGGGCGCGCATCATGGTTGTGGAGCGCGTGCCTCCTCCCGTTTCTCGTGCTGGTGGTCGCGCGGTGGCGTCAACTTCCCTCGATCACGGAAGGCGACTACGCGCAATACTATCTGCATGCGACGGCCCTGCTTCAGGGCCGGCCATACGGCGACATCGGGTACATCTACACGCAGTACAATCCGTGGCTCGGCCCTCCGACGCAGCCGCCGGGTTGGCCGCTGACATTGGTGCCGCTGCTGGCCGCGGTCGGGCCGAACATGTTCGCGATCAAGCTGCTGCTCGTGTTCATGGGGGTGTTCCTGCTCGTGCTGGCGGGCATGCGCATCGCGAGCAGCAACGGGCGCGCGGCGGCGGGTGCGGCCGTGCTGATGACGGGCGTGGCGCTCGAGGCGATGAACGCGAGCCACAGCGCCATCTCCGATCTCGGATTCTGCGCGTTCGCGTGGGCCGTGATACTCGCCGCGGATAGACCGGGCGCCTGGACGGCGAAGCGGATCGCGCTCGTCACGATGCTCGGACTGGGCGTGCTGTCGTATCGGACGGCGGGGGCGGCGCTCATACCGGCGATGCTCCTGTTCGCGGTCGTGCGGCGCGAAGGTTGGCGCCCCGTGGTTCCCGTGGTGATCTGGGTGCTGGCCGGTGTGGTGGTCCTGCTCAAGTTCCGCGTGGGAGTCACGGTGCTCTCGGCGATCCCGACCTCGATGGATGGCGTCCTGTTCTCGGTGAAGGCGAGCGCCAGGACGTACGGCGTGCAGGGGGTGTCCGAGCTGTTGCTGTATCCGTTCCCGTGGCGACTGGCCAACATCGCCTATCACGCCGCCGCGTTGCCGCTGCTCGGCTGGGGCCTGGCGCGCTCGCTCTGGCGCGAGCGTCGAACGCTCATGACCTCGTTCTTCGTCGTCTACGTGGTCATGCTGATCGTCGTGCCCGTGCGTGAGGAGCGCTATCTGTGGCCCGTGATGCCGATCATGGCGCTCGGCTTCTTCGATGGACTTCGCGCGCTCCTGGCGCTCCGTCTGCCGACCGCCGCGGCGGAACGCGCGACGCTCGCGTCGTGCGGCGTGCTCGCGACGGCTGCCATGTGCGTGGTGCTCCTCCGGCCGCCGCGTGAGACGTTGTTCCAGCATCCCGAGGTGCGGGCGCTGTTCGCGCGGATCGCGGCCCTGCCGCGCACTCCGACGCCACGCGTCGTCTTCGTGAACCCGCACGTGCTCACCTGGGAGACGGGCGTGGCGGCGATGCCCTCGTTCCACGCCACCACGACCCAGGCGATGGCAGAGATGCGCCGGAGGCGCATCACTCACGTCGTGCTGGGGGATCTCGGAGTGGCACCGAGGTTGGACAGCGTGCTGCGTCGCGCCGTTGCGGACTCGGTGCAGGCGTTCTCACCCCTGTATCGCGATTCCGTCTTCCAGCTCTTTGCACTTCGCGCGCCCGACACGGTCGGTGCGGCACCCGTCTCGAACGGAACCGAACGCGCCGGCGCGGCGCGCTGAGATGGACCTCCTGATGCACCGAAGCGGACGGGCATGAGCGCACTTCGGCCCAGCTCCGAAGAGCCCGAGTCGCCCCATCCTCCACCGAGCGCCGACGAGCGCAGTTCGTCCGGCAGCCTCGGGCGGTTGTGGCGCGCCGCGCTGGATCGTTCTGCCGGAACGATGGCGCGCGGCGCGATCTGGGGCCTGGTGATCACGATCGGCGGCCTCGTGCTCGGCATGGTGTCGCAGGTCGTGCTCGCGCAGCAGCTCGGCACGGCAGGGTACGGCGTGTACGTGTACGTCCTCGCCGCCATGAACGCCGCGGCGATCGTCGGACGACTGGAGATGGACACGGCGGCGGTGCGGTTCGTTGCCGCTTATCACGCGACCCACTCGTGGGGGCTGCTGCATGGCTATCTGAACACCAGCCGCCGATGGGTCACGCTCGCGTCGGGCGGAGTGGCATTCCTCGCGGCGGCGGTGATCGTCGCCGTGCAGCGATGGCTGCCCGACGGGTACATGATTCCCCTGCTGCTCGGCTGCGCCCTCCTCCCGATCTTCGCACGGCTGCAGGTCGAGGCGGGCTTCCTGCAGGGGTTGCACCGGGTCCGCGAATCCCAGGCGCCGTTCCAGCTGCTTCGCCCGCTGGTGCTCTGCGCGGCGCTCCTCGTGGTCTGGGCGTCGTCGCGTCGACTGAGCGTTCCGGTGGCGGTGCTGCTGCAGCTGCTCGCCACCACTACCGCGCTCCTCGTCACGCTGCGTCTCATGGCGCGGTGCTCGCCCGCGGAAGCACGGGTCGCACCTCCCGTCGACGACTCGCGCGAGTGGATCCGGACGGTGGGCCCGCTGTTGGCGATCTCGCTCTCGCAGCTCGTGCTGTCGACGCAGACCGACGTGCTCGTCGTCAACAGCTTCCTCGGCAAGGAGTCGACCGCGATCTACGGCACGGCGAGCCAGCTCTCGGCGCTCATCAGCTTCGCCTTCACCGCCTTCATGCTCATCGTGCAGCCGCAGATCGCTCGTCTGTTCGCCCAGCGGCGCATCGGCGACCTGCAGCGTCTCGTCGGGCAGGTGCAGTTGGCGAGCCTCCTCACCTCGCTCGCCGTGTTCGCGGTGCTCGTCGTCTTCGGGAAGTGGGCGCTCAGCTGGTTCGGCCCGGATTTTCCGTCGGGCTATACCGTCATGCTCATCCTCGCGGCGGGGCAGGTCACGATGGCCACGCTCGGCGCGCTCGCCGGCTATCTGCTCACGATGACCGGTCACCAGCACGTGGCGAGTCAGGTCATCGGCGGCACCGCCGCGCTCAACCTCATTCTGACGCTCGTCCTCACGCCGAAGCTGGGCATCATCGGCACGGCGATCGCCACCTCGGTCGCGATTCTCGCGCGAGGCGCGATCCTCGCCATCATCGTGCACCGACGGGTCGGCGTAAGTCTGGTGCGATTCGGAGTGCTGCGCGCCGCCGGCTGAGCGGCGTGGGTTCGTGTGCCGTCGTGGCGGGGCGGTCGGGCGTCAGTCCCTCACGCGCAGCAGCGCGTAGTCGCGCTTCCCCTTGCCGACGACGACGTGCCCGCCGCGCAGCAGCACGTCGGCGGCCGGCACGTGGCGGTCGCCCGCCGCGAGCTTGCGCTTGTTCACCGACACGCCGCCCTGCTCGAGCAGCCGCTTCGCCGCGCCGTTCGACGCGGCGAGCCCCGACGCGACGAGCAGCTTGAGCGCGTCGAACCGCGCGGGGTCGGAGTCGCTCGTCAGCGCCTCGCGCGTCACCTCGGCGAACGGCGCCTCGGCGCGCAGGATCCGCAGCGCGTCGTCGGTCAGCTCGCCGGCGGCGAGGCCGCCGAAGAAGAACGTCGACACCTGCTCGGCCGCCGCGAGCGGGGCCTCGCCGTGCACGCGGCGCGTCACGTCGCGGGCCAGCGCCTGTTGCGCCACCCGCCGCTCGGGGGCCGACGCCGTCTCCGCCTCCAACGATTCGATCTCCTCGCGCGGCAGGAGCGTGTAGTAGCGCAGGTAGCGCGCGACATCCGCGTCCTCGGTGCCCAGCCAGAACTGATAGAACGCGTACGGCGACGTGCGATCCGCGTCGAGCCACACGGCGCCCGCCTCGGTCTTCCCGAACTTCGCCCCGCTCGACGTCGTCACGAGCGGCATCGTGAGCGCGTGCGCCTCCGCGCCGTCCACGCGGCGGATCAGTTCGATTCCTGCCGTGATGTTCCCCCACTGGTCGCTTCCACCCAGCTGCAGCGTCACGCCGTCGCGTCGCTTCAGCTCCAGGAAATCGTACGCCTGGAGGAGCATGTAGCTGAACTCGGTGAATGAGATCCCCGCGTCCATCCGCGAGCGCACCGACTCCTTCTGCAGCATGTAGTTCACGGTGAAGTGCTTCCCGACGTCGCGCAGGAAGTCCACCAGGTGCAGCGGCGTCAGCCACGCGGCGTTGTCGCGCATCCGGGCCGCATTCGGCCCGTCGAACTCGAGGAAGCGCTCGAGCTGCGCGTGGATCCCGCGCGCGTTCTGCGCCACCTGCTCGGTGGTGAGCAGCTGGCGCTCGCTCGCCTTGCCGCTCGGGTCGCCGATCATTCCGGTCCCGCCCCCGACGAGCGCGATCGGCCGGTGCCCGTGCCGCTGGAGATGCACCAGCACCATGATCGGGACGAGGCTGCCGACGTGCAGGCTGCTGCCGGTGGGGTCGAAGCCGATGTATGCCGACACGGGCCCGGCGGCCAGCGCGTCGGGGACCCCGTCCGTGTGTTGGTAGACCAGCCCGCGCCACTGCAGCTCGTCGAGCACCGCTGTCGTTTTCATGGCACAAAAGTAGACGCTCGGGTGTCCGATTGTCAGGCGAAGGAACGTGCGGGATCGGTGCGGTCTCCCGATGCGCGCATTAACCTTCCTGCCTGAGTCCGCGCGGCGTCCGCCCCTCGGATCGACGGCTCATCTCCCGCGCTCGATGGACCTTCCGTTCTCCAGACAGTTCCGGCAGCGGCATCCGCGGCTCACGCGGGGCCTCGCCGTCGGCGCCGTCTTCGTCACGGCGTTCGGGCTCGGGCTCGGCTATTCCGCCTGGGCGCTCGTCTGCCGCGCCGGCGCCTGCCCGTCGGCCGACGTGCTCGAGCAGTACCAGCCCCGCCAGACCTCCAAGCTCTACGCCGCGGACGGGAAGTTCATCGCCGAGCTGGGGCTCGAGCGCCGCACGCTGCTCAAGATCGACCAGATCCCGCCCCTGGTGCGCAACGCGTTCGTGATGGTGGAGGACAAGCGCTTCTACCGGCACTCGGGCGTCGACTGGCTCCGTGTGCCCGGCGCGCTGCTCGAGGACATCAAGCGCCGCGCCTTCGTCGAGGGCTTCTCGACGATCACGATGCAGCTCGCGCGGAACATCTTCCCCGAGCGGCTCACGCGCGACAAGTCGCCGGTCCGCAAGCTGAAGGAGATCAAGGTCGCGCGCGCCATCGAGCGGAAGTACTCGAAGGACCGCATCCTCGAGCTCTACCTCAATCAGATCGCCCTCGGCAACGGCGCGTACGGGATCGAGACCGCCGCGCAGCGGTACTTCGGCAAGTCGGCGCGCGACCTGAACCTCGCCGAGGCCGCCACGCTGGCCGGCTTGCCCAAGGCCCCCGAGCGCTACAATCCGAGACGCGCGCCCGAGCGCGCCATCCAGCGCCGCAACACGGTGATCGAGGTCATGCGCGAGCAGGGCGCCGTCAGCGACGCCGACGCCAGCCTCGCCAAGGCCTATCCGCTCCAGCTCGCGCGGCGCAGCGAGGCCGGCGACGTCGCGCCGTACTACGTCGAGTGGATCCGCCAGCAGCTCGAGCAGCAGTTCGGCCAGCGGCTCTACGAGCAGGGGCTCAAGGTGTACACCACGCTCGACGTCGACCTCCAGTCGGCCGCCGAGCGGGCGCTCGAGAATCAGCTCCGCGCCATCGAGGCGGGCCGCTTCGGCGCGTACCCGCGGCGCTCGTACGAGGCCTACATGGCGAGCGCCTCGGAGCGGAGCGGCGAGCCGACGACGCCGAACTCGCCCTACCTCCAGGGCGCGTTCGTCGCGATGGACCCGCGCACCGGCGCCATCCGCGCCCTCGTCGGCGGCCGCGACTTCGACGACTCCAAGTTCAACCGCGCCACGCAGGCGCTGCGACAGCCCGGATCGACCTTCAAGCCGATCGTCTTCGCCACCGCGATCCAGAACGGCCGCCCGCCGTCGTACGTCGTCGACGACTCGCCCCTCTCGGTACCGCAGTCGGGCGGGGGAAGCTGGACGCCGCAGAACTACGACGGGAAGTTCGAGGGGCTGATCCCGATGCGCCGCGCGCTCTACAACTCGCGCAACATCCCGACGATCAAGGTCGGCATGGAGCTCGGGCCGCAGACCGTCACCGAGATGGCGCGCCGGTTCGGGCTGACGACGCCGATCCCGCCCTATCCGTCGATCTACATCGGCGCGGCGGACGTCTACCCCATCGAGATGATCGCCGCGTACAGCGCGTTCGCCACCCTCGGCACGCGCGCCGCGCCGAACGGGATCGTGCGGGTGGAGAACGCCAAGGGCGACATCCTGTGGGAACCTACGCCGGTGCGCGCGCCGGTCATGTCCCCGGAAGAGTCGTGGCTGATGGTGAGCATGATGAAGGACGCCGTGCTGCGCGGGACCGCCGCGGGCTCCGTCGGCAGTCAGTTCCGCATTCCCGCCGGCGGCAAGACGGGTACGACGAACGATGGCGCGGACGTCTGGTACATCGGCTACACGTCGGACCTCGTGGCCGGCGTGTGGATGGGCATGGACCGGCCGCGCAAGATCAAGAGCAACGCGCAGGGCGGCGTGCTCGCCGCGCCGGCGTGGACCGCGTTCATGCGCGAGGTCTATCGCCGCAAGCCGGCGTCTCCCGACTGGCCGCGCCCCGAGGGCATCGTCGAGCGGCAGATCGATCTCGCGAGCGGCCAGCTCTGGGCGCCCGGCTGCGGCCCCGCGGTCACGGACTACTTCCTCGCCGGCACCGATCCGATCGCGACCTGCATCCCGACGACCGATCCGTACTCGACGACGCCGGGCGCACCCGGTGCGCCGGCCACGCCGGTCGACACGTCGTTCGGTTTCCCGCCGCCGAGCACGCCCACTCCCGACACGTCGACCCTCACGCGCGTTCGCGCGTCGCAGGGCTCGGTGATCACCCCCGGCGCCGCGCCGATCCCGCGCGCTTCGCGTCCCCGCCCATCGCGCGATACCACGCTCGGCACCGCGCAGCGCGACACCAGCAACCCGTTCACACTTCCCCCCTCGCAGCGCCAATGACGTGGCAGCCGGTCGACTGCCACGCCCATTCGACGCACTCGGACGGCGCGCTCAGCGTGGCCGACGTCGTGGAGAAGGCGCGCTCGGTCGGCGTGCGGCCCAGCGTCACGGATCACATCTCGCGTGACGCGCCCACCACGGTCGACTCGCCACGCGCCGTGGCGCGCTACCTCGACGACCTCGAGGGCCACGACGTGCTGCGTGGCGGCGAGTTCTGCTGGCACGACGCCATCTGGCGCGAGCTCCCCGACGACACCGTCCGGCGCTTCACCCATCGCGTCGGCTCGCTCCACTCGATCCGGCTCGGCAACGGCACGTACTTCCGCGTGTTTCACCGCGATCTTCCGACCGGTCTGACCCCGGCGTCCTACGTCGAGGCGCACGTCGCCTCGCTCGAGATGCTCGCCGAGGAGATGCCGATCGACGTGTTCGCGCATCCGACGCTCATCTCGCCCTCGCTGCGCCACATCGAGCCGCACGAGCTGTGGACGGAAGCGCACGAAGAGCGGCTCGTGCGTGCGCTGCGCGACGCCGGAATCGCCTTCGAGATCTCGAACCGCTATCGCCCGCACGAGCGGCTGGTGCGTCGCGCCGCGGACGCTGGCGTGCGGCTGTCGCTCGGCTCGGATGGGCACACGCGCGAGCAGGTCGCCGACATCGCGCACCCCCTCGCCCTCGCGCGCGCAGTCGGCGTGCGCGACGAGGATCTGTACGATCCCACCGCTCACGGCTCCCGTACCGGCGCCTTCGACTGATGACGCGCTACCACGCGCGCTGGGTCGTCCCCGTTTCGGCGCCGCCGGTGGCGCACGGCACCGTGGTGGAGCGGCGGGGGCGGATCGTCTGGGTCGGTGCCCGATCCGACGCGCCGCCCGCGCATCCGGACGAGGACGACACCGACCTCGGCGACGCGATCCTCCTCCCGGGGCTCGTCAACACGCACTGCCACCTCGAGCTCACCGCGATGCGCGGCTTCCTGGACGGGCTGGGGTTCCGCGAGTGGATCCTGCGCCTCACCGGCGCACGGCGCGCGGTCTTCGACGCCGACGCCCTCCTCGACGCCGCGCGGCTCGGTGTCGAGGAGGGCGTGCGCGCCGGCGTCACGACCTTCGCCGACACCGGCGACTCGGGCGCCGGCTTCGACGCGATGCTCGAGCGCGGCGTGCGCGGCATCTGCTACCGCGAGGTGTTCGGGCCGGACCCCGCGCAGTGCGACCGCGCGATCGGCGAGCTGCGGGAGAAGCTCGGCGCCATGCGCGCGCGCGAGACGGCGCTCGTGCGCGCGGGCGTGTCCCCGCACGCACCGTACACCGTGTCCGATCCGCTCTACCGTGCGGCCGCCGCGCTCGCGCGCGAGCTGAGCGCGCCGGTCGCGGTGCACATCGCCGAGAGCGCCCTCGAGACGGCGCTCGTGGTGGAGGGGGCGGGCTCGTTCGCCGACGGCCTTCGCCGGCGCGGCATCACTGTCGCGGCGCGAGCCCGGTCTCCGATCGCGCTCCTCGAAGCGCTCGGGGTGCTCGCCGTCGATCCGCTGCTCATCCATTGCGTCCGCGTCGACGACGACGACATCCGGACGATCGCCGAGCATCGCTGCGCCGTGGCGCACTGTCCGGCCTCGAACGCGCGGCTCGCCCACGGGGTGGCGCCGCTCCCCAAGCTGCTGGCCGCGGGGGTGGACGTCGGCCTCGGCTCCGATTCCGTGGCCAGCAACGACCGCATGGACCTGCTCGACGAGGCGCGTCTGGCGCTGCTCTTCGCCGCGGCGCATTCGGGCGACGTCGGCACGCTGTCCGCCGCCCGGGCGCTCGAGATGGCGACGCTCGGCGGCGCGCGCGCACTCCGGCTGGACCGAGAGATCGGCTCCCTCGAGCCCGGAAAGGCCGCCGACCTCGCGGCCATTCCGCTCGACGCGCTCGGCCGTGCGCCGACCCACGATCCCGTCGCCGCGGCCGTGCTCGCGCTCGCCGGCACCACGGCATCGTTCGTCGCCGTGGCCGGCCGGCCGCTCGTGCGCGACGGCGTCGTGCTCGATGCGGATTCGTCGCTCGCGCGTCGTGTACAGAGGAGCGCCGATCGCCTGCAGTCGTGGCTCGCGTCCCCCGACGGCGCGCGCGCGACCGCGCATCCCGCGCCGACGCCGGGGCGCTGACGACACGTCTCGCCGCGACGTCACGCCGCACGATCTCTTGTTGGGGCTGTTGCACGGCCGTAGTTTGAGGAGAGTCGCAGAACGCCTGGAGGGATCGCGTGATCCTCGGTTGTCTGGCACTGAATGCGTCGTTCGAGCCGCTGACGATGGTCCCCATGCGTCGGGCGCTCCGTCTCGTCATCGATGGCAAGGCCGAGATCGTGGAGGCGGAGCACGATCGCGTCATCCGGTCGGAGCGGCTGACCATGCCGCGGCCGGCGGTGATCCGGCTCACCAAGTTCATCCACGTGCCGCGGCGCTTCCGCCGGCAGGTGACGAACACGTTCCTCTTCGCACGCGATCACTACCGGTGCCAGTACTGCGGCCGGCCCGCGGCCGAGCTGAAGCCCCGTGAGGCGCTCACGCGCGACCATGTGGTCCCGATCTCGCGCGGCGGCACGAACGACTGGACGAACGTCGTGACGGCCTGCTCGCCCTGCAACACGCGGAAGGGGAACCGGCTGCCCGCGGAGATCGGGATGGTCCCGCTCACCCGCCCGGTCGAGCCGCATTTCGTCCACCTCTCGTGGGCCGTGCGCCGGCTGACGCAGACCCAGGCGCGCTACATCCGCACCTTCTACGGCGACGCCATCCTGCATCAGCTCGAGGCGCTCGAGCACCGCAGCCACCCGCATCGAGGGCACGGAAGCCATCATCACGGGCATGAGCACGGCGACAGATCGGGGGCGGCAGCGGACTAGCGCGGCGGCCCCCGTTCCTTATCAACTGCTACGACGAGTACCCGGTACGACCGATGTGCAGGTACTCCGTACCAGGGGGATGCTCCCGGAAATCCCCTCGGGATCGCCACCTCAGACGGTTCCTACTGAAAGCCCGTTTCACGACTCCACGGGGGGCGGGCTTGTCGTTCACTGCACTGTCGTGCACGTACGCGCCGACCGGATTTCCGGGAGCGTCCAGCGGGTACCGGGTACCCGCTACGGAAGTACCGGGTACTTCAGTGGCGGTCCGCTCAAGACCCCCATATGAACGTCGACGACCTCCGCTCATAATGCCGGTTCTCCCCGCCGAGCATCCGGAGCATCAGCGTTCGCACCCCTGAGCCGACCGCGCTCGCCGCCGTCGTGCCGCGGACCCCGCGCAGCCAGCGCTCCAGTTGATCCATGTCGCTCACCGACAGCGCCTCGATGTCGAGCGCATAGTTGTAGTAGTACCGACGCCCTTCGCGCCTCGGGAGCAGCGTGATGCGGAGCGGCCGCTCCAGCACGGCCTGCGCCGTCGACAGCGTGGCGAAGCTGCCGAGGTCCTCCATGCGTCCCGCCTGCCGCCGCACGACGCGGTAGCGCTGCCCGGTGGGATCGTACTGGATGATGAGCTCCCACTCCTGACTCGCTTCCAGATCGTTGAACAGGCCGCCCGGCCGCCACAGCTCCAGCCGGAAACGCAGCGAGGCGGGGAAGCCGCTGCGCACCAGGTCGCGCATGTCCCGATCGCCGAACAAACCCGTCGTCGTCACCATCCCGGGATTGCCACCGGCCGGCACGCTGACCTCGAGCTGCACGCGCTGCTGCGCGACCGCCGGCGCGCTCCCCACGACGAGGAGCGCGCCGGCGACGAGCAGTCGGCGACCGAGCGAGTGCACGCGCTAGAACCGGTGCCGTACCCGCACGAACACGTTCGCCGGCTCGTTCGGCACCGAGAGCGCCTTGGCCACGTAGACGCCGAAGTGCTCGAACGCGAGTCCCGCACCGATGTCCGTCCGATACGACGACAGCGGCGGCAGGTCGCGCCGGCCGAGATTGAGCGGGCTGTCCGGCGCGTTGACCAGCCACCCGCGCCCGGCGTCGGCGAAGAACACCCATGCCCCGTCGGCGCGCAGCCGCGTGCGTCGCGCACTGCCGCGGCCGTGCGAGAGCGACAGGTGCAGGTCGCCGCGATATTCGAGCTGGGCCAGCCCCACGCGCTCGCACTGCGCGGGCCGCCCCGCCGGCGCCGCACCCTCGCTGCACGTGCCAACGTCCGTGCCTCCCGCGCTGCGGAAGTCGAACCCCGGCACCGTTCCGGGGCCGTCGATCGAGAGCCGCCGCTCGAGGGGCAGGGGGTCGCCGCTCAACCAGCCGCCCATCACCAGCCGCAGGTTGAGCTGTGCGCTCGGCGACACGCGGTTGTAGCGCCGCACGTCGAAGAAGCCGCGCTGATATCGCGTCGGCCCCGCGGCCAGCACGCGCACGCTCGACGACGTCGGCCCCGCGACGTCGATCCACCCCACGCCACGCTCGAAGTCGGCGAACACGTACCAGCCGGCCCACGGATTGAGCACGTCGTTCCGCGTGTCGATCCGCAGCGTGACGTTCGCCATGTGGAACCGCCCCGCGTCCATCTGCGGGTTGTCGCGCCACGCCAATCCGTTCCACGCGAAGGTCAATGGGTCGCGCGTCGCGCGCGCCCGCCACCGCTCGTCGCTGTAGGAGATGGTCAGGTCGGCGTTGTCAGTGGCGCGCAACGCCGCGTACAGCTGCCCGCCGTGCCGGCCGTAATAGTCTCGATAGTCGCGATGGAAGAAGAACGTGGCGAGCGCCACCTCCGCGTCGCTCAGCTGCCACTGCTCGACGCCGTCCACGACGTCGAACAGCCGCCCGCCGACCGTGACGCCGTACTCGCGCCCCGCGCGTGCCTCGCCGCGCACGTCGTGCCCCACGTCCGGCGTCGCGCCCGAGAAGCTGCTCTCGGTGCGCAGCACCGCCGTCGCGTCGAGCCGCAGGTGCCCCCACCCCTGATCGCGGTAGAGCACCGGACCCACGCGCACCGGCAGCCCCTCGACGCGATTGTAGACTCCGGCGTTCGCGATCTCGAGCCGGTTGAAGTTGCGGCGGCCCCGTCGCTCGAGCCGCCGCCACCACGGCTCCTCCGCGCCCGCCCCGTCGAGCTGCGCGACGAGCTGGTCGCCGTCCTGGGTATACCGCAGCGGCGGGTGGTAGATGCGCAGCTCGCCGCCGATCATCGCGCCGTCGCTCCCCTCGACCTCGCCCCCCACCACCAGCAGGTCGCCGTCGATGCGCGCGCCGCGCAGCAGGATCACGTCGCTGTTGATCGCCAGCACGCGCCCGCGCACGCGGCCCCCCAGCGTCAACGGGCCGTTGAGCACCGCGACGTTCCCCGCCACGTCGCGACCCGCCTCGATCTCCAGCCGGTCGGTCGCGCGCAGCGTCGTCGTCGCGTTGAACAGCGCCACGACTTCGTGCGCGACGTCGCGCGGCAGCTGGTCGCGCGTCGGGATGGTGTCGCGCTGCTGCGCGTGAAGCGCCAGCGGGAGGCAGGCGCTGGCCAGAGTCGTGACGAGTGTCCGCATTGTGCTCACAGACGATGGGTGCCGGGTGCTACCCCGCCTCCGTTCATTCGTCGCCGACGGGAATGCCCAGTCGGCGCATCCGGCGATACAGGTTGGCCCGGTCCGTCTTCAGTCGCCGCGATGCTTCGGCCACGTTCCCGCCGGCGGCCGACAGCGCCCGAACGATGAGCGTGCGCTCGTGCTCGTCCAGCGTGTC
>DASTSX010000305.1:0-7591 GCA_035760455.1 Gemmatimonadaceae bacterium | reverse complement strand
GAACCAGGTCCCCCCCTCTCCCATCGGCTGCAGACCGATGCGGCGGTACTGCTCCGCCACCCAGATCGAGGCGCGCAGCTCGTCGAGCGTGCCACCTTCGCGGCCGCGCATCGCGGGCGACGCCATCTCTCCGACGTCGCGCCGGAGGTCGGCTTCGCGGATCGCGCCGTACGCGGCGGGCAGCGCGGCGCGGCGCGGCGCGGGGCGCGCAGCGGACTGCGCGCCGAGCGGCGGAGCGCTGGGAGCCGCGGCGAGCGTGAGCATCGCGCCGGCGACGAGACGGCGCGTGGCGGGTCGAATGTGCGTGGCGGGCATTGGCGGTTGGTTCGAGATGAGTGCGGCCGGTCACGCGCGGAGCGGGCCGCGCCCTGCACCATTCACCGTACGCGCACGCGAACGGGGATGATCCAACCCGGGACGCCAGCCCCAGAGATCTGCGTCTTGACCTCGAGCCGCAGTTCCCCCGGCGCCGCCGGCGTGAACTCGAAGTCCGCCGTCTCCCCCGGACCGGTCAGGAGGTAGGCAGGGCGCGTCACGCGCTGCACCGCGGGCAGATCGGCGCCGTCCTTCGCGACCGCGCGCCAGGCGACCAGCGAGGAGTCCGACATCAACGAGAAGATCACCCGCCAGTCGGGGTTTGGAACGTGAAGTGGCAGTGGAACAGCCAGTTGCCCGGGCGCTCCGGCACCCACGAAACGCGCATGGTCTCGCCGGGCAGCATCAGGTGCGTGACGAGAAACGGGCGCGCGTCGCCGCGGTACGTCCGCTCCGCACGCCAGTCGCCTCGGCTTTCGAGATGGAAGTAGAACCCGTGCAGATGCATCGGATGCGAGACGGCGGAGGCGTTGATCCACCGCCAGCGCACCGAATCTCCCTGCGTGAAGGCCAGGCGCTCGGTGTGGGGCCACGACCGGCCGTTGATCACCATCACGGTCTGATCGGCCCTCGGGACGGCGAGGGTCGAGTCTCCGCCGCGGAACCATTCACCAATGACGAACACGCGGTCGTCGACGGGTGCACCCGGCGCGTCGACGACGAGCGCGCCCGACAGCTGGCTCTCGTACCACTCGCGCTCGTCCACCGCGCGTGCGCCGGTCGTGCCCCAGTAGTAGAACGAGCCAGGCGTGTCGGCGCGAAACGTCGCCTCGCGCGTGGCCCCGGGCGGGATGTGAAGCGCCGAGTCACCCGTCGCGGAGGGCGCCCGAAAGCCGTGGACGGTGATCGCCGAGTCGCGGAGCGGGTTGTGAACGCTCACCCGCACCTCGGTGCCCTGCGGCACGCGGACGAGCGGTCCGGGCACTTGCGGCGCGGCACCCGCTTCGGCGAACGCCAGCGCGGGAATGCTCGGACCGTCGGGCTCCTCCGGGAACAGCCTCCCTTCGCGCACTTCGAGCCGCAACGTGAGCACGCCCCGGTCGAGGCGTCCCGCGGGCCGCCGGTTGTCGTTCGCGGCAATGCGCGCCTCCGCCGCGACGCCGACCGCCCGCGCGGGCGGTGCGGCGGTGCGGGGCCGCATCGGGGCCCGCGTGACCGGCGGCGAGCCGCCCGACGTCTGCGTCCAGGCGGCCGGCGGAACGAGAGTCAGCGCGACGAGAACGGCGGCGAGCCGAAGTGCTGCCATGCCGTTCTCCTGAGGGCCGTGGGCAGGGGGCGGTCGTGAACCCACGGCCGCTGCTCGCGCTACAGTAGGATTGCCGGCGCGTGAGGTCAACCGGAACGGATTCGTCCGGACACGAGGCAACCGCGCTCCAGGGAGGAAGTCAGGCCCGAGACGGACGTCCCCGGGGAACCGCCCCCCCAATGCGCGTGGCACTTGCGGCGCTGCTCGCGCGCGCGCCGGCGTTCCGTCGCGACGGAGAGGGGCCCCTGGGCACCGCGCGCGGGACCGACCGTTCATGGGCCGCGCAGCCTACCGGTGCTGCTGGAGGTGGTCCGCGGTTGATGGACCCGCGATCCGTGGCAACGGCGCGAAGTTACCGGGGACTGACGCGCACGTCGCGGAAGTGGGCGACCGTCCCGGCGTCGATCCAGAGCGCGATCGCGCCGCGCCCCCGCGCCCCCGTCTTCACGTCGTTGACGATCAGCGTGGGCTGCTCCTGCCCATGCACGAAGAGCCGCGCCGAGTCACCGCGCACCTCGATCCGGATTCTGGTCCACGCGTCCGGGACGAGGTCGACGTACGACTCGTACTTCTTCGGCGTCTCCTGACGCATGCGGCTCCACGTCCAGTCGGGATGCGAGATGTACTGCACCGAATGGTTGCGGCGCACCTGGTCGTCGGCGCGGCCGTTCGTGGGGCGGAGATAGAACGCATCGTACGTCCGCAGGTCGGGCAGTAGGCGGAACGCGATCCCGACGAAGCCGCGTGCGCCTGCCGGTGCGCCCGGTGCGGGCGCACCGGCGATCTCGGCCTCGATCACGCCGTTCGAGAAGTCGGTTCCCTCGATCACCGCCAGCTTCTCGAACTGAGACTGCTGGTCGATGGGGAGCGCCAGGACCCGGCGTTGCGCGTCGTCCGACACGGCGATGCGCACGCCACGTTTGCCGGCGTGCGTCACGGGCTCTGCCGTCACGTTGTGCAGACGCAGGTCGGCCGTCGACGTGATCGGATAGGACCGTGCCGCCGCCGGGACTCCCTGTGCCCCGGCCGTGGCGCCCGCCACAAACAGGGAGCTCAGCGCGAGCGCGTGCCCCGCGGAGAATCGTGTTCGTTGCCGATGTCGCATGGTGTGTCGCTCCGTGTTGGAGTGCCTTGAGTGCGCCCCTTGCTCGAGCTGCCGGCGCCGCTCATCGTGCGGCAGCGGCACCACCGGCTCGACGTGCCAAGGAGCACTACATGCGGATCGGAATTCTCGGATCGGGACTGATGGGTGGCAAGCTCGGCACCCTGTTCGCGCGCGCCGGGCACCACGTCGTGTTCAGCTACTCGCGCAGCCGTAGCAAGCTCGAGGCGCTCGCGAGCGAGGCGGGCGCGCGCGCACGCGCCGGCACCCCCCGCGAAGCGGCGGAGGATGCGGACGCCCTCCTGCTCGCCGTGCACTGGAAGCGTGTGGACGACGTGCTGACGAAGGCGGGCGACCTGACGGGCAAGGTGCTGATCAGCTGCTCGCTCCCGATGAACGACGACGACACCGCGCTCGTCGTCGGCCACACGTCGTCGGGGGCGGAGGAGCTCGCGAGGAAGGTCGCGGGGGCGAGCGTCGTCTCGGCGTTCGGAACGGTGCCGAGCGAGGTGCTGTTCGCCGTGTACGAGAAGCGGCGGCGGAAGCGCCGGCCGAGCCTCGTCTACTGCGGCGACGACGAGCGGGCGAAGGAGACCGCCGCGAAGCTCATCCGGGACGTCGGCTTCGACCCGCTCGACGTCGGCCCGATCGCCACGGCGCGCTACGCGGAGCCGTTCACGCTGCTCGTCGCGAAGCTCGCGTACGAGACCGATGCCGGGCCGGCGATCGCCTACCGGTTCGAGGAGTACGAGGAGCGCGCCTCGGCGCTCGAGGAGTACGAGGAGCGCGACTGACCGCCGTGGACGAGGCGCGTCGTCAGGGACGGCGCGTTCGCGAGGACCAGTGGATCGCGCTGATGCGCCAACCGCCGCCTTGCGGCGCGCCCGGGACGCGCGTGAGCACCATCAGCTCGGCGCCCGCCGAGCGGACGACGCGACCGCGGTACTCGCCATCCGCGGTGCTCGTGCTCGACGCCCATGCGACGTCGCCGCGCACGAAGACGCTCACGGCGCCGCGTACGCTCTTCACGGCCCGCGCGAAGCCGATGTCGGCGGGGAGGTGGTGCGCGCGGTACTCGTCGTAGGTCTCCACTCCCCCGCTCTCGAGGACGACGGCGTCGGGCGCGAGGAGGGCGAGCGCGCCCGCGCTGTCGCCGGCGGCGAGCGCGTCGTGGAAGCGCCCGATGGTGCGAGCCACTTCCGCGGAGTCGCTCGCACGGGTTGCCTGGCCGGACACCGATATCACCACGCGGCGATACCGCGTCAGCGCGGGCTTGCCGTCGTCGGTCGCCTCGAGCACGAGCTGGATGGTCTGCCCCGCTACGGCGTCGGCCGGCACCGTGAAGCTCGTCGCGAGCGACGTGGGACTCGAGAGCGTGATCTCCCCCGGATAGCTGTCCACGTCCTTCCACCGCCACCACCTCACGGTCACGGCATTCCCGTCGGGATCGGACGCGGCGCCCTCGAGGCGCACGGTCTCGCCCGGGCGCGCCGAGACGCGCGCGTTGCCCCGGATGGTGACGACCGGCTCGTGATTCGCGCCGGCGTACGTCGGCGTCACGGACCATCGCACGCGCGCGGCGAAGTCGTTCTGCGCGGCCGGCGCGAAGTTGGGCTGCGGCGACGGCGGACGCGTGCGCGGCCCCTCCGGCCCGATGCCCTCGAGGCTGCGCATGAACGCTTCGATGCCGCCGCCCATGCCGCCCTGCCCCGCGGGAGTCGCGACGCGTGTCGCCGGATTGACGACGACTCGGCCGCCCCACCCACCGGGCGTCCCGTCGCGATACGCGTCGAGGCCGTTGCCGATCAGGTTGAAGAAGGTGAAATCGTCTCCCTCACCGAGGAACTCACCCCTCGGCCGCGGCGGCAGCCACACCACGTAGCCGAGCTTGCGAAGCGAGTCGGTGGAGAGTCCCGCGATGCCGAAGTAGTCGTACTTGTCGCCCGGCACCATCTGCTTGCCGTCGCCCCACACGCGGTAGTGGGCGCCGATCGGTCCCTGGCTCGACACGTTCGAGCGCGTCCAGTCCACGCTGAAGTACGGCGCGTTCTCCGCCGACGCGAAGACGAACGCGCCGTAGCCCACGCCGACGCCGCCCTGGCCGATCGCGAGGGAGCGGATGTCGGGCCAGTTCGGCTTGATGTACGTCGCGTAAGTGTCGTCCTGGTCGCCCGAGAGGGAGAGGATCGCCTTGCGCGAGACCTTCGCGCGGATCGCCGGCCACTCGGGAGTGCGCGCGTGACGGTCCTCGATCGACTTCAGCGCGCGCGCGATCGTGCTCGCGCCGCCCCACGCGAGCAGGTACAGCGGCGCCGGATCGTCGTCGAGCAGCAGCCCGCGGATGAGATCGGAGCCCGGGGTGTCCTTCGAGAAGTCGCCGTCGAACTCGATGTTCCCCCAGCGGATCTTCGACCGCAGCTCGGCTGGCGTGGGATAGTCGCGGTGATGCACGCGCAGGTTCGGGTACACGCGCTCGTAGACGTCTACGGCGTCGTCGATGAACCGCTCGTTCGGCGCCCAGCGCCACGACTCGCACGGGCAGAGCTTCTGGCCGAAGCGGAAGTACTCGCGGTTCGGCACCGAGAACTTCTTCCCCGTGCCGTCGCCCTTCCAGTGGAACTGGCTGCTCGCGTAGACGAGCCCCTCGGTACGGAAGTCCGTGGCGTAGAGGAGATAGCGCAGCAGCGAGTTGGAGTCGTCGAGCTCGGGGTCGGTGGTGACGACGACGCGCGGCTTCGCGTCCAGCGATGTCGGCGAGCCGCCGTCGGGCCGTCGAGCCGTCGTCGTAGTCGAGCAGCCGCCGAGCACGAGGCAGAAGAGCGCGAGGGTGCATGTGCGAATCGATGTCATCGTGCAGCTCCGATGGTGAGGATCACGCGGCGGTACGACGTGAGGCTCGGCGTCCCGCCGTCCTCGACGGCGAGGATGACGTGGGCGATGCCGGCGACCTGCGGCGTGACCGTGGCGCGCGCGCCATCGGCGCCGGCAATGGTCACCCGCGGGCGCGGCGTCGGCAGCCCGCTCGGCGGCGCGGAAGGAATGCCTCCCTCACCGGGCGCGCCGCCGGCGGCGCCCGGCGCGAGCGCCCGGTCGAACGTGGGGCGGCCACTCGCCCACACCGAGCGTCCAGGGATCCCCGTCCCCGCCTCGGGATAGTAGAACCACGCGTATCTGAGCGCGTGGCCGTCCGGGTCGCGCGTGCCGGCGGCGTCGAGCACGACGGGCACGCCGACGCGCGCCGCGATCTCGATCGGTGCGGTGCCGGCGATGCCGTTCACGGTGACGAGCGGGTTGTGGTTCGCCTCACGCGGCGGCTTGACCGTCCAGTCCATGCGCGCGGCGAAGTCGTGCTGGAACGCGGTACGCCATCGCCAGATCGTGGCCTGGTCGGAGACGTAGGTGTTCCCGTCGCGAGCCACGACGGCGTCGCGCGAGTTGGCGTTGCCTGGATACGAGTCGCCGCCCTGGGTCCAGTGCGGGCGAGGTTCGCCGAAGTACCGGCGCCAGACGTACCGCCCGCCCCAGCCGCCGAACGCCGGGCTCATCGCGCTGGCGAGGCCGTTGTCGATCAGGCCGAGAAACGCGGGGGTGTCGCCCTCGTGGATGCAGCACGGGCGGGGATAGTGTGCGCCGAGCGGGCCCTTGGCGCGGATGCTCACGTTGATCCATTCGTCGGTGAACGTCGTGAAGTCGGCGCCCGGCGCGTTCCGATAGAAGCGGTCGCCGCTGATGCCGGTCCACGTCGCCATGTAGTACTGCTCGCCGTCCTGCGTCGAAGGAGACGCGACGTAGTGCAGCCGCGGGAACTCGCGCCGGATCCACGGGCCCGCGTCGTCCTGGTCGGAGATCGTGTAGACGCGGAGCTTCGAGACGAACTGCTCGAGCTGCGCCGGCGTCCGCGTCGCGCGCACGTGCAGCAGTGCCTGCGCGAGCGTGTTCGTGCCGCCCCACGCCGAGATCCAGAGCGGCCGGGGATCGGGCCGGTCGGCGGCTCGGACGATCAGCTCCGCGCCCGGGGACATTCGGTCGGCGCCGACCGCCTCCATGCCGTAGCCCGGCTGCCCGGTCGTCACGACGGCGCGCAGCGCGTCGGCCGTAGGAAACCCGGGCTGATGGCGCGCGAGGTTCGGCTGGACCTGCCCGTACGCGTCGAGCACCTGGCGGATGACGTCGGGGCGCACGGCGCGCTTCATCCACGTCGACGTCGTCGCGACGAGCCCCTCGATGTCGAGCTGGTTCGAGTAGACCAGCAGGCGCACGAGCGACATCTGGTCGTCCGGCTCGTTGGCGATGTCGGTGAGCACGAGCACCCGCTGCTTCGCGACGTGGGGATCCACGCGCGCGGCGAGCGAGTCGAGCGCAGGCTGCGGTGCCTGCGCCTCGAGGGCGCGGGGCGGGCCGACGAGCGCGAGGCCCGCCAGTGTCAGCGCGGTGGCGGTGATCCGGGACATCGCTCTCTTCGCTCGGGTTCGGAGTCGAGGTGTGTCGCGCATGCCGGCGTCAGCGGAACAGCTTGGGAACGAACTCGCTCAAATACTGCCGCCAGACGAAGAACGTGTGCGCGCCGGGCGTCTCCGCGTACGTCGGCGTCAGCCCGACGCCTTTCATGCGGTGCAGCAGGGCGCGCGAGTTGTCGAGCAGGAAGTCGTCGACACCCACGGTCACGTAGACCAGCTTGGGGTTGCCCGTCTTCAGCGCCCTGAGTCGCGCATCGACGGTGCTGTCGATGCGCGCCGCGTGGCTGAAGATGCCGACGTACTCGAACTCCCGCGGATTGGTGCTGGCGATGGCGAGCGTGTGCATCCCGCCCATGGAGAGCCCGGCGACCGCACGGTTCTCGCGGCCCGGTGCGGTGCGATAGGTAGGAC
>DASTSX010000304.1:0-7532 GCA_035760455.1 Gemmatimonadaceae bacterium | reverse complement strand
CACCAACTCACTCCCCGGGTGCCCTCCGTGGGACTCGATCGTTATAGAGGTGTCCGCTTCCGGACGAGACTCCTCCAAAGCGGTTCCTCTCCCCCCCCCGGGACTCGCTGGCGCTGCTGCCGGCCCGGTCCCCCGCGCTCTTCCGTCAGCTCTCAGCGCCATGTCGGCATCCGGCAAGCCCACCGAGCAGGCACGCGCGCTTCGCCGCGCTGCCGCCGCGCTCGCGATCGCGTGCACGCTCTGTCCTCCCGCTCCCGCCGAGGCGCAGCGGCTGCAGTTCGCCAAGATCACGGCGGACGACGGCCTGTCCGGCGCGTGGGTCCCGATCGTCTATCAGGACGTGCGTGGATTCATGTGGTTCGGCACGCGTCGGGGGCTCGACCGCTACGATGGCTACTCGATCACGAACTACCGGAACGTGCGCGGCGACTCGGCGTCGCTTCCCGACAACTACATCGAGTTCGTGCGCGAGGACCGCGACAGCGTCCTCTGGATCGGCACGCGCAAGGGACTGAGCCGGTACGACCGCGCCCACGATCGCTTCGTGACGTACACCATCGGCGACGGGCAAAACGCGCTGAGCCTCCTGCACGCCAAGTCGGGGATCGTCTGGGTCGGCACCAACGACGGGCTCTATCAGTTCGATCGGAAGACGGGGAAGTCGGTGCGCTACGCGCAGAGCGCGACGCTCGGACTCGCCGGGAAGAACATCGCCAACCTCACCGAGGATCGCCGCGGCCACATCTGGGTCGGCACGAGCTCGGTGGGCCTCTACGATCTCGATCCGGTCAGCGGGACCGCTCGTCGCTACCTCACCTCCGAGGGGATCAGCACCGAGGTCGACGTTCGTGGCGTCATCGAGGACGAGTCCGGGACGATCTGGGCCGGCAGCTACCGCGGCGGCCTCGCGAAGATCGATCCGCTCTCCGGCACGACCCGACCAACCCGCGCAGCCTGACCCTCAACGCGATCCAGGCGCTCGCCCCCGCCGGACGCGAGGGGCTGTGGGTCGCGCTCGAGAACGGCGGCCTCGATCGCTTCGACTTCGCGACCGCCACCGTCTCGCACGACGTCTACGACCCGAACAACCCCACGGGGCTGAACAACAACTCGGTGTGGTCGATCTACGAGGACAAGTCGGGGACGCTGTGGGTCGGCACTTTCGCCGGCGGCGTGAACATCGCCAAGCGCAACAGCGACGCGATCCGGACCTATCGCTCCATCCCGGGCGACGCCGCGAGCCTCAGCGTCAACTCCGTGCTCGGCTTCGCGCAGGACTCGAGCGGGTCGCTCTGGGTCGCGACCGACGGCGGCGGCCTCAACCGCTTCGACCTCGCCGCGGGCCGGTTCACCCGGTACACCTCCAAGAACAGCGCGCTGAACGTGGACGCCGTGCTCGCCGTCGCGGCGGAGCCGAACGGCGTGCTCTGGCTCGGCACCTGGTCGGGCGGCATCACGCGGTTCGATCCGGCCGCGAACAGCTTCACGGCCTACACGACGCGAAACTCCAATCTCGGCGACGACAACATCTTCTCCATACACGTCGACCGGCGCGGCCGCGTCTGGGTCGGCACGTGGCGCGAGGGGCTGCTCCTGTTCGACAAGGCGAGCAAGACGTTCACCAAGTTCCCGATCGGCAAGCCAGGCGCGACGCAGTCGGAGATCTGGCGCATCGAGGAGCTGCGCGACGGCCGGCTCGCGCTCGGCACGCGCGAGTCGGGGCTCCGCATCTTCGATCCCGAGTCGCGGCAGATGATCGCGATCGAGACCGACCCGAAGGATCCGAAGTCGCTCTCGTCGAACGAGGTGCGCGCCATCCGCGAGACCGAGCCCGGCATCCTGTGGGTCGGCACCGCCGAGGGGCTCGACCGCGTCGAGATCGCCACGAAGCAGGTCACGCACTTCACCCGCGCCGACGGCATCAACGCCACCGCGGTGTCGGGCATCGTCACCGACAGCGAGGGCACTCTCTGGCTCAGCACCGACCAGGGTGTGACGCGGTTCAATCCCGCCCTGAAGAAGGGGCAGCAGTTCACCAAAGCGGATGGGCTGATGGGCCGCGACTTCAACCCGCGCGCCTACTTCCGCTCGCGCACCGGCGCGCTGCTGTTCGGCGGCAACGAAGGGTTCAGCGTCATCCAGCCGAGCCGGCTCGCGCAGAACACGCGCGTGCCCCCCGTCGTGCTCACCGGCTTCCAGCTCATGAACAAGCCCGTCGCGATCGGCGCGAAGGACTCGCCCCTCGAGACGGCGATCGGCGAGACGAAGAAGCTCGTGCTGAGCCACGAGCATTCCGTCTTCACCTTCGAGTTTGCGGCGCTCGACTACACCGCACCCGCGAAGAACCAGTACGCCTACAAGCTCGACGGCTTCGACCGCGAGTGGCGCGAGGTCGGCACGCAGCGCACCGCCGTCTACACGAACCTCTCGCCCGGCCACTACACCTTCCGCGTGAAGGGATCGAACAACGACGGTGTCTGGAACGAGGAGGGCGCGTCGCTCGAGCTCGTCATCGAGCCGCCCTTCTGGGGGACGTGGTGGTTCCGCCTGTTCATGCTCGGGGCAATCGGCACGGCCATCTATTACGTCGTGCACGCCGCGCGCGAGCGGCGTCGCGGCCTCGAGCTGATGAACAAGCAGCTCGCCGACGCGGCCGAGAAGGACCGCAAAGCGCAGCAGTACCTCGCCGGCAACGTGCGTGAGATGCTCCTCGCGATGAGCCGCTTCTCGGCGGGCGACCTCGCCGTCGAGCTCGACGCGGCGAGCGACGACGACATCGGGCAGCTCCGTCACGGCTTCAACGTCGCGGTGGCGAACATCCGCAGCATGGTCGTCCAGGTGCACGAGATCGTCACGGCGACGGTGCAGGCGAGCCGGCACATCCGTGCCAGCACCGAGCAGATGGCCGCCGGCGCCGCGCAGCAGATCGAGCAGGCGGCGCTCGTCGCGAGCGCGGCGGAGCAGATGACCACCGCCGTCGCCGACAACGCGCGCCACATCGGCGTCGTCGCCGAGATGGCGCAGCGCTCGGGCGCCGACGCACAGGAGGGCGGGCGCGTCGTCCGCGACACCTTCGCGAGCATGGACACGATCGTGTCCACCGTCGGCAGCTCGGCGCAGACGGTGGCGGCGCTCGGGCAGAGCAGCCAGGAGATCACGAAGATCACGCGCGTGATCGAGCAGCTCGCCGATCAGACCAACCTCCTCGCGCTCAACGCGGCGATCGAGGCGGCACGCGCCGGCCGGCACGGCCGCACCTTCGCCGTCGTCGCCGAGGAGATCCGCGATCTCGCCGACAAGACCGCGTCGTCGACCAAGGCGATCGCGCAGGTGATTCGCGAGAACGAGGACGCCGTGCAGCAGGCCGTCGAGCGGATGGGGCAGGTGTCCACCCACCTCGAGAGCGGCCGCCAGCTCGTCGATCGCGCTGGCGTCGCGCTCGACTCGATCATCGAGAACTCGGGCAAGGTGCTCGAGAGCGTGAAGCAGGTGACGCAATCGAGCGAGGAGCAGGCCGAGACGACGCTGCACATCGGCCGGAACATCGAGACGATCTCGCGCGTGACCCACGAAGCCGCGTCGGGCAACCAGACGATCGCGTCGGCCGTGCAGGAGATGAGCGCGCTGATCGAGGACCTGCAGACGCGGGTCGCGCGGTTCCACCTCGGCGGCGGCATGGAGGGGACGCGCGAGCATCCTCTGCCGGAGCCGGAGATGACGATCAAGCTCTCGCCCCGCGCGCCGGTTTCGGTGTAGGGGCGCGGGCCGCGTCGCGGCCCGTGGTTCGTCGGTTGACGCGTGAGATGGCGCCCGTATACTGCATACTCTCGTCAGCAGGATGTGCCCATGCGCACGCGCGTCGCTGCACGGATCTCCGCGATCGTCGTGTCGGTCGTGCTCGCCGGCTGCGGTCCTGACGGCGCGGTCGCGCCGGAGACGACGCCGGCCGTCGTCGCCCCCGCCGTCACGCTCCAGCAGGTTCTGGACGGCCTGGTCGTCGCCAACCTTGCGGAGGCGCTGATGCCGATGCCCGTCGGGCTCTCCGAGATCGCCTACGGTCCCGGGAATTGCGCGTACAACGCGACGGCGAGGCGCTTCAACTGCGACGTCACGAAGTTCGGGAGCCTCACGCTGACCCCGAGCTTCACGCTGCTCGACGCGTCGGGAGCGTCGACGCCGACGTTCGATCCGGCGCGTACCGTGAGCGTGCGCGCCAGCCTGCTCGTCGCGGGCGCATATCGGTTCGAGGGCGACGACCTGGTCATCGAGGGAAGCCGGGAGCTCACGCTGAGCGTCTCCGTTCCGCGCACCCTGAACGGCACCTCGCGGGTGCATCTCGGCGGCACGCGCGACGGCTCCCCGTTCGATCTGACCGTCACGACGACCTTCGCCGACATCGTGGTGACGTCCGCCACCGGCCTGGCGGGATGGCCCGTCTCCGGCTCGATCACCGTCGAGAGCACGTACGCGCCCGGCGCCGGGTCGGCGCCCGTCGTGTACCGCAGCAGGATGTCCTTCAGCGGGTCGAGCACGGTCGCCCTCGCGATGTTCACCGACGGCACCACGCGCAACTGCTCGGTCGATCTCTCGCGAGCGCTGATCGTCGCCTGCGCGTGACCTGACCCTGGGCATCGCCCCTCGGCGGTAGAGGATCAACGAAGCAGTCAGCGACACGGCCTCGGGAAGCACTCACCTCCCGAGGCCGTCGTCGTTGCCCGCGCACCCGCGCACCCGCGCACCCGCGCACCCGCGCACCTATCTTCCCGGAATGACCACCAGCAATTCGAACACCTCGAGTGTCCTCGAGCGTGACACCTCTGCCGACGCCGCCCGACTCTTCACGGCGCTCGCCGTCCAGTATCTCGCCGACACGCGTGACGGCTCCGGTCCGGTGAGCACGGCGCGATCCTCGAGCGAGATCGCCGAGCGATTCGACGAGCCGATCCCGCTCGACGGCATGCCCCTCGAAGCGGTCGTCGCGCGGCTCCGCGACCAGGTGCTCCCCGACTGCAACCGCCTCTACCATCCGCGCTACGCGGGGCATCAGGTGTCGCCGCCGCTTCCCGCGGCAATCTGGACGGAGCCGCTCATCGCCGCGCTCAACCAGTCGCTCGCGGTGGCGGAGATGTCCCCCGTGGCCACCGTGCTCGAGCACCGTGTCGTACGCTGGATGTGCGAGCTCGCGGGGTTCGGCGCCGAGGCCGGCGGCACGCTCACGAGCGGCGGCACCGAGGCGACCTTCACCGCGCTGCTCGCCGCGCGCGCCGCGGCGATCCCCGACGCGTGGAGCAAGGGCGTCGGCACCGATCCGCCGGTGGTGGTCTGCGGCGAGCACGCGCACTACGCCGTGTCGCGCGCCATCGCCCAGCTGGGGCTCGGCCTCGACAACGCCGTCGTGGTCCCGTCGCGGCACTGGCGCATGGACACGGAGGCGCTCGCGCTCGTGCTCGATCGGCTGGCCGAGCGCGGGCAGCGCGTCATGGCGGTCGTCGCCACGGCGGGAACGACCCCCACCGGCTCGTTCGACGAGCTCGAGGCGATCGGGCCGCTCTGTCACGAGCGCGGCCTCTGGCTGCACGTCGACGGCGCGCACGGAGCCTCTGCGCTCCTCAGCGAGACGCACCACGCGCGGCTGCGCGGGCTCGCCTACGCGCGCTCGATCGCATGGGATCCGCACAAGATGATGTTCCTCCCGCTCTCGGCCGGCGTGCTGCTGGTGCGCGACGAGCGCGAGCTCGACGCGGCGTTCGCGCAGCGCGCGCCCTATCTCTTCACGGGCGAGGAGAACGCGCGGCAGTGGGACCAGGGGCCGCGCAGCTTCCAGTGCTCGCGCCGCGCCGACGTGCTCAAGCTGTGGGTCGCCTTCCAGCGCTACGGCCTGCGCGCCCTCGGCGCGATCTACGACCACCAGTGCGCGCTCGCCCGCGCGATGCACGCTCAGGTCGACGAGCATCCGCACTTCGAGCCGATGCACGAGCCCGAGTCGAACATCCTCTGCTTCCGATGGATCGGCGACGGCAGCCACGGCGACGAAGCGCTCGACGTCTTCAACCGCGAGCTGCGCGAGGCCTACAACCGCTCCGGTGCGGGGTGGATCACGGCCACCACCCTCGGCGACCGCCGGGTGCTGCGGGTGACCATCATGAACCCGCGCACCACCGAGGCCGATCTCGCCGAGATCATCGAGGGCCTGGGGACGCAGGCCGAGGTGATGCAGGCGGCAAACTAGAGCGCGGGTGCGCTATGCGCGGGTGCGCGGGTGCGCAGCGACCTCGGGGAGCCCCCGCCTCCCGAGCCAAGTGTAGTTACTCACCCGCCCACCCGCGCACCCGCGCACCCGCATTGCGCACCGCGCGGAAGGCAATCAGCTTCCACCGTCGCACCGGTCACACCTTCACCCGAACATCGGCCTCCATGCGCGTCAACAACATCCTCGAGACGATCGGCAACACGCCGCACGTGCGCCTCAACCGTCTGTACTCGGAGTTTCCGGGCAACGAGGTCTGGCTCAAGCTGGAGCGCGCGAACCCGGGTGGGTCGATCAAGGACCGTATCGGCATCGCCATGATCGACGACGCCGAGCGGCGGGGGGTGTTGAAGAAGGGGGGCACGATCATCGAGCCGACGTCCGGCAACACGGGGATCGGCCTGGCGATGGCCGCCGCGGTGAAGGGCTATCGCTGCATCCTCATCATGCCCGAGTCGATGTCCGTCGAGCGTCGGCGAATCCTTCTCGCCTACGGCTCGGAGCTCCACCTCACCGCGAAGGAGCTCGGCATCAAGGGCGCGATCGCGCTGGCGCAGGAGATGGCCGCGCAGATCCCCGGCGCCTGGGTGCCGCAGCAGTTCGAGAACCCGGCCAACGTCGACATCCACCGCCGCACCACGGCGCAGGAGATCGTCAAGGATTTCCCCGAGGGGATCGACTACCTCATCACGGGGGTCGGCACGGGCGGCCACATCAGCGGCGTGGCCGAAGTGCTCAAGAAGACGATGCCCAACCTGAAGGCGTTCGCGGTCGAGCCGTTCAAGTCGCAGGCGATCGCCGGCGGTGCGCACACCCCGCACAAGCTCCAGGGGATCGGCACGGGATTCGTGCCCGCCAACGTGAACCGCGAGGTGCTCGACGGCACCGTCGCCGTCACGGAGGAGGACGCGTTCCGGTACGCCGCGCGCGCGGCGAGCGAGGAAGGGATCTTCATCGGTGCCTCGTCCGGCGCGTCGCTCGCCGCCGTGGCGCAGAAGCTCCCCGAGCTCCCGAAGGGCGCCCGCGTGCTCACCTTCTGCTACGACACCGGCGAGCGGTACCTGTCGATCGAGGGACTGTTTCCGGCGCAACCCTGAGAAGCGGTGAGTTGGTGAGTTGGGTCGTGAGATAGTGGGTCGGTTTCTGTGTGAGTCGAACGGCAACGGCCACGAACCGGCCTAGAGTCCCCTCAGCAGGGCGTCCAGACTGGTTCGTGGCCCTTCGCGGTTCAACGCACCGATCGACCGACCAACCAACTCGCTATCCAACTCACCAACTCACCGCC
>DASTSX010000303.1:0-6416 GCA_035760455.1 Gemmatimonadaceae bacterium | reverse complement strand
GCCGCCGAGCAGGCGCTCGAGGGCAACGATCTCGTCGCGGCGCTGGCGCGCGGCGCGCGGGCGGCGGGCGTCGCTCCCGACCGCCGCCGCGCGCCACGCCATCACTCCAGCGCGGCCAGAATCGAGGGCGGGAGCAGGACGGCATCGACGACGTGCACGATGCCGTTCGACGCCGAGATGTTCACGAGCCCGAGGTCGAGCGGCGCGCCGGCGATCGTCGTCCCCTCGACCACGGCCCGCTCGCCGCTGAGCATGCGGATGCTCTGGTGCGCGAGCACGCTCGTCGAGGTGTGGCGCCCGGGCGTGACGTGGAAGGCGAGCACCGTGGGCAGGACGTCGCACGAGAGCACGGTCGGCGCGCCGAGCGCGTCGATCAGGGTCGCGAAGGCGGCGTTGGTCGGGGCGAACACGGTGTACTGGCCGCCCGCCGAGCCGAGCGTCGCCGCGAAGCTCGTGCCGCAATTGGCGTCCGAGTAGCCGATGGCGTAGACGAGCGTCGAGAGCGCACTCGTCCCCTGCGCGAGCTCGACGATCGTGGCGGTGCCGGGCTTGGCGGCCGCGGCGGCCGCGCGCGACAGCGAGGGGTCGTCGGGGGTGAGGACGGGGGCCGACGGCTCGCTGCACGCGGAGAGCGCGAGCGCGCCGACGGCGAGAGTGAGCCGGAAGATCGGAGTGCGCATGGAGTTCCTCGGATGAACGTGAGACGGGCGACCCGGAGCCCCGGACGCGCGATCGGCGAACGCCGCGTCTCAACGGAGGGTCGGGCGGTCCGGTTCCCCAGGTACGAGCTCGATGGCTCTCGTCGCGGTCGCGCGGGTTCGTTTACAGGGCACACCACAGCCCGTAAGTTCCCGCGTTCGTCGGCCGCACACTGTCGTTCCTCCCCCGCGCGTGCCAGCAACCGATCCGGTCCGCGACAAACTCCAGTCCACGCTCGGCGGCGCGTACACCATCGAGCGTGAGCTCGGTGGCGGCGGCATGTCGCGCGTGTTTCTCGTCGAGGACACGCGACTCGGCCGGCACGTCGTCGTGAAGCTGCTCTCGCCGGAGCTCGGCGCCGGGGTGTCGGCCGAGCGTTTCGAGCGCGAGATCCGGCTCGCGGCGCGGCTGCAGCACCCGCACATCGTGCCGCTGCTCACGGCCGGCGACGTGGAGGGGCTTCCGTACTACACGATGCCGTTCGTCGCCGGCGCGTCGCTGCGAGAGCGGATGCTCGGCGGTGCCATCCCCGCGTCCGAGGCACAGGGAATCCTGCGCGACGTCGCCAAGGCGCTCGCCTACGCGCATCGGCAGGGGATCGTGCACCGCGACATCAAGCCGGAGAACGTGCTGCTGAGCGAGGGCACGGCGATGGTCGCCGACTTCGGCGTCGCACGCGCGATCAGTGCGGCGACGACGCTGGTGGACGGCGCGACGATCACGCAGCTCGGTACGCAGATCGGGACGCCCGCGTACATGGCGCCGGAGCAGGCAGCCGGCGACCCGGACGTCGACTTCCGCGCCGACCTCTACGCGTTCGGCGTGATGGCGTACGAGCTGCTCGCCGGCCAGCATCCGTTCGCCGCGCGCAAGACGGCGCACGCGCTCATCGTGGCCCACATGACCGAGCAGCCCGCGGAGCTCGGCACGCGCACGACGGACGTGACGCCGTCGACGTCGAGCATCGTGATGCAGTGCCTGGGAAAGGATCCGCTGGAACGACCCGGCAGTGCCTCCGACATCGTCGCGGCACTCGAGGGGTCGGCCCGCTCTCCCGCCGCCCTGCCCAGCACGCGCGTGCCGACGCCTGCGCCGGGTGCGACGATCGCCGTGCTGCCGTTCGTCAACATGAGCGGCGATCCGGAGAACGAGTATTTCAGCGACGGCATCACGGACGACATCATCGGTGCGCTCACGTCCGTGAAGGGACTGCGTGTGGCGGCACGGGCGTCGGCGTTCTCGTACAAGGGCAAGAACGAGAGCCTCGCGACGATCGGCGCGACGCTGGGCGTGGCCAACGTGCTGCAGGGGAGCGTCCGGCGCGCCGGCAACAGGGTTCGCGTCACCGCGCAGCTCATGAACGCCCGCGACGGGTTCCAGCTCTGGAGCGAACGGTTCGACCGCGACCTCGACGACATCTTCGCCATCCAGGACGAGATCGCGCGGAGCATCGTCGATCGTATGGAGCTGGCGCTCGGGCTTCGGCACGCCGAGCCGCTCGTCGGCCGGCCGACGGACGATCTCGAGGCGTACGAGCTGTACCTTCGCGGCCGCGAAGCGGTGCAGCAGCGCACCCCGCCCTCGCTGCGCAGGGCGCTGGAGTTCTTCGAGCGGGCGATCGGGCGTGATCCGGGCTATGCGCGCGCACACCTGGGCATCGCCGAGGCCTACGTCGCCCTCGGCGTGTATCAGATGATCCCCGCCAGGGAGGCGAGCGGCCGCGCCGAGGAGGCGATCGCGCGCGCGGTCGCACTCAATCCGGATCTCGCGGCGACCTCGTACCTGCGTGCGCAGCTCAAGCTCTACCTGCGTCCGGACTGGCCCACGGCGCGCGACGACCTCACGCAGGCGCTGCAGCGCGACCCGAACGATGCGCTGGCCAACGTCTACATGGGCTACCTGTGCGGGCTGCTGGGTGAGCGGGCGGAGCGATCGCGCTGGACGAGGAAGGCGGTCGCGAGCGATCCGCTCTCGCCGTTCGTTCGCGGCATCGCGGGAATGAGCCACTACGTCACCGGCGAGTACGACGAGGCATTGCGCCTCTACGACGAGGGGCTCGCGCTCGACCCGAATTCGGTGCTCTGCCTGTGGCAGTCCGCGCTCACGCTCGACCGGCTCGGACGATTTCCCGAGCAACTCGACCGGATCCGGCGTGCGGTGGACCTGAGCCGCCGGGGAGCGCTGATGGTCAGCTTCGAGTATCAGGCGCTGTTCCGGCTCGGCCGGGTGGAGGAGGCGCGGGCCCTCCTCGAGCCGCTCCTCGCCCGCGCGCGCGCCGCGCAGGAATACCTCGGAGAGGTCATCTGGCTCTTTCCGGCGTTCCTGGAGGGAGACGAGGACGCCAAGGCCAGCGCCATCCAGCGCAACCTCGATGCGGGCACCGGTCCGACGACGCTGGCGATCTCGGTGGATGTCGAGCTGAAGGCCCTGCTCTCACATCCGCGCCTCGGGCCGCTGGTCCGCCGGCTGTCCCTGTTCGCGGAGCGCGATATCTAGACGGATTCGCGCGTCGTGATGCCCGTCTCGCCGACCATCAGGCGCCTGCTCCGCTGGGCACGGCGACCGCCGTCGGCCGTTGGAGCCGGTCGAGCAGCGGCGTGGTGAGTGCCGTCGTGACGAGGGCCATCACCACCATCATCGCGAACAGCGGCGGCGACAGCACGCCGATGTCGAGGCCGACGTTGAGGATCACGAGCTCCATCAGGCCGCGCGTGTTCATGAGCGCGCCGAGCGAGAGCGCGTCGCGCCAGCTCATCCCCGCCACACGCGCGGCGACGCTCGTGCCGCCGAGCTTCCCCACGATCGCCACGCCGAGCACGGCGGCGTAGGCCATCCACGTCGCGCCGTCCGCGGTGAGCGCGATGGCCGTGCGCAACCCCGTGAAGGCGAAGAAGAGCGGGAGCAGCAGCACGACCAGGAGGTCGCGCAGCCGCGCCACGAGCTGCTCCACGACCGGCGACGGCTTCGGCAGGAGCGCGCCGACGAGGAAGGCGCCGAAGAGCGCGTGCACGCCGAGGCGCTCGGTCACCCACGCGGAGCCCAGCGCCACGAGCAGCACGACGGCGAGGAATCCCTCGCCGCCATCGGCCGACCGTGCAGCGCGCGCCGTGAGCCGCGCGAGCAGCGGCCGGCCGAGCATGATCATCGCCGTCGCGAACACCGCCGTGCCCGCGATCGTGACGACGAGCGCGCCGCCGTCGCCTGCCCGCGCGACGAGGACGACCGCGGCGAGGATGCACCAGGCCGTGACGTCGTCGACGGCGGCGCAGGCGATGGCGAGGCTGCCGAGCGGCGTTCCGGTGAGGTTTCGATCGGTGAGGATGCGTGCCAGCACGGGGAACGCGGTGACGCTCATGGCCGCGCCCATGAACAGCGCGAACGGCACGAAGCCGACGCCCGACGGCGCGTAGCGCTCGTACAGCGCGAGCGCGAGCGCGGTGCCGAGGAGGAAGGGAGCGACGATGCTCGCGTGGCTGGCGAGCAGCGCGGTCCGGCCACGCCGGCGCAGATGCGCGACGTCGAGCTCGAGGCCGACGACGAACATGAAGAGCAGCACGCCGATCTGCGCGAGCGCGTTGACGAAGGCCAGGCTCGGGGCGGGAAAGAGCGCATCCGTCACGGACGGCGCGAGTCGCCCGAGCACGGACGGTCCGAGCAGCAGGCCGGCGGCCATCTCGCCGACGACGCGCGGCTGGCCGACGCGCCTCGCGAGCGCGCCGCAGAGGCGTGCCGCCGTGACGACGACCACGAGCTGCGCGGCGAGGAGCGCGAGGTCGAAGCCGGCGCCCGCGCCCGTCGCGCGCGATGGGGGCACGATTCCGGATGCCACGGGAAGACCGGAGCCGAGGCGCAGGAGCGCCGCGACCGCGAGGCACGGCAGACCGACGAGGAGCGTGTAGGCCAGCGCCGTCCGCCACACCGAGCGCGTCCCGAGCGTGCCGCCGTCGACTGCGCCGTCGAGTGAGCTCATTCGGAAAAGTTAACCCGGGATGGCGCGGAGGGTCGCGCGCGCTCGGCGACGAGTGACGGCGGGCCTCGACGAGCTACCAGCGATCAGTCGGCCGGGACCAGGAGCGAGGTCGCGACGCCGGTCGTCGTCGGCAGAGAGGACGGCGTGTGCGCCGACCCGAGCAGATCCAGACGCGGAACGCGCATCCGATACCACTGCGAGCGCAGCAGCTCGAAGGCGAAGCCCCCGGGGTACTTCAGGTGAGCCCCACACAGGAACGCGTAGTTGCTCCGCGAGGTGACCAGTTCCCTCGCGCTCCGACTGATAAAAGCGAGTCGATTGCTCCGCGCGCAGCACGGCGCAGTACTCGCGGATGGTCCCGGGGCGGGCGAAGAGCCGATCGAGCCCTCGATACGCCAGCTTGGCCAACCGGCTGTCGCGCATCCGGGCCGTGGCGGGTCGGGGCGCGGCGCCAGCGTGGAACGCGGGGAGCATACTGCGTCAGTGAGCTCAGCGCTCCAGCTTGAACCCCGGATCCAGCTTCGGCCGCTCGGGTGCATTCGACGCGAGCCATCCCGTCACGTACATCCACTGCGTCATGCGCGTGAGCTTGGCGTAGTCGATGCTTTCCGCGCGGTCGCGCGGCGTGTGGTAGTCGTCGTGCAGGTTCGTCGAGTACATCAGCGCCGGCACGTTCATGCGCGCGTACGGAAGGTGGTCGCTTCGGAAGAACCATCCTTCGGGATGTGTCGGTCGGTCCCACAGCGTGTCGAGCACGAAGCGCCCCGTCAGCGCGTTGGCGCGCAGCGCCATGGCGACGAGATCGCTCGAGCTGCGATGCGGAGGCTGTGCGCCGAGCAGCGTCGCCGAGTCCGGGTGGTTGCGCCCGATCATGTCACCGTTGAGCACGGCGACGATCTGCGCGAGGGGAACGACCGGGTGCGCCGCATGGTAGCGGGAGCCGAGCAGCCCACGCTCCTCGGCACCGTGGTTGATGAAGAGCACCGAGCGCCTCGCCGGCTGACGAACGAACGCGCGCGCCGCGGCGAGCCCGGCGGCACTCACGGTCGCGTTGTCGTCGGCGCCCGCGTGGACGGAATCGCCCTCCAGCGTGAAGCGCACCCCGTTGGCGTCCTGGTGCGAGCTGAACACCACGTACTCGTCGCGCAGCCTGCGATCCGTGCCGCGGACCGCGCCGATGACGTTCACCGACGGTGAGCTGAACCGCTCGAGCCGGATCGAGAGCGCTGCCTGCGACGGCCGAGCGAGCGTTTCACGCATCGCCGCACGGACGACGAATACGGGGGTGGCGCCGGCGCCCAGCGCTGGCGGCGGCGCGACGCGCTCCGAGCCGTTCGCCGCGCGCGGCACGGCGCGATCCACGTCGTACGCACCGCGCACGCGCATCGCGGAGAGCGCCTCGAATGCGCTGTCCACGGGGGCATTCGCGACGAGGAGGATGGCCGCCGCCCCGCGGCCGGCGAAGCGGGCAGCGGTGCCGAGCACGGCGGCGTCGGCATAGCGGACGGGAAAGGGATAGCTATTCGCGCGGATCGACGCCGGCGCTGGCGCGAGCAGCGGAGTCGCGACGATGCGCCCGCGCACGTCGGTCGTCGTGTCCGCGGCGTTCGGCACCCACAGCACCGCGCCAGTCGCCTCGGCCGGCACGACGGCGTACGGGATGACGTCGCGGAACAGCGTCATCGTCTGTCCCGCGACGATCGCGTGGCTCGCGGTGGTCGAGACGCGGGTGCGGACGATGTCGAAC
>DASTSX010000302.1:0-3528 GCA_035760455.1 Gemmatimonadaceae bacterium | reverse complement strand
GGGCGCGGCGAGAACACGCGCGCGGCGCAGACGGTCGAGCTGGTGCGCGCGCAGCCGGGCATCACGATCCCCGAGCTCGCCGGCCCCATGGGCATCAAGCCGAACTACCTCTACCGCGTCCTGCCGCAACTGGCGGACGAGGGCAAGGTCCGCCGCGAGGGCAAGGGCTGGCACCCGGCGTGACCAGCCCTCCCGCCCTCGCCAGGGGCACCGGTTCCTAGACGAGCCCCAGCTGCTCGACGGCGGCGCGCTCCTCGCGCAGCTCCGCGACGGTCGCGTCGACGCGTGCCTGCGAGAACGCGTTGACCTCCAGGCCCTGGACGATCTCGTACTCGCCGTTCTTGGTCGTGCAGGGGAAGCCGGTGATGATGCCCTCGGCGATGCCGTAGGAGCCGTCCGACGGCACCGCCATCGAAACCCAGTCGCCGTCGGGCGTGCCGAGGCACCAGTCGCGCATGTGGTCGATCGCCGCGTTGGCGGCCGACGCGGCGCTGGAGGCGCCGCGCGCGTCGATGATCGCCGCCCCGCGCTTCTGCACCGTCGGGATGAAGTCGTCCGCGAGCCAGGCCTCGTCGACGAGCTCCGCCGCCGGCTTGCCGCCGACGGTTGCGTGGAAGACGTCGGGGTACTGCGTGGCGGAGTGATTGCCCCAGATGGTGACTCTCTTGACGTCTGCGACCGCGGCGCCGGTCTTCGCCGACAGCTGGCTGATCGCGCGGTTGTGATCGAGGCGCACCATCGCGTGGAAGCGCTCCTTCGGCACGTCGGGCGCGTTGCTGGCTGCGATCAGCGCGTTCGTGTTCGCCGGATTGCCGACCACGAGCACCTTGACGTCGTCGGCCGCGTGCGCGTTGATCGCCTGGCCCTGCGGCTTGAAGATGCCGCCGTTGGCCTCCAGCAGGTCGGCGCGCTCCATCCCTCTGCTGCGCGGGCGCGCGCCGACGAGCAGCGCGACGTTCGCGCCGTCGAAGGCGACGTTCGGATCGTCGCTCGCCTCGACGCCGGCGAGCAACGGGAAGGCGCAGTCGTCGAGCTCCATGATCACGCCCTCGACCGCTCTCAGCGCGGGCGTGATCTCCAGCAGCCGCAGCTGCACGGGCTGGTCCGGGCCGAGCAGCTGGCCGCTCGCGATGCGGAACAGCAGGCTGTAGCCGATCGCGCCGGCGGCGCCGGTCACGGCGACGCGGACGGGTGTCTTGTTCGTCACGTGGTCATCTCCTGTATGCGGCAGATCGGGGCGCGATGCTACAACCCGCCCTTCCCCAAGCTCCTCCAGAGAGACCGATACCCATGAGCAAGATCAAGGTGAAGAACCCGGTCGTCGAGCTCGACGGCGACGAGATGACCCGCATCATCTGGGAGTTCATCAAGCAGCAGCTGATCCTCCCCTACCTCGACGTCGAGCTGAAGTACTACGACCTCGGGATCGAGAAGCGCGACGAGACCAACGACCAGATCACCGTCGAGGCGGCAGAGGCGATCAAGCGCCACGGCGTCGGCGTGAAGTGCGCGACGATCACGCCCGACGAGGCGCGCGTCGAGGAGTTCGGCCTGAAAGCGATGTACAAGTCACCGAACGGCACGATCCGCAACATCCTCGGCGGCGTCATCTTCCGCGAGCCGATCGTCATCTCGAACGTGCCGCGACTCGTGCCGGGCTGGACGAAGCCGATCGTGATCGGCCGCCACGCGTTCGGCGACCAGTACCGCGCGACCGACACGCTGATCCCCGGTGAGGGGACGCTCACGCTGACGTTCACGCCGAAGGACGGCAGCGAGCCGATGGAGCTCGAGGTCTACGACTTCCCGAGTGGCGGCATCGCGATGGCGATGTACAACCTCGACGACTCGATCCGCGACTTCGCGCGCGCGTCGATGCGGTACGGGCTCGACCGCGGGTACCCGGTGTACCTGTCGACGAAGAACACGATCATGAAGGCCTACGACGGGCGCTTCAAGGACCTCTTCCAGGAGGTCTACGAGACGGAGTTCAAGACGGACTTCGACGCCGCCGGGATCGGTTACGAGCACCGCCTGATCGACGACATGGTCGCCTCCGCGCTGAAGTGGGAGGGCGGCTACGTGTGGGCGTGCAAGAACTACGACGGCGACGTGCAGTCGGACACGGTCGCGCAGGGCTTCGGCTCGCTCGGCCTGATGACGAGCGTGCTGATGACGCCCGACGGCAGAACCGTCGAGGCGGAGGCGGCGCACGGCACCGTCACGCGCCACTACCGCCAGCACCAGCAGGGCAAGCCGACCTCGACGAACCCGATCGCGTCGATCTTCGCGTGGACGCGCGGCCTCGCCTACCGCGGCCGGATGGACGACACGCCCGAGGTGACGCGCTTCGCCGAGACGCTCGAGCGCGTGTGCGTCGAGACGGTCGAGCGCGGCCAGATGACCAAGGACCTCGCGCTGCTGATCGGGCCCGACCAGGAGTGGCTGACGACGCAGGAGTTCCTCGCCGCGATCGACGAGAACCTGAAGGCCGCGATCGGCTGACAGACGCCCATATCGCGCCGTGAGCGGTGCGGTGGGTGGATGCTGGGCGGTGCACGGTGTCGAAGCCAATGCTGGTGGCATTGGCGAGATGCCGGGTGCCGTCCAGCGCCGCCCAACGTGGCGCTCACGGCGCGAGATCGTGCTTGACTTTGCGTCATGGCCGTCGCGCCGTCACGCGCGTCGCACGCGACGCACTCCGTCACGAACCAGCCGCCGCCGCTGGAGGGGCTCAACCTCTTCGCGTGCAATCGTCCGCTGGTCGAGGCGCTCGAGCGCGAGGGTCGCGGCTGGGGCGCCGAGCAGGCCTCCGCCGTGGGCGCACTGGCGGGCAGCGAGGGCATCCGCCTCGGCTTCGAGGCGAACGAGAACCCGCCGAGACTGAAGACGCACGACCGTTTCGGCAACCGCGTCGACCAGGTCGAGTTCCACCCCTCCTGGCACCGGCTGATGGAGAACAGCGTCACGCACGAGGCGCACGCGCTGCCGTGGCGGACGGATCGCCCTGGCGCGCACGCGGTGCGGACCGCGCTCGGGCTCACGGGCGGGCAGGTCGAGGCCGGCCACGGCTGCCCGATCACGATGACGTTCGCCGCCGTCCCGGCGCTGGAGGCGACGCCCGCGGTCGCCGAGGAGTGGCTCCCGCGGCTGACCGCGCAGGGCTACGACGGCGCCCTGGTGCCGTCGACCGAGAAGCCCGGCGCGATCTGCGGGATGGCCATGACCGAGAAGCAGGGCGGCTCGGACGTGCGCGCCAACACGACCGTCGCCACGCCGCGCAACGGCGGCGGGCCGGGCGCCGAGTACGAGCTCGTCGGCCACAAGTGGTTCTGCTCGGCGCCGATGTGCGACGTCTTCCTCGTGCTGGCCCAGACCGACGAGGGCCTCTCCTGCTTCGCGGTCCCGCGCTTCCTGCCTGACGGCACCAAGAACCACGGCTTCCAGCTCCAGCGCCTCAAGGACAAGTTGGGGAACAAGTCCAACGCGTCGTCCGAGGTGGAGTTCAAGGGCGCGTGGGGGCGCATG
>DASTSX010000301.1:0-11461 GCA_035760455.1 Gemmatimonadaceae bacterium | reverse complement strand
GGGCGAAGAGGACGAGCATCACCAGGATCAGCCCGGTCAGTCCCAGGCGCAGCGTGCGGGCGACGACTGGTTTCATGGGCGCGGTCCGCTCCGTTCAGTCAGGAAGCGTCGTGAAGCGAAATCCGCGCCTCCGGAGCCCGTCGATGATGGCCGGCAGGGCCTCGGCGGTCTGGAGCCGATCGCCCTCGGGGTCGTAGCCGTCTCCGTCGTGCAGCAGCAGGATCGAGCCGGCGTGCATGCCCTCCAGCGCGCGTGCGGCGATCACCTCCGCGCCCGGGCGCGCCGAATCCCACACGCCGAGCGACCATCCGACGGTGCGCTGGCCGAGCGACGACGCGATCGGCGTCACCCACGGACTTCGGAACCCGTGCGGAGCACGGAAGTGGCGCGGCCGCACGCCGGAGGCCCGGACGATGTGCTCGGTGCCGCGCGTGAGGTCGTCGCGCACGTAGGCGGGCGAGCGGCGATGCAGCTTGCGGTGATGGAAGCCGTGGTTGCCCAGCTGGTGTCCCTCGACCGCGATCCGGCGCACGAGCTCGGGCCACTGCTCGACGTGTCGGCCGAGGACGAAGAAGGTCGCCGAGACGCCTTTGCGGCGCAGCACGTCGAGGATGCGGGGCGTCGCCAGCGGGTTCGGCCCGTCGTCGAAGGTGATGCTCACGACGGGCTCGTCGCCCGGCAGATGCGTGAGGACGCGGCCGAACACCACGCTGTTGCGGTACCACGCGCCGTGCGCCGCGATGCCCGCGGCGGCGAGCCCCGCGACCGCGGCGCCGATCATCCCCGGGCCGCTCCCTGTCCGAGCACCGCGTGATAGACCTCGAGCACCTGCGAGGTCACGCGAGGCCAGCTGTACTCCAGCGACTCGTGCCGTCCGCTGCTCCCCAGCTGGAGGCGCAGTCCCTCGTCGTCGAGCAGACGCACGAGCGCGTCGGCGAGCGCGTCGCGATCGCCGCACGGCGTCATGAGCGCCTCGCGCTCGTTCACCACCACATCGCGGAAGCCCAAGATGTCGGAGCACACGATCGGCGTCTGGCAGGCCATGGACTCGAGCAGCGTGATGCCGAACGACGCCTTGGTGGTCGGGCACGCGTAGATCGAGCTGTGCGCATAGTAGCTCGGCCGACCCTCGAGCACCGCGCCGACGAAGGTGATGTCCTCGTCACCGCGCGCCTGCTTGTAGTAGTGCTCGCGCAGCGGGCCGTCGCCGACGACGACGAGCTGCGCCTGCCGACTCTTGCCCTTCACCCGACGGAAGGAGTCGATGAGCGTGCTCAGCCCGTTCCGCGGATCGAATCGCCCCAGGAAGAGGATCGACGGCACGTCCTTCCGGATCGCCGGGGGCGCCCCGACGCTCGGATGGAAGACGTCCGTGTCGATGCCGTTGGGGATGATCCGCCACGGCGCGCTGAAGTAGCGCTCGAGCGCGACGGTCGTGGAATGCGAGACGCAGATCGCCGCCGCGAGCCTGTCGAGCCGACGCTGGAAGAAGTCGTTGAGCAGGGCGTAGCCCTTCGAGCGATCAAAGTACGTATGAAAGGTCCCGACGACCGGCGCCTCCGATTCCTCGATGGCCAGCAGCGGCAGCATCGGCGTCAGCGGCGAATGGACGTGCACGACGTCGTAGTGTCCGCGATGCAGCACTTTCCGCATCTGGCGGCGGAGGCCCAGGCCGATCGTCATGCGCGCCTGCGAGCCGTTCGCGTAGACGGGCTGACTGTGGCCGAGCCGGATCACGTGCGGCTGCGGCCTCGCGCCTGGAATGTTCGACGTGACGATGTCCACGTGGTGCCCGCGGCGTCGCGCCTCGCGAGCGAAGAAGTGGACGTGCTCGCAGACGCCGCCGAGGTGGGGATAGTAGTACTCCGTCACCAGGGCGATCCGAAGGCGCCGCTCGTCGTGCGCGTCCGGGAGCGCGGGAAGGTTGGGAAGCTCCGGGAGCCGCTTGAGCGCGGCACCGGCGAAAGGCGAATTCACGAGCGGCATGGGCGGCTGGTCGGTCGGTCCCTACGCGACACTGGAGCACGAAACGTCATCGAGCCCACTCGCATGACGACACGCTCACGCTCCTGGGCTCCTTTCCGTGCTCGCCGCATGTCGAGGCGTTGCTGCGCGCGCACGCTTCTGCCGACGGTAGCGGCCACGGTAATAAGTCCCTGGTCCCGGTGGTGGTCAAGGCGACGCGAGACCGATCGCGAACGATCAGCATCGGGCAAGAGACAGGCCTCGCGGCGGAACGCTCACCCGGTGCACGACGTGCGCGCGCTCGATCCGGTTTCGCCGCGAGGCTCGGACCTCTGCCGGGCCCACGAGGAACGCTCCGCCGCGCGTGTCGAGTACCCGACGAAGCGTCGGGAGGTCCACTGCCGGCCACGCGCGGCTCAGCGGCCGCCGATCAGCACCCGCATCCGTAACGCAGCTTGTCCGGATCCGTCGGAGGTGGGGTCGGGTAGTCTCCGGAGAAGCAGGCGTGGCAGAACCCGTCCGGACCTCCCGGCACCGACTCCAGCATCCCGTCGAGCGACAGGTAGCCAAGCGAGTCGACGCCGAGCGAGGCACGGATCTCCTCCAGCGTGTTGTTCGCGGCGATCAGCTCGTCGCGGCTCGGCGTATCGATGCCGTAGTAGCACGGACCGGTGACCGGCGCGGAGCTCACGCGCATGTGCACTTCGGCCGCGCCGGCGGCGCGGACGAGGGAGACGAGCCCGCGCGTGGTCGTGCCGCGCACGATCGAGTCGTCGACCATCACGACGCGCCTGCCCTCGAGCACCTCGCGGACCGCATTGTACTTGAGCCGCACCTTGGCGTCGCGCGTCGCCTGGGTCGGCTGGATGAACGTGCGGCCGACGTAGTGGTTGCGGATCAGTGCCAGCTCATAGGGAAGGCCGGACTCCTCGGCGAACCCGATCGCCGCGGAGTTCGACGAATCCGGGACGCTGAACACGAGCTCCGCACCGGGCACCGGGCACTCGCGCGCGAGCCGGCGTCCGAGCTCGCGCCGCGCGCGATCGACCGAGCCGCCGAAGATCCGGCTGTCGGGACGCGCGAAGTACACGTGCTCGAACACGCACCGCTTGAGCTCCTTGCGCTCGAACGGGAAGATCGAGCGCTCGCCGGTGTCGTCGACGGCGATGATCTCGCCCGGCTCCACGTCGCGCTCGTAGGTCGCACCGACGATGTCGAGCGCGCACGTCTCCGATCCGAAGACCGTGGTGCCATTGAGCCGTCCCATCGCCAGCGGTCGCCACCCGCGCGGATCGCGCGCCGCGAGGAGGGTGTCTCCCAGCATCGCGACGATGCTGTACGCGCCCTCGACGTCGCGCAGGGCGTCGGCGAGCCGCTCCTCCGGCCGCTGCGCCGTCGAGCGGGCGAGCCGGTGCACGATGACCTCGGAGTCCATCGACGACGCGAAGATGGAGCCGAGCTCTTCGAGCTCGACGCGCAGCTCACCCGCGTTCGTGAGGTTCCCGTTGTGGGCCAGCGCGATGTGGCCGCCGCGCGACGAGGCGAGCACCGGTTGCGCGTTCTCGATCGACGACGAGCCGGTGGTGCTGTAGCGCGTGTGGCCGATGGCCGTCGTGCCGTGCAGCGCGTCGAGCTGGGCGTTCGACATGTCCGACACGAGGCCCATGCTGCGAACGCCGCGCGCCACGCCGTTCTGCTCGACCGCGACGACGCCAGCCGACTCCTGGCCTCGATGCTGGAGGGAGTACAGCCCCAGCTTCGTGAGCGTCACCGCATCGGGCGTGTTCCGGACTCCGAAGATACCGCACATTTGATTCAGACCTGCGAGTCGGAGGCGAGTGCCACGTCCTGCGCGGACGCGCTGCGTGACATGATTCCCGGGATCGTCTCGTGGTAGACCTCGGCGAGCGCCGCCACCGACGCCGTGAGCGTGTGCCCATCGGTCCTCACGGTGAACGGCGCCGACGCCGCCGTCACCTCTCCGATCGTGCGCGCCGGCACGGCGTGGCGCGCCGCGATGGCGAGCACCGCTTCGGGATCGGGCGTGGACAGGACGACGCGCGCCTGCGCCTCGCCGAACAGCAGGGCGCGGCGGGGCAGCGACCGCCACGCCGAGAGATCGACGCGAGCGCTCGTCGGCCGTGCGCGGTCCATCATGACGCACTCCGCCAGGGCGACGGCGAGGCCGCCGTCGGCGCAGTCGTGCGCCGAGCGGACCGTGCCGCTGCGGATCGCCTCGAGCAGCGCCGCGATGACGGCGCTCTCGCGCGTGAGCTCGCAGTGCGGCGGCCGACCCGCCACCGCGCCATGGATCCGCGCCAGATACTCGCTGGCTCCCAGCTCGTCGGTGTTCTCGCCGAGCAGCACGATGGCGTCGCCCGGCGTCGTGAACGCCGAGCGGGTGACGTGTGCGAGGGAGTCGACCAGGCCCACCATGCCGATGACGGGCGTCGGGTACACCGCCCCCGTCGGGTTCTCGTTGTACAGCGAGACGTTGCCGCCCGTGACCGGCGTGCCGAGCGCCTCGCACGCCTCCTTCATGCCGGCGACCGCCTCGCGCAGCTGGAAGTAGACCTCCGGCCGGCGCGGATTGCCGAAGTTCAGGTTGTTGGTGATCGCCATCGGGCGGCCGCCGCTGCAGGCCACGTTGCGCGCAGCCTCGGCGACCGCGATGCGCGCGCCTTCGCGCGGATCGAGGTACGCGTAGCGGCCGTTGCAGTCCGTCTTGAGCGCGATCGCGCGGTCGGTGCCGCGGATCCGGACCACCGCCGCGTCGCCCCCCGGTCCCACGACGGTGCCGGTGCGCACGGTGTGGTCGTACTGCTGGAACACCCACCGCTTGCTCGCGATGGTGGGGGAGCCGAGCAGCTGCTCGAGGGTCCACGCGGCATCGGCTTCCTCGGCACGCTCCGCGATCGCCTGCACGTCGCGCTCCCGCAGGGCGCGAATGGCGTCGCTCTCGCGTGCCTCGGGCTCGTAGGTCGGACAATCGGTGACGAGTCGGATGCCGGGGAACTCGGCCACGACGCGGTCGCCTTCGGTCACGCGGTATACCGGCTCGGCGATGACCTCGCCGATGACCGCCGCCGTCAGGTCCCACTTCTCGAGGATGGCGCGCACGTCGTGCTCGTGACCCTTGAGCGCCACGACGAGCATGCGCTCCTGCGACTCGCTGAGCAGTAGCTCGTACGGCGTCATCCCTTCCTCGCGCGCCGGCACGAGGGTCGTGTCGATCGTCACGCCGACGTCGCCGCGCGCCGCCATCTCGGCGGACGAGGACGTGAGCCCCGCGGCGCCCATGTCCTGAATGGCGACGATGTGACCGCTGCGGATCAGCTCGAGCGACGCCTCGAGCAGCAGCTTCTCCGTGAACGGATCGCCCACCTGGACGCGCGGGCGCTTCGCGTCGCTCGCCTCGGAGAGATCCTCGGAAGCGAACGAAGCGCCATGGATGCCGTCGCGGCCGGTGCGCGCGCCGACGGCGATGATCGGGTTGCCGACGCCCTGCGCGACCGCGAGCATGAGCTCGTCCTCGCGGAGCAGGCCGACGCACATCGCGTTGACGAGCGGATTGCCCTCGTACGCGGGATCGAACACGACCTCGCCGGCGACGGTCGGGATGCCGACGCAGTTGCCATAGTCGCCGATTCCCTTCACGACGCCGGCGAAGAGATAGCGCACGCGCGCCGAGTCCAGCGATCCGAAGCGCAGCGAGTTGAGGAGCGCGATCGGACGCGCGCCCATCGTGAACACGTCGCGGAGGATGCCGCCCACGCCCGTCGCCGCGCCCTGATAGGGCTCGACGGCGGAGGGATGGTTGTGCGACTCGATCTTGAAGGCTACCGCCATGCCGTCACCGATGGCGATCACGCCGGCGTTCTCGCCCGGCCCCTGGAGCACGTAGGGCGCCTTGGTGGGCAGCGTGCGCAGCAGCGGTCGCGAGTGCTTATACGAGCAGTGCTCGCTCCACAGTGCGCTGACGATCCCGAGCTCGGTGAAGGTCGGCTCGCGTCCGAGCATGTCCACGAGACGATCGTACTCGCCGGTCGTGAGACCGTGCTCGGCGACGAGGGCCGGAGTGATCTGAGGATCGCCAGGGCGAGCGGTGACGGTCACGGGGTCCGAGTGGCGGGTTGAGTAGTGGGAGCAGGGCCGAGCGTGGGGCGATCCTTCGGGATCGAGGGACGGATGTCGCTCGCCTCCGCGGGCGGCTTCATTCTCACGGTGCCGGACGAGGGGCTCTTCACCGCGCCAGCGGTCGGCGCGCGTTCCGCGGCGTCCTTGGCCGACACCGGTGCCGGCGAGCTGCTGGTGCCGGTGTAGCGACGGTCGGGCGATCTGAAGATCGCGTCGACGACGGCGTCGTTCCTCAGAATCACGAGATCGTTCATGCCGCAGCGCGCCCCGCACGCATTGCGATAGAACAGGTAGCGGAACTCGGCCACCGAGCGCTCCGTCGTGGGCGCGCCGAGCGCGGCGACGACCTTCGCGCGCGACATGCCGGGCGAGATCGTGCCCGCGCCTTGAGCGGGCAGGATGGCGGCGTGAACGACCAGGACGATCGGGATCAGCAGGCGCATGGCGCGCTCCTCGTCAAACCGCGACGCGTTGGAGGATCGACTCGAGGAGCGGGAAGCCGTCGGCCGATCCGAGCAGCGCGTCCACCGCGCGCTCGGGATGCGGCATCATGCCGAGTACGTTGCCCGCTCCATTCACGATACCCGCGATGTCGCGCATGGAGCCGTTCGGGTTATAGGCCTCCTCGGCCTCCAGCGGGCTCGGCGCGTAGCGGAAGACCACCTGGCCCTCGCCCTCGAGCCGGTCCAGCGTCTCCTCGTCCGCGCTGTAGCGCCCGTCGCCGTGCGCGATCGGGAGCACGATCTGCTGCCCGCGCTCGTAGTGCGAAGTGAACATCGTGTCGGTCGATTCCACGCGCAGGTGGATCGGCGCGCAGACGAACTTGAGCGACGCGTTCCGCAACAAGGCGCCCGGGAGGAGCCCCGCCTCGCAGGCGATCTGGAAGCCGTTGCAGATGCCGAGCACCGGACCGCCGCGATCGGCGTGCTGGACGACTTCCCGCATGATCGGGCTGAAGCGCGCGATGGCACCCGGACGGAGATAGTCGCCGTAGCTGAAGCCGCCCGGCAGGATCACGACGTCGCACCCCTGGAGATCGTGATCCTTGTGCCAGAGGTAGACGGCCTCTTCGCCCAGGGTGTCGACGACGGCGTGGTAGGTGTCGTAGTCGCAGTTGGAGCCCGGAAAGGTGACGATGCCGAACTTCATGACGGCGTGACCTCCGCGATCTCGAAGTCCTCGGTGACTGGATTGGCGAGCAGGCGTTCGCACATCTCTCGCGTGTCGCGCCGCGCCGTCGCCTCGTCCGCGGCATCGACGTCGAGCACGAGATGCCGCCCGACGTGGACGGCGGCGACGCCGCCGAAGCCCAGCGTGTGCAGCGCATCGGCGACGGCCTTGCCCTGTGGGTCGAGCAGGCCCCGGCGCGGGACGACCTGGACGGCGACGCGGAATCGGCTCATTCGTTTGGATCGGCGGATGGTGGAGGGGTGCTCGGTGGAGCGGGCGAAGGCGCGCTCTCGGGGTTGGATGGTGGTGCGGGACTCGGCGCACGGGGCGACGCGTACGGCGACTCCGAGCGGTCCGCGCGCGCATCGAGCAGGCGCGGCTCGCCGCCGATGTCGCTCGATTCACCCGCGTCGGAGTCGTCGCCGAAGTCGCCCGCGTCGGCGCGCTCGCCGCCGTCACTCGACTCCGTGCCGTCGGCGGCGAGACGGTCGCGCTGGCCACGACGGCGGCGGCGCTTCCGCTTGCGTGCAGGACCGGCGTCGAGACCCGCGCGATCGGGGGACTCGCTGGGCGCGACGGGCTCGCCCTCGGCCCGGACCACACTCAGCACCGGCGCGGCGGTGACCACGTCCGACGGCGGCGCGCCGAGCGTGATCGCGCCGACTCCGCTCTCGGGCTCGGTGGCCGGCGCCGGGACCGGACGCGCGTCGCGCTCGCGTCGCTTGTCGCGCTTCTCGCGCTTCTCGCGGCGTGCGGCGCGATCGGCCTCGCTCCGCTCCGGTCGCGCGGCGCGGTCGGCGCCCTCCGGGCGCTCCGCCTTCGCCGGTTGCACGCCCTCGCCGCGCGAGCCGCGCTCGCCTCGCGTGGCGACGGGCGCTCGCTCCGGTCGCTCCCGGCGCGCACGCTCACGCTCGGTGCGCGCGACCGGCGCCTCGCGCTCGGACTGGCGCGTCGCGTGGACCTGCGAATCCATCGGACCGTAGGCGTCCTCCTCCTCGTCCTCGTCGTCCTCGCCCTCCGAGAGGTCGTACGGGATCGTCGGCTGGCGGCGCTCGAAGAGGCCCGAGAAGACCCACCGGATCGGGCCGAGGGCGACGTAGCAGAGCGCGAAGGGGAAGAAGAACTCGAGACGCTTCGTGATGAGGAGCCCGAGGGAGCCGGCGAGCAGCAGCGTCGCTCCGAACGCGCGCAGGCTACGGAATCCCGTGCGCGGGAAGACCGGATACGGGATGTTGCTGATCATGAGGAAGGCCAGTGCCGCCATCAGGAAGCGCAGCAGCACGTGCCATGGCAGGTCGGCGATCGCGCCGTAGTTGTACAGCCACGACTGGCTGAACCAGTAGTACGAAGCGAGCGTGATCCCCGCGGCGGGGCTGGGCAGTCCCTGGAAGTACGTCTTCGCCGTTCCCGCCTGCTCGATGTTGAAGCGCGCCAGCCGCATCACGGCCATGGCGGAGAAGAGGAATACGAAGATCCAATCCCAGTTGTCGCGGTTGAGCACCGCGAAGTACATGATCAACCCGGGCGCCAGCCCGAAGGTGATCGCGTCGACGAGCGAGTCGAGCTCCTCGCCGAACTGGGTCCCGGCGTTCGTGGCGCGAGCGACCTGCCCGTCCAGCGCGTCGCAGGCGCCGCCGAGCAGCACGAAGACGCCCGCCTCGACGAACTGGCCGCGCGACGCGGCGATGATCGCGAAGATGCCGAAGAAGAGGTTGCCGAGCGTGAGACCGCTCGGGAACAGGATCACGGCGCGCCGCATGTTCGGGCGTCGAAGCTGACGGCGGCGCGGCTTCATCGGCCGCTCACCCGGAATCGATCGACGGGCAACTTGAACTCGCTCGTGGAGATGGAGATGGGCCGCATCGATCGGCCCGCGGAGGCCGGAACCGCGGCGTGGGCGAGCAGCGCGATCTCGCGTGCGTTCGACGCGAGCGCGACCTGTCGGTCGCCGCGCGCGGGTTCGCGGACGTAGTAGGCGACGCCGAGCGCCAGGATGGTCAGCGCGAGGGCGAGCAGCCAGAGCGGCCACGACCGACGGTTGAGCGCGAGTGCGTAGATGCCGGCGACGACCAGGGTCGCGGCGCCGAGGAATCCGAGTCCTTCGCGCTCGAGGCTCACGGGATGCGCATCACGTGCTCGCCAGGGCCAACGACGCCCCGGTCAAACGTTGGAACGCGTCGAGATACCGGCGGCTCGTCGCGTCGACGACTTCCTGGGGGAGCGGCGGGGGCGGCGCGTCGCCGTTCCACCGGCCCGCGCGACGCTCGGCGTCGAGGTAATCGCGGAGCGGCTGCTTGTCGAAGCTCGGCTGCGGGCGACCCGGCACGTATCCGTCCGCCGGCCAGAACCGCGAGCTGTCGGGGGTGAGCACCTCGTCGATGAGCCGGATCGTGCCTCCCGCGTCGCGGCCGAACTCGAACTTGGTGTCGGCGATGATGATGCCGCGCGACGCGGCGAGGTCGCGTCCCCGCGCGTAGACGAGCCGGCTCAGCGACTCGAGCGCGGTCGCCGCCGCATCGCCCAGGCGGCGTCGCACCTCGGCGAACGGGATGTTCTCGTCGTGCCCCGATTCCGCCTTCGTGGCCGGCGAGAAGCGCGGCGGATCGAACCGGTCGCTCTCGACGAGGCCGGGCGGGAGGGGCTCCCCGGCGAGGGTCCCGTGCGCCTCGTACTCCTTCCACGCGCTGCCCGTGAGGTAGCCGCGCACGACGCACTCGATCGGGAAGACCTCGGTCCGGACGCAGAGCATCGCGCGACCGACCAGCGCGGCACGGCTCGGCGCGAGCGCGGGCACCTCGGCGATGATCTCGTCGACATCCGCGCTCAGCATGTGGTGCGGGACGAGGTCGCCGAACGCACGCAGCCACCACGCGGTGAGCTGCGTGAGGACCGCGCCCTTGTACGGCACGCGCTCGGCCATCACGACGTCGAACGCGCTGACGCGGTCGCTCGCCACGAGCAGCAGACGCGCGTCGTCCACCACGTAGACTTCGCGCACCTTGCCGCGCCGCAGCAGCGGGAAGGGAATCGGCGCCGGCGCCGCGGTGCCCACGCTCATACGCGCACCTCCTCGAGCGTCGGGACTTCGGTGAGGCCGCCGGCGAGCAGCGGATCGACCACCTCGGCGAGGAACTCGTCGACCTGTTCCGGCGCGCGGCCGACGAACCGGCGCGGATCCATCGCCCGATCGAGCTCGTCGCGCGTGATGCCGAAGGCGTCGTCCGCCGCGATGCGGTCGAGCAGGTCGTTGTGCGACGCGCCGTCCTTGAGGGCGCGCGCAGCGGCGATGCTGTAGCCGCGAATCCGCTCGTGTGCCTCCTGGCGGTCGCCCCCCGCCCGCACGGCGCGCACGATCAGCTCCTCGGTCGCCATGAAGGGAAGCTCGTCCATCAACCGCCGGCGAATCCGCGCCGGATGCACCTCGAGGCCCGACGCGACGTTCTCCATGAGGCCGAGGATCGCGTCGGTGGCGAGGAACGACTCCGGGATCGCCAGCCGGCGGTTGGCGCTGTCGTCGAGCGTCCGCTCGAAGAACTGGACCGCGTGCGTCTGGTTGGCGTTCGGCTCGAGCGACCCCACGAACCGCGCGAGCGACGCGATGCGCTCCGAGCGCATCGGGTTCCGCTTGTACGCCATCGCCGAGGATCCGATCTGGTCCTGCTCGAACGGCTCCTCGATCTCGCCGAACGCCTGCAGCATGCGGATGTCGGCGCTGAACTTCGCCGCGCTCGCGGCGATGCCGCTCACGACTCCCAACACCTGCGCGTCGAGCTTCCGCGAGTAGGTCTGCCCGCTCACGGGAATAGACGCGTGGAACTCGATCGCCGCGGTGACCTTGCGATCGAGCTCGCGCACGCGCGCGTGGTCGCCCTCGAACAGCTCGAGGAAGCTGGCCTGCGTGCCGGTCGTGCCCTTCACGCCTCGACAGGGCAGTGTGGCGATCCGGTGATCGAGGTCGACCAGATCGAGCACGAGATCCTGCATCCAGAGCGTCGCGCGTTTACCGACCGTGGTCGGCTGCGCGGGCTGCAGATGCGTGTAGCCGAGCGTGGGCTCGGCGCGCCACTCCCGCGCGAAGGCGGCGAGCGCACGCAGCACGCGATGCACCCGGCCGCGCAGCAGCACGAGGCCGCGCCGCATGAGGATCAAGTCTGCGTTGTCGGTGACGAACGCGCTCGTCGCGCCAAGA
>DASTSX010000300.1:0-12923 GCA_035760455.1 Gemmatimonadaceae bacterium | reverse complement strand
CCGGCGGCGCGTCCTGTCACTCGCGCGACGCACCGCGGCGCTGTTCGCCGAGCGGGCGCAGGTCGCCGCGCCGGCGATCGCCGGCGAGCGCTTCGCGATCGAGGAGACGCAGTACGGCGGCGCGTACGCGCGGGAGACGCACGCGGCGCGCACGTCGGCGGCACTGGTGCTGGCGCGTGAGGGACCCGCACTGGAGGGGACCTACAGCGCGAAGGCGCTCGCCGCGGCCATCGCACACGCCCGGTCGTCGCCTGCCGAGCGAACGCTGTACTGGCTAACGTTCGACGGTCGCTGGCTCGACACCGACGCGGTCGGTCGCCGAAGCTCGGGTGCGTTCCGCGGAGCCGAAGGATGATCGCGTTGCTGCGCGGCGGGCTGGAGCTCGCGTACGACGAAGGGGGAAGCGGCACGCCGCTGCTCCTCGTGCACGGATGGCCGCACGACCGGACCCTGTGGTCCGGTCAGCTTGGCGGCCTCGCCACCACGGCGCGTATCCTCGCGCCCGATCTTCGCGGCTTCGGCGGCTCCGCCGTGCGTCCGCCGTACACGATCGACCAGTACGCCGACGACCTCGTCGCCTTCCTCGAGGTCCTCGGCGTCGCACAGGCCGTCGTGTGCGGGCTGTCCATGGGTGGGTATATCGCCTTCTCGATGCTCCGGCGGCATCGGGAGCGAGTCCGCGGGCTCATCCTCGCGGATACGCGGGCCACGGCGGACACCGACGAAGTGCGGGCGAATCGGAGCAAGCTCATCGCGTTGATCGAGCAGGACGGAATGGCCGCGCTCGCGGAGCGCCAACTCCAGCCCACCCTCGGCCGGACGACGCTCGAGCGACAGCCGCACCTGGTCGAGACGGTGCGGCGCATGATGACGGCCACGCCGGCCGAGGGCGCGATCGGTGCGCTGCGAGCGATGGCCGAGCGGCCCGACTCGACGCCGATGCTCGCCGCCATCGACGTGCCGACGCTCGTGGTGGGCGGCGCGGAGGACGCCATCACACCGCCGGAGGTGCTGCGAGCGATGGCGGGCCAGATCCCCAGGAGCCGTGTGGAGATCCTCGAGCAGGGTGGTCACGTCTGTCCGCTCGAGCGACCGGCGGCGTTCAACCACGTCGTCACCGAGTACCTCGGCGCACTCCTGTACGATTGAGCACGCTGCCGCGCGCCACCCGCGCGCGCTTGAGCATCACCGGCGTGGCGACGAGCTTTCGAGGCTCGAGACACGCCCGCCCCTCGCCCAGGTCCATGTCACCCAACGACGCGTCCCCACCCGCCCCCGCCCCGACCGAGATCTCCCAGGCCGAGCGGAGCACGAGCGCGCGAATCGGCGCGGTGCTGTTCCGGCATCGCGGCTGGCTCCCCGTGCCCTTCCTCCTCGTCCCGCTGCTCGCGCGCGGCGTCATGGAGCCGATGAACTGGATCGTCGGCTTCGTGCTCATCGTCCTGGGGGAGATCATCCGCCTGTCGGGCGTGGCCGCCGCCGGCACCGTGACGCGCCGGCGCTCGCGCACAGTGCAACGTCTCGTGACGTACGGGATCTTCGCGTGGATGCGGAACCCGCTCTACGTCGGGAACTTCCTCATCTGGATGGGCTTCACGGTGATCTCGGGAGTGCTGTGGTTCGTCCCGATCGCCGTGGCGCTGTTCGCGATCGAGTACTCGCTGATCGTGCGCTACGAGGAGGGTGTGCTCGAGTCGATCTTCGGGCAGGAGTACCTCAAGTACAAGGAGCGCACCCCGCGCTGGTTCCCCCGTCCGCCGGGCTCGGACGAGGACGGCGAGCATCACTGGGGCGAGGCATGGCGCAGCGAGCTGTCGACGTTTCTGCAGTATGCGGTGATCACGGGGCTGTTCATCGCGAAGCAGAAGTATGGATGGCAGGTTGGTTGACGGTTGTCGGTAGTCGGTCGGTCCCGGGACGCTGGAACCTCCCGACGCAGGCTCTGAACTGACGACCGTCAACCGGTGACGGCGCGCGAAGCGCGCATCACGTACTCCACCAGCTCCTCGTAGCTTCTCGCCACGTGCTCCGCCTCGCTCGGGCCGCCCGAGCGCACGACGTCGAGGCGAATGGCGCGGAAGCCGGCGGCGAGGGCGCCGCGTACGTCGGTGCGCTCGTTGTCGCCGACGTGAATGATCTCGTGCGGCGCGACGCCGAGCGTGCTCACGGCCGTGCCGAAGATCTCGGGGCGCGGCTTCGCGTGGCCGACGTCCATCGAGTAGATCGTCGCGGTGAAGAACTCCCGCGCCGCGTCCTTCTCCAGCAGCCGGTCCTGTGCGCGGCCGGAGGCGAAGCCCGTGTCGCTGATGACGGCGAGCTTGAAATGGCGCCGCAGCGTCCGCAGCATCTGCCAGGCGCCCGGGAGCATCGCGGGAGGCAGCATGAGGAGCGCGTTGTCCACCGCGTCGGCGGCGGCCGCGACGTGCTCGCACCCGTCGCGCGGCGTCACGGCGGCGCGCTCGAGGATCCAGCGAAGCCGGTCATGGGTCGTGTAGCCGCGCTGTTCCTCGCTCCACCAGCGCTCGGCCTCGCGCCCCGACTCCTCGTAGAGCGTGCGGAGCCGCTCCTCGGGAAGCGCGCGGCCGTACGCGCCCAGCAGCGCGCCGACCGCAGTGCGTCGAAGGGCGACGCGCTCAGGAAGCGCACCGCCCTCGTACAGCGTATCCCAGTAGTCGAAGGTCAGGGCGCGAAGCATCGCGCGCGCCTGCGCCTGCCCGGCGTCAGCGGGTCGGGCGGCCGGGTGGATTGTCGCTCTTGAAGACGTCCCGATTCAGCTGGATGTACGACTTCAGGTTCCCGGGCACGTCCTCTTCCGGGAAGATCGCCGTCACCGGACACTCCGGCTCGCAGGCCCCGCAATCGATGCACTCGTCGGGGTGGATGAAGAGCTGCTGCTCGCCTTCATAGATGCAATCCACCGGACAGACGTCCACGCACGCCTTGTCCTTGGTGTTGATGCAGGCTTCGGTAATGACGTAGGGCATGTTCGCCTCAGTGGATCCCGCGAAATGGAGTCGTCCCGAGCAAGATAACGCGATTCACCATCGCGACAACGGGAGCGCTCAGCGCCAGGGCGGCGGCGCGCCGTTCTTCCGCTCGAGGTCCGGATTCTCCCTGAAGAGCGTGCAGGTGCGGCCGATGGTCTGCACGACGTCGGCGCCGAGCTGCTCGGCCAGCTGGTGGGCGGCGTCCTTCGCCGACACGTCGGTGGACTTGGCCAGAGCGACCTTCACCAGCTCGTGCGTCCGCAGCGCGTCGTCGAGCGTCTGGCGCAGCGCGTCGGTGAGGCCGTGGTGCCCCACGTGCACGAGCGGGTGGAGATGATGGGCCTCGGCGCGCAGCGCGGCGCGCTCCTTCGACGACAGGGTCATGGCCGAGCGGCGTGCAGGAGAAGGAAGAGCGGGTACGGATTGATCGCGTCGCCGTCCCAGTACTTGCCGTCCGAGGGCATCTGCATGACCTGGAAATGCAGGTGCGGCGTGTCCTTGGGCGCGTTGCCCGTGGTGCCCACGGTGCCGAGCACGTCGCCGCGGGCGATGGGCGCGCCCTCGACGAGCCCGGGTCGATAGGCGTCGAGATGGGCATAGTAATACACCACGCGTCCCGCCGGGTCGGTCGCGTACACGGTGTTGCCGCCGAGCGCGTTCTGCCGTACACGGAGCACGCGTCCGTCGTCGGCGGCGACGACCGGCGTCCCACGCGGAGCGAGGATGTCGAGCGCCCGATGCACCCGCCCCGCGTCGCGCCCCTCGTCGAAGGTGTCGCGAAGCTGCGAGGCCACGACGCCCGCCACCGGCACGACGAGGCCGCGGCCGAGGATGTAGTTCACCGTCTCGGAGCTGGAGAGCGGGCCCAGCGTGGCCACGACGCCGCGCGCCGCACCGCTCGCCGCGGCGCGCGGCGCCGCGGCGGGAGAGGTCGTCAGCACCTGTCGCGCGCAGGCGGACGACGCGAGCGTGAGGAGCAGTGGGAGGACGCGACGTCGCATCGCTTGCGTGACGCGCGTGGCGATCGCTCGTAACCGCGCGCTCGTCACGGGACGAGCAGCACCTTTCCGGTCGTGCGGCGGCCCTCGAGCGCGCGGTGTGCCTCGGCCGCCTCGGCGAGCGGCAGCTCGCGACCGATGCGCACGGTGAGCGAGCCATCGCGCACCCAGCCGAGCACGTCGCCTGCGCGCCAGACCAGCTCGTCTCGCGCGGCCGCATAGTGCGCGAGGGTCGGACGCGTCATGAAGAGCGAGCCGCGCCGGAGAAGCAGGAGCGGATCGAACGGCGGGACGACGCCGCTCGACTGGCCGAACAGCGCCATCATCCCACGGGGAGCGATGCACTCGAGACTCTTCTCGAACGTCGTCGCGCCGACCGAGTCGTAGACGACCTGCACGCGCTTGCCGCCGGTGATTCGCGCGACCTCGGCGACGAAATCCTGCTGCGTGTAGAGGATCACCTCGTCGGCCCCGGCCTCGCGCGCGAGCGTCGCCTTCTCCTCGGACGAGACGGTGCCGATGACGACCGCATTGCGCCGCTTGGCCATCTGACACAGGAGGAGCCCGACCCCGCCGGCCGCGGCGTGGACGAGGCAGGTGTCGCCCGGCTGAAGCGCGTACACCGAGGTGACGAGGTAGTGCGCCGTCATTCCCTGGAGCAGCACCGCGGCCGCGTCGCGGGTGCTCACGTCGTCGGGGATGGCCACGAGGCGGTCCGCCGCGACGAGCGCACGCTCGGCGTACGAGCCCTTGAGGTTGTACGAGACGACGCGGTCACCGACCCGAACGTCCGTCACGCCGGGGCCCACCGCCGTCACCGTCCCCGCACCCTCCTCACCCGGCGTCGACGGGAGCGGCGCTGGATAGATGCCCTTGCGGACGTAGATCTCGATGAAGTTGACGCCGACGGCCTCGACCCGCACCACGGCCTCGCCCGGACCCGGGATGGGGTCGTCGATCGTCTCGAGCCGGAGCACCTCCGGACCGCCCGTCTCGCGAACGCGGATCGCCCTCACGACTGCTCCACCGTCGATCCGTCGCGCGGCGCGACGCGACGTGCTTCCTCGATGAAGTCGACGATCGCCGCGACGACTTCGGGCGCGTAGAGGATCCGTCGATGGCCGAGGCCGCTCGTCGTCAGGAGCCGCGCGCCGAGCTTGTCGGCGAGCCGCGGTCCGTCGGCATACGGGACCTCACGATCCTCGGTGTCGTGGACGACGAGCACGGGGACGCCGATGTGGGGCGCGAACGACCCGACCTCGAAGCTCGACAGTGGAGCCTGCACGCGCTCCTCGAGCGCGCGGATCATCGATGGCAGCGCACGCTCGGGCAGGCGGACCAGACGCAGGAAGTCGCGCAAAACCTCGGGTACCGACGCGGGCGATCCGATCGTCACGACGCGGTCGGCGGTGAGGCCGCGCGACACGGCGAGGAGCGCGGTGAATCCGCCGAACGAGTGGCCGACGACCGCGGCGAGGGGCCCGACGGCATCGCGCGTGGCGAGGAGAGCGCGTGCGAACTCGGGGCCCGTCGTCGTCGCGCCAGGCGAGTCGCCGTGCGCGGGTCCGTCGAGGGCGACGACGCGGTACCCCGCGGCGACGAGCGGATCGACGAGCGCGCCGAGCTGCGCACCACGCCCTTCCCAGCCATGGACGAGCAGCACGCTCGGCCCGGCGCCCCACGTGGTCGCGTGCAGAACGTCGGGCAATGCGACGCGCGTGCCCCGCGCGATGAGCTCGCGCTCGCGAGCGGGACGCGCATGGCGGCGCGGGCGAGCGAACAGCCTGGCGGCGACCCGACCGGCCAGAGCCGGACTGAGTCGTCCGAGAATCGCGAAGAAGAGCCTGATCGACGAGAGCATCGCGTCGAAATCAGGCTACATGGCGCGTAGGGGGCAAGCGGGCGCGGGTCGGCCTTGGCGGACTGGGTGCAGATCCAGCCGCGCTCGTCATCCCGAGTCGAGGGATCCGTGTGGGTGCCGCCGAGCCGACCACCCCCGAGTCCCGCGCCGCTACTTTCTCTCCCCGAGCACTTTTTTCGAGGGGACCAGCCGCGTCGGGACGTGCGGCGTGAATCGTCGCCAGCCGAGCGGGTGGATGATCTCCCCGTCCCGATCGTCGGACGGCGGCCAGAGCAGCATCCACCACAGCGCCGCCGGCAGCGGCACGGCGAGCATGGCGACGAGCGGTAGCGTCAGCGCCGCCGAGGCGACGTCCAGCCAGTCGAGCGCGAAGCTGAGCGCGAAGACCGGGATCGGGAGGTAGAAGGACCCGAGCACGGCGCCCGCCCAGGCGCCGCGACCACCGGGCGCGCCGCGCGCCGGCGAGGCGCGACGACGCCGAAAGAGCTTCGCGTTCGGACCGACGTGGACGACGGCAAGCCAGAGCGCACCCCACAGCACCGCGAGGACCTCCGCGGCGGTTTCGGGCACGCCGAGGATCGCGAGGCAGCCGTACAGCGCCCACGCGGCGAAGGGCGCGCCCAGGATGGCGAGAGGGACCGTGCGCATGGTGCGAGAGGTGGGAGACGGCGCTCGGGTTTCCCGAACGCAGATGGGCGACACTCCAAAGTGTCGCCCACCTGGTCGGTTATACCGGCTGCTGGGGCGTCTTGCCCCAGGCGAGCCCGAGGCCGGCTCGCCGCCGGGTCAGTCCCCCGCGCCGGCGAGCTCGCGCGCGTACTCCGTCTCGCGCGGCTCGCGGGCCGACGGCACGAGCCCCTGCTCCTGCGCCAGTGCCTCGATCTGCTCGTCGATCGTGCGGGTGTGGTGCATGGAGCAGAACTTCGGACCACACATCGCGCAGAACTCCGCGCTCTTGAAGTACTCGGCGGGCAGCGCCTCGTCGTGATACTCGCGCGCGCGATCCGGATCGAGTGAGAGCTCGAACTGCTCGTTCCAATCGAAGCGGTAGCGGGCACGCGACAGCGCATCGTCGCGATCGGTGGCGCCCGGGCGGCCACGCGCGATGTCCGCCGCATGCGCGGCGATCTTGTACGCGATCACGCCGTTGCGCACGTCCTCGGCGTTCGGCAGACCGAGATGCTCCTTCGGGGTGACGTAGCAGAGCATGTCCGCGCCGTACCAGCCGATCATCGCGGCGCCGATCGCGCTCGTGATGTGATCGTAGCCCGGTGCGATGTCGGTGACGAGGGGACCGAGCGTGTAGAAGGGCGCCTCGTGGCAGATCTCCTTCTGCTTGCGGACGTTCATCTCGATCTGATGCATCGGGATGTGCCCCGGTCCCTCGACCATCACCTGAACGTCCTTCTCCCAAGCGCGCTTCGTGAGCTCGCCGAGCGTTTCGAGCTCGGCGAACTGCGCGCGGTCGCTGGCGTCGTGGATCGACCCCGGACGCAACGAGTCGCCGAGCGAGATGGTGACGTCGTACTTCCGCAGGATGTCGAGGACGTCGTCGTAGCGCTCGTACAGCGGATTCTGCTTGCGGTGGTGCATCATCCACACGGCGTGCAGCGAGCCGCCGCGGCTCACGATCCCGGTCACGCGCCCATAGACGAGCGGCAGATGCTCGAACAGGATGCCGGCGTGGATGGTCATGTAGTCGACCCCCTGCTTCGCCTGGTGCTCGATCACGTCGAGCAGCAGGTCGGCGGTGAGGTCGGTGGCCTCCTTCACCTGCTGGATCGCCTGGTAGATCGGGACGGTGCCGATCGGCACCGGCGACGCCGCGATGATCGCCTCGCGCGTCTCGTCGAGCGCGTGGCCAGTGGACAGGTCCATGACCGTGTCGGCGCCATACTTCACGGCGAACTGCAGCTTCTCGAGCTCGCCGTCGATGTCCGACGTGACGGCCGAGTTGCCGATGTTCGCGTTGATCTTGACCTTCGCGACTTTGCCGACGGCCATCGGCACGAGCGAGCCGGCGAGGTGGTGGACGTTGGCGGGGATGACGAGGCGGCCTCGGGCCACTTCGCTGCGCACGAGCTCGGGGCTCAGCTGCTCCCGTTCCGCGACGACGCGCATCGCTTCGGTGACGACGCCGTCGCGCGCCGCACGCATCTGCGTGTTGCTCCTGGTGCTCATGATCATCTGTCGGACTCCCTACGCCGGTACGAACCGGATCAGGTTCAACGGGACTCTCTCAGCCGGCGACGGACGTGTCGCCGGCACCCCGGTCACTGTGGGAAGCTAGAGGGCGCGCGCGGCGCTCGCCACACGCGCACGGCGAGCTCAGGGCACGACGCGAATTCCGATCGAACCGAGCAGCGTATGCGGCGGAAGCTGGCCACCGATACGCACGTCGAGCCGCAGGTCCCCGGGCGTGCTTGGGGTCACCTCGAAATCGAGCGTCTCACCAAGGCCGACGGTGCGTCGCGCGCCGCCGGGTGATTCGATCGGTCGTGGCAGCGTGATGGCATCCTTGGCGATGAGGCTCCACGCTTCCGGCAGGCTGTCCCGCATCAGATCCAGGCGCAGGACGGGCCGGCGCAGTGTGATGTTGATGACGCGCAGGCGATGCCGCACGTTGGCGCGAAGGGCAAGCGGAGGGTTCGTGACGCCGCTCACCAGCACAGCCCGCTGCTGGTCGGCGAGCCGCGTCGGGGAGCCAAGCATCACGACATGGTCGGTGCTCGGATCGTATCGCTCCCCTGGCTCGAGGACGATGAGTGGGCCGGCGAGACCGGCGAGCAGCTGGCGCTCTTCGTTGAAGTGCGTGTGATAGATGAACGTTCCCGCGCGGGGGGGCGTAAAGCGCACCTCGAAGGAGTCGCCGGGCGCGATGGCAGGCGCGAGCCGGCGCCCCTCACCACTGAAGTCGGGGACGCCGTCGAAGTAGCTCTCGAGCTCGATGCCGTGCCAGTGCACCGCCGTCGGCTCGCGGAGCTGATTCACCACCGTGATGCGCACCGGTTCGCCACGGGTGAGGATCAGGGGTGCGCCGAAGCGGAGACCGGAGTCCGGCGGCGCCGGCGAGGCTGCGCCTTCCTGCACCGAGAAGCCAAAGTACGGCGTCGCATCGCTGCCCCCAGCGTTCCGCCGCACGAGCAGGCGGATGCGACGCCGCGACTCGTCTCGGCTCTGCGCCGAGCTCGTGGCCGTGGAAGGTCTCGGCAGGACCGTGATACCCGTGACGAGCCCGCCCATGCCCTCGGTCGCGTGATTGGCTCCCGCGTGACCGGCCATCGGCTGCGCAGCTGGTGCGGCTCCGAGCGGGCCACGCCGCCCGAAATGCTCCGCGATATGGCAATGGAAAAGCCAGTTGCCGGGCCGCTCGGGCACCCACGTCATGTCGAACGTTCCACCGATTCTCGCGACCTCGGTGAACATCCGCTGCGCGGTGCTTTCCAGGTACAGCGTGTCCGTCAGGCCGTTGCCACGACCGTCGATCCGAAAATAGAAGCCGTGGAGGTGCATCGGGTGCGCGTCGGCCGACGCGTTGATCACGCGCCAGCGCACGCTGTCGCCGACCGTGTAGCGCATACGCTCGACGTTCGGCCACGACCGGCCATTGAACACGGCGAGAAGGCGCTTGCGGTCCGTGAAGGCGCGAGCGACGGTGTCGGCCCACATGCTCATGACGAAGATGCGATCGTCGGCGCGCCCACCGGCCGGATCGACCACGATCGCACCGTTGAGCTGCGCGTCCTCGGCGATGCGATAGCTGAAGGCGCGTCCCGTCGTCGTGCCCCAGTAGTAATAGGTGCCGGGCGCGGAGAGCCGAAAGCGCACGGTGCGTGTTTCCCCCGGCCGGAGGCGAACCGGCTCCGGCACCGGAGGGGACGCGAGGGCGATGCGCTCGCCGAGCCCGTGCACGTCGAGCGTCGCGCCGTCGAGGCGATTGCGCAACACGACCACGACTTCGGTGCCGGCCGGAACGCGAATCAGCGGACCCGGAATGCGTGCCGGCCCGCCCGCCTCGGCGAACGCCGGGACAATCGCGCCAGGCGCATCGTCGCCGTCCGGATGCCAGGAGGCGAGGCGCGCCTCGATCCGCAGCGTGAGCACGCCGTCGCGCAGCGTGCCGGCCGGCGTGCGGTTGTCGTTCGGCATGACGCGTTCGATCCGGCGAAGCCCGGTGAGCGCCTGAGCATTCGCGGGTCGCGGCTCGACCGACACGGTCGCCGCGAGAGCGAGAGCCAATGGGAGTCGCATCGGCCAGTGGGTGGCGAGCGCCCTGCCAGCGCCCGAGGCCACTATGCTACCGCGCCCTGCACCCGAGCGCCACACTCAGAGTCCGATCGATCGCAGCAGCGCCTGATATCGCGCGTTCTGAAGCAGCGGCGCGAAGATCGGCGATCGCGCCGACTCCGTGGCGAAGAAGGGGTCCTTCGTGCGAGCGGCGCGCTCGAGGCGCGCCACCGCCTCCGCCGTGTCACCGAGCCCGAGTGCGATCCGGCCGGTGGCGACGTCCCTACCCGGCCCGGCTGGCAGGGCCTCGAGGCGCACGCTCATGCGATGCGCCGCATCGGCGTCTCCCATCACGGCGAACGTGTAGCCGAGCAGCCCGAGCGCCGTCGTGGAGGACGGATCCATGTGCGTCGCCGTCTCGAGGGGCGCGACCGCCTCGGCCGGACGCCGCGCGTACAGTCGCACGCCGCCGAGCATGATGCGCGTGATGAGCTGGGTCGAGTCGTACGACACCGCTCGCTCCGCCGTGGCGAGCGCCTCCTCGGTCCGGCCGGCGAGCGCCAGCGCGACGCCGAGGGTGCCGACGGTGACCGGAGAACCGGCGTCGAGCTGCGCGGCGCGCTGCAGCGAGGCGACCGCCTCGGGGAGGCGGCCCCGCACCATCAGCAGCTCGCCGAGCCATTGATGGGCCGCCGCACTGGTGGGATCGATGGCGATTGCTCGCCGGAAGTCGCGTTCGGCGTCGGCCCATCGCCAGCTCCGGCTGTGGAGCACGCCGCGCGCCGCCCAGGCTTCGGCGAGGCTGCTGTCGAGGGCGATCGCGCGGTCCGCGTTGCGCAGCCCGTCGGCGAGCGACCGTGCCGCGCTGACATTCGTGTGGAGCGGCAGGAGCCCCTGCGCGGCGGCGAGCCCGCTGTACGCGGGCGCGAGATCGCGGTCCTTGGCGATCGCCTGCTTGAAGTACGCGATCGCCTGCCGGAGCGGGGCCGAACCGCGCTTGTTGAGCTGGAAGCGGCCGCGCAGGTAGAGGTCGTACGCGGCGCTGCTCGAGGAAGCGAGCGAGGTCGGCGCCGGCGCCGCGGTATCCGACGGCTGGATCTGCGCGCCGATGGCTTCGCGGACGGCGCCCGTGATGACGCGCGTCAGCTCGTCCTGCACGGAAAGCAGGTCGGTCACGTCGCGCTCGTACATGTCCGACCAGGTCATCGTCCCGTCGCGGACGTCGACGAGCCGCGCCGTGACGCGCAGGCGAGTCCCCTCGCGCTGCACCGTACCCTCGAGCTGCCGCGTGACTCCGAGCTCGCGGCCGACGTCGCTCGGCGATCGACCGGCGGTGAGCAGCGCCGCCGCGCGCGAGGGAGAGACGACCTGCACGCCGGGAACGCGCGAGAGTGCGGAGGCGAGCTCGTTGGTGATCCCCTCGGCGAGGTAGGCGTTGGCGGAGTCGCCGCCGATGCTGACGAGGGGCAGCACGACGACGCGCGCGACCGACGGGGCGGCCGGTGCCGCCGCAACGCCGGCGGATGCGGCCCGCACGTCGACCGAGCGGCGCGAGCGCACCGTGAACGCCGCCCCCAGTCCGGCGACGACCAGCAGGATCGCCGCCACGATCCACCAGCGATGCGTTCGGCGCCACCGGGCGCGAACACCGGTGGCGGAGCCGAACGCGCCGCTCACCATCGCGGGATCGTCGAGGGCGGTGAGGATCTCGTGCGCGGTCTGCGGTCGGTCGGCGGGGTCGCGCTCCACGCAGCGCATCACGAGGTCGGCGAGCACCTGGGGCACGTCGGGTCGAATGCTGCAGACGTGCGGCGGATCCTCCGTCATGCGCGCCGCCATGAGCGCACGCGGCGGCAGCCCCGCGAACGGCGGATCGCCGACGAGCATCTCGTACGCCGTCACGCCGAACGCATAGATGTCGGCGCGGTGGTCGACGTCGGGATCGGCCGCCGCCTGCTCCGGCGCCATGTACAACGGCGTGCCGAGCGACGTGCCGGCGTCGGTGAGCGTCGCGCTCCGTCCTTCGCCGCTGCGCTGCGCGCTGCTCAGCGCCTTCGCGACGCCGAAGTCCGTGACCGTGGCCGCGCCGCCTGCGAGGAGGATGTTCTGCGGCTTGATGTCGCGGTGCACCACCCCGCGCTCGTGCGCGTAAGCCAGCGCCCGGGCGACGTCCTTCATGATGGAGACGGCTTGCGGCACGGTGAGGCGCCCGCGCGTGTGCAGGCGCGTGCCGAGCGACTCGCCGTCCACGTACGGCATGACGAAGTAAGGCAACCCGTCCGCGACGCCGGCGCTGAGCACGCCGACGATGTGCGGATGCTGCAGGCCCGCCGAGAGCAGGATCTCGCGGCGGAACCGGTCGACCGACACCGCGGCGGCCATGTGCTCGGGGAGCACCTTCACCGCGACGCGACGCTGCAGCGTATCGTCGAACGCCACGAACACGCGCGCCATGCCGCCACCCTCGAGCTCACGCTCGATGGTATAGGCAGGACCGAGGGCCGCGCCGAGCTGATCGATGAGGGAAGACTTCACGAAGCGAGAGCGGGTCGTTCTTCATCTGACAGCGGAAACGCTCCAAACGATGCGTCCGTATGCAGCGCTTCAGCCTCCCAACTGCGCCTGGAGAGGGAACCCTCTCTGTCTACGCCCGACGTCCGCCTCGTGCTTGGCAGTCGTCTTGTACAGCTCGAACCGGCCGTCCATCGCTTGCTCGGCGCATCGCGTGCGGAGACGCTGCATCTCGAGCGACCCCATGGGGCGGAAGCCCCGCGCGATGTCGAGGTTCTGCCGGAGAATGCGCGCCGAATCGATCCCGGTCACCGTGACGGCCACCGACAGACTCATCGC
>DASTSX010000299.1:0-13971 GCA_035760455.1 Gemmatimonadaceae bacterium | reverse complement strand
GGCAGCACATGCGCGCGATCAACAAGGTGCGCGCGGCGGGCTCGATCGCGGCGGCGGTGGCGAACGGCACGATCAAGGACGGCATCATGCACGCGTGCGTGACGACGAACACGCCGTTCGTGCTCACCGGCTCGATCCGCGACGACGGTCCGCTTCCCGAGGTGATCACCGACGCGGTCGCCGCGCAGGACGCGATGCGCGCGCACTGCGTGAAGTCCACGATGGCGATCCTCATCGCCACGGCGCTGCACGCGATCGCCACCGGGAACATGCTCCCCGCGTTCGTCATGCAGCCCGACGGCTCGCTCCGCGAGCTGGCGACGATCTGCGTCGATTCGGCGGAGTTCGTGGTGAGCAAGCTCAAGGACCGCGGCACCCACCAGGCGTTCGGCGTCGTCACCAACGCGCAGGACTTCATGCACATCCTGCGGCTCTACGTCGAGCGCGAGATCGATCAACGGCGCGCCGCCTCGCCGGCGGCGCCGGCCGATCGCGCCGTGGCCGCCGCCCGGTGACGGACGAGACCCGGGCCCGATTCCTCGGCGCGATCGCCGCGCAGCTTCCGGCCGAACGGATCGTCGAGGTGCATCTCTTTCCCGCCATTCGCCAGGGCGGGATGGAGAGCGGAGTCGCCGTGCTCGCGGTGCAGCGCGAGGGCGAGACGGAGGACGCGCCGCCGAGCGAGATCGCCGCCGAGCCGGCGCCGACGGCCGATGCCGTCGATCCGTTCGACGACGAGTCGCCGTACATGGACGCCGCGGATGAATCACTCGAGGCGCTCGACGCGCTCGAGGGCGACGCGAGCCCGCCGCCGCCGGCGCGCGCCGCGCCGCGCCGGTATACCGTGTACAGCGCGCGCTATCGGCACACGCTCAAGGGGCCGGATCGCGGCAAGTGGGAGGTCAACGTCACCGAGGAGGCCGACGCGCCGCTCCTCACCATCGACGCGGTCGTGCGGGGGGTGCAGCGCCGCTCGGGCGACGCCGAGGAGATCGTGCGGCTCACCGGCGACGAGGTGCGCGCCGTGCTGCCCGCTGCCGCATCGCCCTGACCGTCACGCGCACCCGGTCATCCCGAGCGGAGCGCGCAGCGCGTAGTCGAAGGATCTGCACCTCGCCTCGCGCCCAGCAGTCAACGAAGCGCGGCGTCGCGGCGCTACGCCGTCGCCGCGCGCTCGAACACCGCGACGATCCAGAAGGCGCCGCGCCGCCGCACGCGCGGCGTGAGCCCCGCGCGCACGAGCGCGGCCTCGATCGCCGCGTTGCGGTGCACGTAGCTGCGGAAAGCGCTCCCCTTGAGCGCGAGCATGCGGTTGCCGACCGCCACCATTGCGCGGACCCACCAGTCGTCGCGCGGATACACGAGCCCCATCAGCCGCCGCGCACGCGGCGCCGTGGCGGCGAGCAGCGACTCCATGTCCACGTAGCAGCACACGACCTTGTCGAGCGTGACGACGTCGGCCGCGGGGACGTCGTCGACCAGCTCGGTGGCGTCGCCCAGCCGGAGCTCGAGCCGATCGCCCGTGCCGCGCCGCTCGCTCTCCTCGCGCGCCGCGGCGAGGAAGGCCGGGCTCGCGTCCACGATCGCGGCGCGCGACGTGCCCGCCGCCAGCATCTCGTGCGCGATCATGCCGATGCCGCCGCCGACGTCGAGCAGGCTGTCCTTGGGGCCGGGCGTGTCGCGCAGCACCGCGAGGAGCCGCTTGGTCGTGCCGTACGCACCACCGCGCCGGTACTTGCGCAGGTAGCGGCGGGCAAAGCGCTCGCCGAAGAAGTCCGCGGCGCCGCAGCAGTTCGATCCGCAGGTCATGCGTCCTCCGTCATGAGGATTGGGACGGCCGTTTGAGGTAGACCACGCGCCCCGGCACGCCGACGAAGGTGCCGACGAGCGAGTCGCCGCGCTGCTCGCCGCTGAAGACGGCGACCGTATCGACCGCCGCCTGATTGGCGAGGAACTCGAGCACGACGCGCCCCTTCGTGCGCGCCCCGATCATTCCCTCGAACACGCCGCTCGTGCGCGTGCGCGCGTACCAGCCGCTCAGCGCGGCGGGGTCGCCCGGCGTCTCGACGTACAGCCGGAGCACCTCCGCGACCGGGCGCGGCGTGGCCGCGACGTCCCAGATCCCCTCGAACGACGGCTCGCGCGGATTCTGCACGACGTCGAGCGTGCGCGTGCTGACGTTCACCGCCGCGCCGAACAGCCCGATGCCGCCATCGAGCCGGTTGATGATCCCCGAGCCGGTGAACGGGTCGTTCCGCGAGCGGTAGTAGTCGAAGAAGTTGGAGTCCACCGCGGCGACCGCGACGCGCTGGCGGAATCCGGGGATGAACACGCGCTCCAGGCTGGCGGCGAAGTAGTTCCGCAGGTCGCCGTCGAGCGTGACGTGCGTCGAATCGGTGAACAGGAGGAAGGGGCCGAACGGCGTTTCGGCGCGCAGCAGGTAGCTGCGCGCACCGGCCACGTTGCGCCAGGTGAGCCGCAGCGAGTCGCGGTCGCGGTTGAAGGCGTCCAGGCGCGTGCCCGCCGGCACCGGCTGAACATCGGGCACGACCGTCGTTCCCCTGATGATCACACCGTCGGGAGTGCGCACCTCGAGCCGGTAGCGCCCGCCGCGGCGGAGCGGCGGCGCGCCGAAGGTTGCGCCGAAGAGCGCGACGTAGCGTCCGCTCGAATAGCTCGCGGGGCGGCCGGCCACCGGCGCCTCGTACGCCCGCACCGCGCCGTCGGGACCGGTGATCGTCACTTCGGCGCCGGCGATCGGGATGCCGCCGCCCGTGTTGATGGGATCGTCGGCGTCGAACCGCAGGTTGTCGCGGATGTCCACCGTGCCGGAGAGCGTGCGCTCGACGAGCACCTGCTGCTCCTGCGTCCCCGGATCGAGCACGGCGTGCACCACGACCTGCGGCTTCTGGACGGCGACGGCTTTCTCGTCGAACGTGCACGCCGCGACGACGAGCAGCGCGACGGTGCGGAGTCGGGCGAGCGCGACGCGGGTCATCAGAACCCGATCGTGAGCCCGAGGCTCGGCAGCAGCGGGAACTGCGACGACGCCTCGCGCGTCGGCGGGTTGCTCGCGTAGTCGAAGGTGTAGATGAACACGTTCTTCGCGTTGTAGGCGTTCACGAGGCTGAAGTACGGCACGAGCTGCATACCGCGCCACGTACCCGCCCTCGACACGCTGAGGTCGAGCCGCTGGAAGATCGGATAGCGCTTGGCGTTGCGCGCGCCGCCGAGCGGCTCGCGCTCGCCCGCGATCACCCCCGTGCCGTACTGGTGGGTCCCCGGATCGTACGACCGGCGCACGACCTGACCGACGATGTCGGTGAACGGCGTGCCGCTCGCGACGCCGAGGCGCGCGCCGAAGGTGTACTTCCTTCCCGCGCGCCAGCTGCCCACCACGTTCAGGTTGTGCCGGCGGTCGTGGCCGGGCCAGTAGCCGATGCCATCCTGCTCGCGCTCGCTCACGCCGTAGGTGTAGGACAGCCATCCGCCGAACGGACCGACGTCGAGCTGGCGCAGCATCACGTCGAAGCCGTACGACCTCCCCCGGGCGTCGAGGAACTCGTCGCCGCGGCGCGCCGGGTCGTCGGCGGTGTTCTGCTCGAGCAGGTGGTCGTATCGCTTGAGCCACCCCTCGACGCGGGCGAAGCGCGTCGGCCCGAGCCACCGCTCGACGCCGAGCACGAGGTGCTGGGCCCGCGACACCTCGACGAACTCGTCGCTCGCGACCCAGAAGTCGAACACGCGCACGGGGATGTCCTCGCGGTTGAGCGAGTGCAGCCACTGCGCGTACTGCCCCACCGCCGCGCTCACCGCGAGGTCGGGGGTGACGAACCACTTCGCCGACAGGCGCGGCGACAGCCCCGACCATCCGCGCCCGCTCACGTGCTCGGTGCGCAGCCCCGCTTCGGCGACGAGCCGCGCCGCCGGCCGCCAGCTCTCCGTGTAGTACAGCGCTCCGGCCTTCGGTGTCTGTCGCAGCGCGAACAGCTGCGTGCCCGTGGCCGCGGACCCGACGTCGTACTCGACGTCGTACGACGACAGCTCGTAGCCGAGGCGCCGCTCGCGGCTCCCGCGATGCCAGTGCACCGATCCCGCGGCGCGGATCTCGTCGACGGCGTTGGTGAGCTCGAGCGCGCCATCGCCGAGATTCAGCCCCGTCGCGAAGCGCGTGTACGAGACGCGCTGCTCGGCGCCGACGCTGTCGGCGCGGCCGAAGAGCGGAAGCCGCGCTCCCTCGCGCCAGACGTCGGTGAGCGACACGCCCACCACGCGGTTGGACCAGTCGAAGTCGAAGGTGCCGCCCCCCGCGCGCGACGAGTCGCCGAACTGCGTGAAGTCCCCATCGAGCAGGTCGGCGCCGGCGTACGCCGTGAGCTCGACGCGCGCGTTGCCGGATCCGATGGCGCGCGCCGCGTGGAGCTGCGCGTCGGAGAAGTGATAGGGGAAGGTGCGGTCCGAGAGCGCCGACACGAGCTTGTCGGCGTACGTGCGCCGCCCCGAGAGCGTCCACGAGCCGCGGCCATTCCTCGCCGCGCTGCCGATGCTCAGGCTCGACGCGATCACCGACACGCCCGCCGTGCCGTGCAGCCCCGGGCGCACCGGCTCGGCGGAGCGCACGTCGAGCACGCTCGACAGCCGGCCGCCGTGGCGCGCGCCGAAGCCGCCGGTCAGCAGCTCGATCTCGCCCACCGTCTCCTCGAGGAAGGTGCTGAACAACCCACCGAGGTGGAACGGGTTGTAGATCGGATAGCCGTCGAGGAGGATGAGGTTCTGATCGCTCTCGCCGCCGCGCACGTTGTAGCCCGACGAGAAGTCGTTGCGCGCGTTCACGCCGGGGAGGAGCTGCACCGTGCGCAGCACGTCCGGCTCGCCGATCGCCGGCACGCCGCTCACCGCGCTCGGCGTCAGCGAGACCGTGCCGACGTTCGGGCCGAGCTCGAACCGGTCGCGCTCGGGGGGCCGCGCGCGAGCACGTACGGCGCCGAGCGTGACGGGCGCGCTGGTGAGCCGGAGCGCGACGACCACGGTGTCGCCCGCGCGGACGACGACCGGAAGGTCGTGCTGGCGGTAGCTCAGCGCCCGCGCGCGGAGCAGGCGCTGGCCCGCGGGGACGTCGGCGAGCACGAACCGCCCGCGCTCGTCGGTCAGGGTCCCGCGCGTAGGCTCGACGACGAGCACCGTGACGCGCGGGAGCGTCGCGCCGGTGGAATCGTCCACCACGGTGCCGACGATCGTGCCGCGAGGCGCGTCCTGGGCGCGCACGATCGCGGGCGGGACCGAGAGCAGGAGTGCCCCGAGCGCGCCGAGCATCGAGCGGTGGAGTCGGCGCGGGGCGCCGAGACGCGCGGAGGGGTAGGCGCGACGATACATTTCGCAGGGTCCGATGCGGCGCGCGTGCGCCACGTCGGTCAAGCTAGTCGCCGGACCAGGCGCCATCCACGCGCCGCCACGTTCATCGGATGGCCGAACCCGCCTCCATCGGACTCGCCCTCGCGTTCAGCGCGGGCTTGCTCAGCTTTCTCTCGCCCTGCGTGCTGCCGCTCATCCCGAGCTACCTGACCTTCGTCACGGGGGTGGGGCTCGACGATCTGGGGACGGCGCGCCGCTCGGCGCTGGTGCATGCGCTGCTGTTCGTGCTCGGCTTCACGCTGATCTTCGTCGCGCTCGGCGCGTCGGCGACGGTGCTCGGCCGCCTGCTCGGCGCATATCGGATCTGGATCACGCGCATCGGCGGCGCGCTGGTGGTGCTGTTCGGGCTCTATCTGCTCGGCATCGTCCGCGTGTCGATGTTCGACCGCGAGCGGCGTGTGCACCTGGCGAACAAGCCGCTGGGCTACCTCGGGACGACGCTGGTCGGCGTCGCCTTCGGTGCCGGGTGGACGCCCTGCCTTGGCCCGATCCTCGGCGCGATCCTGACCTACACGGCGGCGCAGGCGGATCTCTCGACGGGGCTGCCGCTGCTGCTGGCGTACTCGCTCGGTCTCGCGCTGCCGTTCCTGCTGGCGGCGGTGGCGGTGGAGCGGTTCCTCACGACCCTGCAGCGGATGCGGCCCTTCCTCGCGCGCGTGTCGCAGGTGAGCGGCGTGCTGCTGATCGTGGTGGGCGTGATGATGATGCTCGACTACTTCACGACGATCGGCGTGTACCTGCAGGCGATCACGCCGGAGGCGATTCGGAATAGGTTGTGAGCGCATTGCGCATTGCGCAGTGCGCTTTGCGCCTTGCGCCTTGCGCAGTGCGGCTCCGTCATGCACGCACTCGGTGAGTGCGGTCGGCCGGTCCTTGGGTACGATCGTACGCGTACGATGCGCGACCCTGCGAAGCTGACGGTGTTGGCAGAAGCGACTGAGCTTGCCGTCGCGGTCTACCGGCTGGCTGACTCATTTCCCTCGCACGAACGCTTCGGGCTGGCATCGCAAATGCGGCGCGCCGCCGTCTCGGTGGGCAGCAACATCGCGGAGGGGTCGGGACGGCGCGGCCAGCGCGATGTCGTGCGGTTTCTCGACATCGCGCGAGGCTCCACGAGCGAGATCTCGTTCCAGCTCGCGATCGCGGCGCGTTTCGGATACGGCTCCTCCACCGAACGTACGGACGTCGAAGAGAAGTTCGATCACGTCCAGCGAATGCTGAATCGCCTCACGAGTCGTTTGCTCGGCGCAGCTTCTCGCAGGAGCGTCGCACCGCCAGTGGGCTAGTGTCGCCAGGGGTTCGCGCAATGCGCACTGCGCAATGCGCATTGCGCCCAAGCGCTACTCCAACCACTCCCGCGTCTTCCGCAGCAGCACGCCGACGGGCACGGGTTTCAGCAGTACCTCGCGACAACCGGCCGCTCTGCATCGCTCGATGATCTCGGGCTCGTCGCGCCCCGTCAGCGCCACGCTCACCCGCGGCAACGCGTCACGTGCCGCGAGGATCTCGAGCACCTCGAGCCCGTCGCCGTCCGACAGCCCGAGATCGAGCAGCAGCAGGTCCACCGGATCCGACGCCGCGGCTTCCACGACGGCCACGACCGTGCCCGCCGTCGTCACGCGATGCCCGGTCTCCTCGAACAGCAGCCGCATCGCGTCGGCCACCAGGGTGTTGTCCTCGGCGACGAGCACGTGCGGCAGCGGAGGCGTCACGCGCGTCAGATCGTGATGTAGGGGATCGTGAAGTAGAAGCGGCTGCCCCGTCCGAGCTCGCTCTCCAGCCAGATGCGGCCGCCGTGCAGCTCCACGAGCTTGCGTGCGATCGTCAGACCGAGGCCGGTGCCGTGATGCTGCCGCGACGCGCTCGAGTCCACCTGCGCGAACTCGCGGAACACGAGGTCGTGGTGCTCGGCCGAGATGCCGATGCCCGTGTCGCCCACCTCGACCACGCACTCGTCCACGCCGTTCCGCACGTTGGCGAACGCGCGCACCCATACGCGGCCCCCCTGCGGCGTGAAGTCGATGGCGTTGCCGAGCAGGTTGCCCACGATGTGCGACACCTTCTCCCGGTCGGCGTGCAGCGGCGCGAGGCCGTCTTCCACCTCGGTGGCGAGGCTGAGCCCCTTCTTGTTCACCAGCGCGTCGTTCAGGGCGCTGAGCTGTGCCAGCACGTCGGCGAAGTCGAACGTCGAGCGCGTGATCGTCAGCTGGTTGGCCGCGCCGCGCGCGTAGGTGAGGATCTCGCCCACCTGCTCGAGCAGCTGTCGTCCGCCGTTGATGATCCCCGTGATGCTCTCGAGCTGCCGATCGCTCAGCGGGCCGAGGATCCCGTCGCGCAGGATCTCGGCGTGCGTGATGACGGCGGTGAGGGGGGTGCGCAGGTCGTGCGAGATGTTCGCGAGGAACTGCGTCTTCAACGAGTCGCGCGCCTCCAGCTCCGCGATCTGTTGAAGAGCCTGCTTTAGCTGCGCCTCGAGCGACATCACGCGACCTTCCGCAGCAGTCGATTGCGTGAGTGTCTGAGGCGCGGACGCGTCCGCGCGATTCATGGTTCAGAAGTTTACGTCAGGGCACCGCCGCCACCAGTGCCGGCCGTCACAGTCGTCGAAACGGACGCGACGTCCTCCTCGAGCGATTCCTCGAGCTGCTGCCGCTGCAGCAGCGTGGCGTAGCGACCGCCAGCCGAGATGAGCGTCGCGTGCGTGCCGCGCTCGACGACGTGCCCCTCGTGCAGCACGATCACCTGGTTCGCGTCGCGCACGGCGCTGACGCGGTGCGACGCGATCACCGCCGTGCGTCCCGCGAGCGCACCGCGCAGGCCGTGCAGGATCTCGGCTTCGGTGTGCGTGTCCACCGCGGAGAGCGCATCGTCGAGCAGGACGAGCCGTGGCCGCCGCGCGAGGGCGCGCGCCAATGCGAGGCGCTGCTTCTGCCCGCCCGACAGGTTGATGCCGCGCTCCCCCAGTACGGTACCGTACCCATGCTCGAACTCGCGCACGGTGTCGTCGAGCTGCGCCACCTGCGCCGCCCACCGGTGCGGTGCAGCGTCGCGCTCGCCCTGCTCGCGGGCGCGCGGGCGCGCGGGTGTGCCGGTGCGCGACGGCAGAGGCGTCTCGGGGAGATGCTCCGCGTGATCCACCAGCGGATGCGTCGCGTCGCCGTAGGCGAGGTTCGCGGCGATCGTGTCGCTGAATAGAAAGCTCTCCTGCGGCACGTAGCCGATCTCGGCGCGCAGCGTGTCGAGCGCGAGGTCGCGCAGGGGCACGCCGTCGAGCAGGATCTCGCCCTCCTGCGGATCGGTCAGGCGCGGGATGAGATCGATCAGCGCGCTCTTGCCGCTCCCCGTCGCGCCCACGACGGCGAGCGTCTCGCCGGCCGGTACGGTGAACGAGACGTGGCGCAGCACCCAGCGTGGCTCGCGCCCCTCCGCCACCGGGAAATGGAAGCCGACGTCGCGGAACTCGAGGCTGCGGCCCGCGCCCGCGGGTGGCAGCGCCTGCGGCTCCGCCGGCCAATGCACGTCCGGCTGCGCGTCCAGGATGTCGAGCAGCCGCGTCATCGACGCGGCGCCGCGCTGGAACAGGTTCACGACCCAGCCGAGCGCGATGAGCGGCCAGGTCAGCATGCCGAGGTAGAACCCGAACGCCACGAACGCGCCGACGGTGATCGTGCCGCGCACGGCGAGGCTGCCGCCGAAGCCAAGCACCATCACGCCGCTCAGGCCCGCGAGCAGCCCGAACATCGGGTTCATCACGCCATAGAGCCGGGCGAGCTCCATGTTCTTCTCGAGATAGCTCGCGTTGAGCGCTGCGAAGCGGCCGATCTCGGCGCGCTCCTGCCGGTAGGCGCGCACGACGCGCACGCCCGCGAAGTTCTCCTGCGCGAGCGTGGTGAGCGCGCTGAACTCCTCCTGCACGGCCTCGAAGCGCCGGTGGATCGCCGCGCCGAGCTTGATCGTCATGATCGGGAGCAGCACCATCGGCAACAGCGCGAGCAGCGTGAGCCGCACGTCGATGCGCAGCATGAACACCAGCGCGAAGGCGCCGCCGAAGATCGTGTTCGTCAGGTACATGATCGCCGGGCCGGCGGCCATGCGAACGGCGCCGAGGTCGTTCGTCAGCCTGGCCATGAGGTCGCCAGTCCGCATCCGGGCGAAGTAGGCACCATCCAGGCGGGTGAGGTGTACGAAGAGCGCCTGCCGGAGGTCGTACTCGATGTGGCGGCTCAGCCCGTTCAGCAGCTCGCGCATCCAGTAGCGGAGCGCCCCGCCGAACAGGGCGACGGCGACGATGCCGGCCGCGATCGTCCAGATCTCCCGCAGTGGCGCACCGGCGCGCAGATCGTCGATACCGATGCGGAGCAGCCAGGGCACGACCGCGCCGAGCGCCGAGGAGATGATGACCAAGGCGAGGCCCCCCGCGAGGAGCCTCGGATATGGCCGATAGTAGGGAACGAGGCGCCGCAAGGCGGACGCGGCTGGCATGTGGCTTGCCACGCGAGCTTGATTTGCCTAACAGTTAAGTCGTTGAACTACCGCAGCTTCGAAGTTCGATTGCCGAACGCTGCGCCCCCTCATGGGAGGTCCCGCATGTCCAAGTATATCCGCCGTCTGAGCGCGCCGTTCGTGCTCGTCGCCGCGCTCGCGTTCGGCGCCTGCTCGGGTTCCGATAGCAAGAGCGACACCTCGCTCGCCGCCGACACCGCGCTGAACCGAGATCTCCAGCTCGCGAACCGCGACAGCGCCGCGCAGCCGCAGCTCGCCGACGTTCCCGCGACCCCCGCGGTGGAGACGCCGGCGCCCGCGGCGCGCACCACGACGCCCGCCCCGCGTCCGGCGGCCACGCGTCCCGCGCCGCGCCCGCGCACGACGACCCCGACGCCTCCGGCGCCGACGACCAGGACGACGCCGTCCGGCAATACCGAGACGCGCAACGCCGCCGGCTCCGCGGCCGCCAGCGGCGGCGGCGCGGTCGGGACCATCCCGTCCGGCACGTCGCTGTCGCTCCGGTCGAACTCGCGCGTCTGCACCAACACCTACACGGTCGGCCAGACCTTCTCGGCCACGGTGGCCAACTCGGTCGAGGGCTCGAACGGCGCGTCGATCCCGTCGGGCGCCACGGTGACGCTCGAGGTCACGCAGCTCAAGCGCAGCGAGAACGCGAACGACAAGATCATCATGGAGTTCGCGGTGCGCTCCGTCTCGTTCGGCGGCCGTACGTACCCACTGAGCGGCACGGTGGCCGACGCCAACGTCGAGCGCGTGCGCAACCAGCCGAAGAACAAGGACGTCCAGAAGGTCGCGACCGGCGCGGCCATCGGCGCCATCGCCGGCCAGATCCTCGGCAAGAACACCAAGTCCACGGTCATCGGTGCGGCGGCCGGTGCGGCCGCCGGTGCCGGCGCGGCCGCGGCGACGGCCAACTTCGAGGGCTGCGTCCCGGACGGCGGGTCCATCGCCGTCAACCTCACGGCGCCGCTTCAGGTGAGGGTGACTTCCTGACAGCGGTGAGTTGGTGAGTTGGACCGTGGGCTCGTTGGTCGGTTTCTGAGTGCGTTGAACGGCAAAGGCCACGAACCGGCCTGGAAGCCCCGTCGAGGGGTCTCCAGGCTGGTTCGTGGCCTTTCGGGTTCAACCCACCAATCAACCGACCAACCAACCCCTATCCAACTCACCAACTCACCCTCAGAACTCCCGCCCCTCTCTCGGGGTAGTACAAAATTCCCCCGTTGCGTCCCCTCCCCAGGGACCCAACACTTTGCCGCGTCCGGGTGCATCCGAGGTGACGGCCCGCCGTTGCCCGCCCGGCCGTTTCCATCGCTCATGGAGAGCTCCCGCATGTCCCGCTCGAATCGGACGGTCGTCGTCGCCGCCACGCTCGGTCTCGCTCTGCTGCCGTCGATCGCGGTGGGGCAGTACGTGCGCCGCGACAACAACCCGTTCGTGGGAAAGCCCGCGCCGATCGCGCCCGTCAACGTCGCGCGCGTCGTGATCGAGCGTGAGCGCGACATGGCGCTCTCCGACAGCCAGCGCACCGAGATCGTGCTCATCCAGCGCCGGCTCGACTCGACTGCCGCGCCCCTGTTGAAGAAGCTCGACTCGCTGCGCCCGACGTGGCGCCCTGCGGGGGGACCGAACGATCTCACCCCGGAGCAGCGCGAGCAGCTCGCGAAGACGCGCGCCGCGCAGGCCGCCGTCGTGGACTCGCTGACGCCGGCGTTCGCGAACGCGCGCGAGCAGGTGATGGCGCTGCTGCGGCCGGAGCAGCGCGACCGCGCGGCCAAGCTGGAGCGGGAGACGCGCAAGCGCGCCGAGGAACGGTCGAAGCGCGAGCTCGAGTCGCCGCAGATGATGGAAGGCTACGGCCGGCGAAGAGGACAGATCCGCGATGCCACAGGCCGCGCGCCGCTGGGCTGAGGCCCGACCGCGCCCGAGCGTCACGCTCTCGGTGAGCGCGAGCGTTCCGGCCGAGCCGTCCGCATCGCCCGAGCGGCTGGCCGCGGTGGCGCGCGACGGCGCGCTCGTCGCCCGCGCTCGCGCCGGTGACGCCGCCGCGTTCGACACGCTGGTGCGCACCTACATGGAGCAGGCCTACCGCGTCGCGTACCGCGTGGTCGGGCATCGCGAGGACGCCGAGGACCTCGTCCAGGAGGCGTTCCTCGCCGCGTACCAGTACCTCGACTCGTTCGAGGTGGGACGCCCCTTCGGCCCGTGGCTGATGCGGATCGTCCTGAACCGCGGCGCGAACCTGCGCCGCTCGCGCGCGCGGCGGAGCACGGAGCCCGAGACGGAGGGGGTGAGCGACGCTCCCTCGGCGCTCGAGGAGACGGAGCGGAGCGATCTCGGACGCGTGCTGCACGAGGCGCTCGGCACGCTCTCCGAGCGGCAGCGGATGATCGTGACGATGTTCGACGTCGACGGTCTGACGAGCGCGGAGATCGGCGAGATGCTGGAGCTCGCCCCGGGCACCGTTCGGTGGCACCTTCACGAGGCGCGCCGCCACCTGCGCGGCGTGCTCGGGCGATTCCTTGGCGGCGATTCGACAGGGGGATTCGATGCCTAGCGACTTCAATCCCTTCGCGGCCGGCGATCCGCCGCGCGACGAGGAGCTCGCGGCGCTGCTGCGCCGGGCCGTCGGCGACGTGCCCGCCGGCGTGGACTGGGACGCGCTGGCGTCGCGCATCACGCGCGCGCTCCCGCCGCGCCAGAGCCTCACCTGGTGGAGCTACACCGAGCGGTGGTCGCGGCGCATCATCCCGATCGCGCTCGCCGCGGGGCTCGTGGGGGCCGTGACGCTCTGGAACGCCGCCGACGCGTCGGGCTTCGTCGTCGCGCACTCGGCGCAGGACGTCGTCGCCGAGTTCGTGCGGGGAGCACCGGCCGAAGACGCCGCGCTGACCTTCGCGCGCACGATGACGGCGGACGAGTCCCTCGTGGGGCCGGAGCCGGAGTGATCGCTCCCCGGTACCGCGCTGGTCTGGCGATCGGGGCGGTGGTGATCGCGAGCGCGATCGCCGGCGCCGCCGTGGACCGTGCGGTGCTGATGCGCCGTCCGTCGGTCGGCGGCGGCGGGCGTCGCGGCGGTCCGTCCCCCGAGGTGGAGGCGCGGCGCCGCAAGGACATGCTCGACGGGCTCACGCGCGAGCTCTCGCTGTCGCCCGCGCAGCGCGCCGGCCTCGACTCGATCTTCCAGCGCACCGACTCGTCGCTGCGCGCGATTCGCCGCGAGACGCAGCCTCGCATCCAGCAGGTGTTCGAGCGCTCGCGCGTCGAGATCAACGCGCGGCTCGATTCGACCCAGCGCGCGAAGTTCGCCACACTCCGCCCGGGCCGCGGCGGCCGCGAGCACCGCGGGGGCAGCCGCGGCGTGCGCTCCGACTCCTCGCGTCAGTAGCCCGCCGGCCGGCCGGCCCCACGCGGGTCGGCCACTCCTTCGAGGCCGCCCGGAACGCGCATGATCGCGTTCACGTTGCCGACCCCGGTGCCGACGAACGTGGCGTAGCCCATTGCCCGCAGCGAGTCGTTCACGGCCGGCGTGATGCCGTCCGCCTCGAAGCGCAGCGTATCGGGCAGGGCCTGATGATGCAGCCGCGGGGCGCTCATCGCGTCGGCGAGCGTCATGCGGTAGTCGATCACGTTGAGCACGACCTGCGTGGTGCTCGTGATGATGCGCGGCCCGCCGCGGCTCCCGGCGACGAGCAGCAGGCGGCCGCGGCGATCCAGCACGATCGTCGGGGACATCGCGCTCAGCATCCGCTTGCCCGGCTGGATCGCGTTCGCCTCGCCCTGTACGAGACCGAACATGTTCGGCACGCCCGGCCGCGACGTGAAGTCGTCCATCTCGTCGTTCAGGAAGAAGCCCGCCGACGTCAGGAACACTCCCGACCCGAAGAGGTCGTTCAGCGTCGTCGTCAACGCGACGGCGTTGCCGCGCACGTCGGCGACGGACAGATGCGTCGTGTGCGTTCCCTCCTTGATCGTCGTGAGCGACGCCGTCGGCGTCGCGCGGGTGTCGCCGATCGTCGCCCGCAGCGTGGCGGCGTACCGCTTGTCGGTGAGCTG
>DASTSX010000298.1:0-3131 GCA_035760455.1 Gemmatimonadaceae bacterium | reverse complement strand
TCGAACACACGAAGCGCACCCGCCTACCCGCGCCCCTCCGCTCCCATGCACCTCGAGGATCCTTCGGCGCTCCCCCGCCGCGATTGGCTCAAGGCCGCCGGCATTCTCACCGCCGCCGCTGGTGCCGGCGTCGCGGCCACTGCCGACACCGCGGGCGCCGACCCGCGCACGAGCGCACAGGCGACCGCCCGCCCTCAGTCCGTCGCCACGCCCGACCGCGCGGTCGTCGCCACCACCGCCGGCAAGGTCCGCGGCTTCACCCGCAACGGCGTGTTCGTCTTCAAGGGCATCCCGTACGGCGACACCACCGCGGGCGCGAATCGCTTTCAGCCGCCGAAGCCGCCCACACCGTGGACCGACGTGAAGCCCGCGCTCGCGTGGGGCCCCGTGTCACCGCACGGCCCGCGCGCAGGGTGGGTGAATCAAGAGGAGCAGTTCCTCTACCAGTGGGACGACGGCTTCGAGGGCGAGGACATGCTCCGCGTCAACGTCTGGTCCCCGGGCGTCAACGACGGCCGCAGGCGCCCCGTCGTCGTCTGGATCCACGGCGGCGGCTACGCGTCGGGATCGAGTCAGGAGCTGCGCCCGTACGACGGCGAGCGTCTGGCACGCGAGCACGGCGTCGTGATGGTCTCGATGAACCACCGCCTCAACGTCCTCGGCTTCCTCGATCTCTCGCAGATCGGCGGCGAGCGTTTCGCCCGCTCCGGGAACGTCGGCATGCTCGACCTCGTGCAGGCGCTCGAGTGGGTGCGCGACAACGTCGCCGCGTTCGGCGGCGATCCCGCCTCCGTCACCATCGTCGGCCAGTCCGGCGGCGGTGGGAAGGTGACGACGCTGATGGGAATGCCGTCCGCGAAGGGGCTGTTCCACAAGGCGATGGCGATCAGCGGATCGTTGTTCTCCCTGCATACGCCCGAGTCGGCGAACCGGCTCGCCACCGCGGTGCTCTCCGAGCTCGGCATCGGCCGCGATCAGCTCGACCGGCTGCAGGCGGTGCCGGCGGGCCAGCTCGTCGCCGCGGCGTACGCGGCGCAGCAGAAGGTGATGCCCTTTGCCTTCCCTCGATACGGCGCGACGGCGCTGAGCCTCGGCTGGCAGCCGGTCGTCGACGGCACGGTGCTGCCCGCTCGCCCCTTCGAGCCCGACGCGCCGGCGGCCTCGCGCGACGTCCCCTTCCTCCTCGGCAGCACGTTCCACGAGTTCTCGCCGGGGACGAACAATCCCGGCTCCGATCGCATGACGTGGGAGCAGCTCCAGGGCCGCCTCCAGCGCGCGCTCGGCGCCCAGACCGCGCCGGCGATCGCGGAATACCGGCGCATCTTCCCGAGCGCCAAGCCGCTCGAGATCGCCGGCATCGTCGGCGCGGACCTCTTCCGCCGAGGCGCGGTGCTGCAGGCCGAGAGCAAGGCGGCACAGGGCGGGGCGCCGGTGTGGCTGTACTGGTTCGGCTGGAAGACGCCGGTGCTCGAGGGGCGGCCGCTCGCCTACCACTGCCAGGACCTCGCCTTCTGGTTCGACAACATCGACCTCGCCGCGCAGGCGACGGGCGGCGGCGCGGACGCGCGCGCGCTCGCGACGAGGATGAGCCGGACGATGGTCGCGTTCGCGCGGAGCGGGAACCCGAACCATCCCGGCATCCCGCGCTGGCCCGCCTACTCGGCGCGCGCGCGAGCGAACATGATCTTCGACGATCGCGTGGAAGTGCGCAACGATCCCGATGGTCGCGCGCTGGCGCTGATCGCCGAGAGCGCGAAGGGCTGAACGCCACGCACGACGTCGCGATGAGCTCCCGTGGCTGACACCCCCGCACTCGGCGCCGCACTGGCGGGACGCTATCGCGTCGAGCGGGAGATCGGTCGCGTCGGCATGGCCGTCGTCTACCTCGCCGAGGACCAGCGCTACAAGCGCCGGGTCGCGATCAAGCTTCTCCATCCGGAGCTGGCCCAGGCCGTCGGCGCCGAGCGGTTCCTGCGCGAGATCGAGATCGCCGCGCGCCTCACGCACCCGCACATCGTGCCGCTGTTCGACTCGGGCGAGGTCGACGGACGGCTGTTCTACGTCATGCCCTTCCTCGACGGCGAGTCGCTCCGCCAGCGGCTCGATCGCGAGCGCCAGCTCGCCGTGCCCGACGCGATCGCCATCGCGCAGCAGGTCGCATCGGCGCTCGAGTACGCGCACGCGCGCACCGTCGTCCATCGTGACGTGAAGCCCGAGAACATCCTGATCTATCAGAACGAGGCGATGGTCGCCGACTTCGGCATCGCGCTCGCCATGAGCGCCGCCCAGACGCCGCGCATCACCGGTACCGGGTTGGTCGTCGGCACGCCGGAGTACATGAGCCCCGAGCAGGCGCTCGACGAGGGTGCCGACGCGCGCAGCGACCAGTACAGCCTCGCCTGCGCGCTGTTCGAGATGCTCGCCGGCGAGCCGCCGTACTCGGGAGCGACGCCCTACTCGATCCTCTCGAAGCGGCTCATGGATCCCGTGCCATCGGTGCGGCGGCTGCGACCCACGGTGCCGTTGGCCGTCGACCGCGCCATCGGGCGCGCGCTGGCGAAGGTGCCCGCCGACCGGTTCCCCACCGTCGGCGCGTTCGCCGGCGAGCTCCTGCTCGGCATCGCGACCCCGGCCACCGGCACGACCGCCGCCGCCGAGCGTCCGCACACCACGGCCGTGGCGGTCCTCCCGTTCCGGAACCTCAGCGCCGACCCCGAGAACGAGTACTTCGCCGACGGCATCACCGAGGACGTCATCGCGCACCTCGCCAAGATCCGCGCGCTCACGGTGATCTCGCGCGGCTCCGTGATGCCGTTCAAGCAGCGCACGGCGAGCATGCGCGACATCAGCACCACCCTCGGCGCCACTGCACTGCTCGACGGCAGCGTGCGCCGCGCCGGCGACCGCGTGCGCATCGTCGCGCAGCTCATCGACGGCGAATCCGACCGCCATCTCTGGGCCGAGACGTACGACCGCAAGCTCGACGACATCTTCGCCATCCAGACCGACGTCGCGCTGCACATCGCCGACGCGCTCGAGGCCGAGCTGTCGGGCGAGGAGCAGACGCGCGTGCGGAAGGAGCCGACGCACGACCTGCAGGCGTATCAGCTCTTCCTCCACGGCCGGCAGGA
>DASTSX010000297.1:0-2402 GCA_035760455.1 Gemmatimonadaceae bacterium | reverse complement strand
ATGCGTCCCTGGATCGCGCCGATCTGCGCGAGACTTCCGCGCTCGGCGTCGGACATCGCGTCGCCGAGGTTGAGCTGAAGCCGCAGCGAGTCGGCCACCGCGCTGACGCTGTCCATGCTCGTCGTGGCCGTCGCTTCGCCGGTGCGCAACAAGTCGTTCTGCGCGAGAACGACGTACTGGCGCGTCGCCTCCTGGCTCGCGAAGAGCTGATTCTTCACGGCGATGACCGTCAGCGTCTGCTGCTGCAGGTTATGGTGCGCCGAACGCAGCATGGCCGTGCCGAGCGCGCCCGTGAGGAAGAGCAGGGCGATGACCGAGCCGAAGCCGAGCATCACGCGACGACGGATGGTCCAGTGCCGCAGCGAAGGCAGCCACGCGGCGCGAATGCTCATCGCGTCACCTCCGCGACGAGCAACTGCTTGTTCATCGGGTCGCGGTTGTCGTCGAAGGCGATCGAGCCGGTCGCCCCCGGATGGGCGGGCCGCGCCTTGCCGATCGTCCCGAGCCACGCGTGGATCGCGGCGCGCTCCGCGCCGGCGTCGTGCACGGCGCGCGCGATCAGCATCGCGGCGTCGAAGCCGAGCGCCGCCCAGTGGTCGGGGGCGACGTCGTACCGCGTGCGGAACCGGGCGGCGAACGTCCCTCCTTCGACGGCGACCGGACGATCCGGCGAGTACAGCACGATGTGGTGGAGACCGCGGAAGTCGCCGGTATCGGCCGCGGCGGGGCCATTCGTGCCGAGCACGGGCTGCTGGCCGCCGGCCATGCGGAGCGACCGGATCGTCGCGCGCGCCTGGGGCGAGTTGCCGGCTACGGCGATGATCTGGGCGCCGTTCTTCACCAGCCGCTTCGCGTACGCGTCGTAATCCCAGATGTCCTCGGTGAACGGATCGCGCTCGATGACCACGCCGCCGTGCTTGGCGAACTCCTGGGTGAACGCCGCCTCGAAGTCCTTGCCCGCCGGCTCGTTGCGATACAGCACTCCCGCGCGCTTCAGCCCGAGGGAGTCGGCGTAGCGCGCCAGCACGCGCCCCTGCTCGGCGATCGTGACGTTCACCCGGTAGATCCAGGGCGATACGCGCGTGACCGCGACCGCGCCGGCGAGGGTGACGACGGGCACCGGATCCTTGCCGCCGTGCGCCCGATCGGCATAGACCGGCGCGGCGGCGATGGTCGCGTCGCTCTCCGTGTGGCCGATGACGGCCACGATGCGCGGATCGTCGCGGAACGCCGTGGCGATCCTGACCGGCGAGTTCGCCGCGGCGGGAGCGCGCCGGAGCGCGAGCGGCGGCGTTCCCTTGGGGCGCAGCTTGTTCAGCGAGTCGAACGCGAGCTCCACCCCCTCGAACAGGTGCGCGTAGCGCTCGGGGTTCGTGAGTCCCACCGCGACGCCCACGTACGCCGTGTCCGCGCCGGCGCGGCCGAGGGTCGGCGAGCCGCCGCCGCAGGCGGTGAGCACGAGCGGGAGCGCGAGCGCGGCGAAACGCGCGGCGAAACGCGCGGCGATGGGATCACGGGCTCGGCGATCGCCGCCGATTTGTCCGCTTCCCCGACAATGACTCCGGTTCACGAACGCGGGGTGCAGGAGGGTGGGGTCCGGCGAGGTGCGCCCCGGCACTCTCATTAAAGGGCCGGCTACGAGGAGACGATCTGGCTGCGCCGGCGTTTCCCGTCCCGGGGCAGGGAGCGTCGCCTAGAAGGGTATCGTCACCTGCGCTAGCTTTGGCCACCTATGACGATGCGAGAGCGGGTGGCCCTGCTGGAGCGCCGGGCGGCCGAAGCGGAGCTCGGCGGTGGCCCGGCTCGGCTCGAGGCCCAGCACCGCAAGGGGAAGCTGTCGGCGCGCGAGCGGCTCGACCTGCTGCTCGACGAGGGAAGCTTCGTGGAGCTCGATCGGTTCGTCGTCCATCGATCGCACGACTTCGGCCTCGAAGACCAGCGGATCTACGGCGACGGCGTCGTGACGGGGCACGGCCGCATCGACGGCCGTCTCGTGTACGTCTTCTCGCAGGACTTCACCGTGTTCGGCGGCTCGCTGAGCGAGTCGTTCGCCGAGAAGATCTGCAAGGTGATGGACCTCGCGATGCGGAACGGCGCGCCGGTGATCGGCCTCAACGACTCGGGCGGCGCGCGGATTCAGGAGGGCGTCGTCTCGCTCGGCGGCTACGCGGAGATCTTCCTGCGCAACACGCTCGCCTCGGGCGTCGTTCCGCAGATCAGCGCGATCCTCGGTCCCTGCGCGGGTGGAGCGGTGTATTCGCCGGCGATCACCGACTTCGTATTCATGGTGCGCAACGTGAGCTACATGTTCGTCACCGGTCCGAACGTGGTGAAGACCGTCACGCACGAAGAAGTGACGTTCGACGGCCTCGGCGGGGCGGATGTGCACGGCGGAACGTCGG
>DASTSX010000296.1:0-6415 GCA_035760455.1 Gemmatimonadaceae bacterium | reverse complement strand
GACTGCTACGTGGAGGGGAAGTTCCCGCGCGAGCTGGTGCCCGAGATGGCATCCCTCGGCGTCTTCGGCGCGAACCTGCCCGAGGAGTACGGCTGCGCGGGGCTCAACAACGTCGCGTACGGCCTGATCATGCAGGAGCTCGAGCGCGGCGACTCGGGTGTGCGCTCCTTCGCGAGCGTGCAGGGTGCGCTGGCGATGTATCCGATCTACGCCTTCGGCTCCGAGGAGCAGAAGCGGCAGTGGCTGCCGCGGATGGCGAAGGGCGAGGTGATCGGCTGCTTCGGGCTCACGGAGCCGGACTATGGCTCGAATCCCAGCGGGATGATCACGATGGCCCGCGAGCAGAGCGATGGGAGCTGGGTGCTCGACGGGTCGAAGATGTGGATCACCAACGGCTCGACGGCGCACATCGCGATCGTCTGGGCAAAGACGAACGGCGACCCGAGCGACCGCTCGATCCGCGGCTTCATCGTGCCGACGGATACCGCGGGCTTCAAGGCGAAGGACCAGAAGGGGAAGCTCTCGCTCCGCGCGAGCGACACGAGCGAGCTCTCGTTCCAGGACGTCAGGCTGCCGGCGGACGCGATCCTGCCTGGCTCGGGGGGCCTCAAGAGCCCGCTGATGTGCCTGACGCAGGCGCGCTACGGCATCTCGTGGGGCGCGCTCGGCGCGGCGATGGCGTGCTTCGAGGAGGCGCTCGAGTATTCGAAGACGCGGATCATGTTCGACCGTCCGATCGGCGGCTTCCAGCTCCAGCAGGTGCGGCTGGCCGACATGCTCACGGAGATCGTGAAGGGGCAGCTCGTGTCGCTGCATCTCGGGCGGCTCAAGGACGCCGGGACCTTCACGCCGCAGCAGGTCTCGCTGGCGAAGCGGAACAACGTCCACATCGCCACCGAGATCGCCCGCGAGGCCCGACGCCTCCTCGGCGCGAACGGCATCCTCGCCGAGTACGGGGCGATGCGCCACATGGCGAACCTGGAGAGCGTGTACACGTACGAAGGCACGCACGACGTGCACTCGCTGATCCTCGGCCAAGCCGTGACGGGGCTGAACGCGTTCAAGTAGTCGATGTGATGCGGGAAGCTCCGATCGCCGACCAACCGCCGGGAACGGAAAGGGCCGCCACTCGAGCTGAGGAACGGCCGGAGCTGCTCCTCACGGGGTCGAGGTGCGGGGACCCGCGCACCGCTCCTCGCCATCCACGACCCAAAGTCTTCTTTTTTGACTTCGACGCAGTCGTCTTTCCGCCGGCACGAGGATAAGCCGGCAGTTTCCGGGAGATCCGTTTATCCGGGTCCGCGACGTTGGGACTCTACTCGACGCGTCCAAGCCGCGTCTGGACCTGGCACCTGGCTTGCCCCACTATGTTGTCCCCCCCCCACCGGTGAGGATCCCATGTCCGACGAGCAGCGGAAGCCCGAGGAGCATCAGATGCCGGAGTTCCCCGCGCAGCGCGACGACAGTCCGTACGCGTCGCTGAGCGATGCTCGCGGCGCGCCCGGTGGGGCGCGGCATCACGTGCGCAGCGATACGGGGCAGGGCGCGGTCGCGCGGCCGGGTGGGGCGACCCAGAACTCGGGCGGCGCGCTCCAGAGCAACGACGAGGAGCTGGGCCACGGCCCGGGTCGCGGCGCGGACTGAGCCTGCCCTACCTCTGCATCGTCCACCGCCGTAGACTTCATGTGAATTCTTTCACATGGGGGCTCCGGCGGTGAAAATTGCCGTCTGCATCAAGCGCACGCCCGATTCCGAGTCGCGATTCAAGATCGCCTCGTCCGGCATCGCGATCGACGAGGCCGGCCTGAAGTTCGACATCGATGACTTCGCCGGCTATGCCGTCGAGGCGGCGCTCCAGATCAACGAGAAGAGCGGGGGCGGCGAGACCGTCGTCGTCGCCGTCGGCCCGGACGCCGTGCAGGAGTCGCTGCGCAAGGCGATGAGCATGGGCGCCGACCGCGCCGTCCAGCTCAAGGTGGACGCCGTGCCCGCGGACGGGTTGGCCGTCGCGAAGGCGCTCGCTGCGGAGCTCAAGGACGGCGGCTTCGATCTGATCCTGTTCGGCAAGCACGCGTTCGACACGTCGGCCGGCGTGGTCGGCACGGCGACGGCGGAGCTGCTCGGACTGCCGTGCGTCACCGCGGTCTCCCAGCTCGACGTCGCCGCGGGCCGCGGTTCGGCGCGCCGCGAGCTCGAGGGCGCCGCGGAGCTCGTCGAGTTCCCTCTCCCGGCGGTCGTGACGATCGACGAAGGCGTGGCGCGTCCGCGCTATCCGTCGCTCAAGGGGATCATGGCGGCGAAGAAGAAGCCGCTCGAGTCGAAGCCGGCGCAGCTCGGCGCCGTGCGTGTGACCGTGCAGAAGGCGGAGCTGCCGCCGGAGCGTCCGGCTGGCCGCATCATCGGGGAGGGCGCCGCCGCCGTGCCGGAGCTCGTGCGGCTTCTCCAGAACGAGGCGAAGGTGCTCTGATGGCGAACGTCCTGGTGTTCGCGGAGACGCGCGGAACCGCGCTCCGAAAGGTCGCGCTCGAGGCGGTCGCCGCGGCGCGCGGGTTGGCCGACGCGAGCGGCGGTGGTGAGGTGCACGCCGTCGTCGCCGGTCCGTCCGGGATCGCGTCCGTGGCCGAGTCGCTCGGCGCGCACGGCGCCGACGCGGTGTTCGTCGTCGAACACGCGTCGCTGGCCGACTTCGAGCGCGAGTCGATTGCGGCGACGGTGGCGGACAAGGCCAAGCAGGGCGGCTATCGCGCCGTCGTGCTCGGGTTCTCGACCCAGGGACGCGACCTCGGACCGCGCCTCGCCGCCAAGCTCGACGCGCCGATCGGCGCGGACGTGACCGAGATCTCGGTGTCGGGTGACGCGCTCACCGTCAAGCATCCGGGCTACGCCAACAAGGTCGCGCTCACGCTCACCCTGAGCGGCTCTCCCGTCGTGGTGAGCGTGCGGCCCGGCGCGTTCGCCGCGAAGGCGTCGCCGCGCACGGCGCGCACGGAGCGCATCCAGCCCGCGGCCGACCCCGCGGCGGCGCGCGTCGTCGTGAAGCAGGTGGTCGAGGGCGCGAAGGGGCGCCCCGATCTCGGCGAGGCGCCGGTGATCGTCGCCGGTGGTCGCGGCCTCAAGGCGGCGGAGAACTTCAAGCTCGTCGAGGAGCTGGCCGACGCGTTCGGTAACGCCGCCGTCGGCGCCACGCGCGCGGTCACCGACGACGGGTGGCGGCCGCACAGCGACCAGATCGGTCAGACGGGACGGCAGGTGAGCCCGCAGCTGTACGTCGCGGTGGGAATCTCCGGCGCGATCCAGCATCTGGCGGGGATGCGCACGTCGAAGACGATCGTCGCGATCAACAAGGACAAGGACGCTCCGATCTTCAAGGTGGCCGACTACGGGATCGTGGGCGACGTGCTCGAGGTGGTGCCGGCGCTGACGACGGCGGTCAAGGCGGCCCGCTCGACGCACTGAGTCGAGCGTGCCGCGCCCCGGGCAGGTACGTCGGCGACGAAGCGCACCACGCGGTCCGCTCGCGCTCGTCCTCGCGATCGCGACGATCGGATGCGCGCGCGGCCCGGCCGCGGCACCCACGCTGGTGGCCTCGGCTCCCGCGTGCACGTTCGCGAACCCACTCGCGCCGGGCGCCGATCCGTGGGTGGTGCGCCGGGACTCGGTCTACTACTACGTGAAGTCGCACGACCGCCGCATCTGGGTCTCGCGCTCCACGCGTCTGTCCGAGGTGTTCACCGCGCCGGCGCGCGCCATCTGGAGCGCGCCCGACACGGGATGGAACCGCACGCACCTCTGGGCGCCCGAGATGCACTTCATCGACGGCCGCTGGTACGTCTACTACACGGCCGGCCGTGATGGCCCGCCGTTCACGAGCCAGCACGCCGGCGTGCTGCAATCGGCCGACGACGACGCGCTCGGCCGCTGGGCCGACCTCGGACGGATCTACACCGGCGACAGCGTGGGCACCGGCACCGGCGATCGCTGGTCGATCGACATGACCGTGGCACGCATCGCGGGCCGCGACTACGCCATCTGGTCGGGCTGGGCCGCCCGCGCCGCCACCGACAAGACGCCGCAGCAGCTGTACATCGCGCCGATGACGAACCCGTGGACGATCTCGGCGAATCGCGTGCTGCTCAGCGCTCCCGACGCGGACTGGGAGCGAGGTCCCGAGCTCGATCTCCAGGAAGGCCCGCAGATCCTCCGGCGCGGTGCCGACCTGTTCGTGATCTACTCGACGCGCGATTCGTGGCTCAAGGAGTATGCGCTCGGACAGCTTCGCCTGCGCGACACGTCGGCGAACCCGCTCGACCCCGCGAGCTGGACCAAGTCGGGCCCCGTGTTCACGGGCAACGCGCGTGTCCACGGCGTCGGCCACGCGAGCTTCGTCACGACGCGCGACGGCGCCGAGGATTGGATCGTGTTCCACTCGAAGGACTTGCCCACGCCGGGATGGCGGAGGAGCGTGTTCATGCAGCCGTTCGGGTGGTCGGCGAATGGCGAGCCGCGGTTCGCCGCGGCCCTCGCGCCGGGCGAGCGGATCCGGCTACCGGGAGACGAATGCCGGTGACGCCAGAGCGTCACCGGCTCGCGCTCGGCTAGTTGTCGTCCTTCGCCTCGGCGAGCGCTTCGACCGCCGCGCGTCGGACCTCGGGATCGCTGTCCTCGAGCGCGCGCGTCAGTCCGCGGACGGCGTCAGGCGTGCCGATCTCGCCGAGCGCTTCGGCCGCATGCCGGCGGATCTCGCTGCTGCGATCCGACAGCAGCTCGACGAGCGCCGCGGCCGTCGCGGGATCGGCGATCTCGGCGAGGGCGTTCGCCGCGTTGTGACGGAGCTCGGCGTCGCTCGACCGGAGCGCCGCGACCAGTCCCGAGGGTGCGGTCTTGAGATCGTCCAGGTCGCCGAGGGAGCTCGCCGCCGCGCGTCGCACCCGCACGTCGGCATCGCTCAGTGCCCGGCCGAGCGCGGCGGCCGACGAGGCGGCGCTCAACTCGCCGAGCGACGCGGCGGCTTCGGTCCGCACGCGCGCGTCCGCATCGCTGCCGAGCGCGCGCTCGAGCGGCGCGATCGCCGCGTCGTCCTCGATGTCGCCCAGGACGTCGGCCGCCATCGCGCGGATCGCCGGATCGCCATCGCGCAGGGCGGGGATCACCTCCGGCACGGCGCGCGCGTCCTCGATCTGTCCGAGCGCCCAGATCGCCGCGAGCCGCATGCGCGCCTCCGTCCCGCGCATCGCCTCGATCAGTGACGGCACCGACGCGCGATCCTCGATCTCCCCCAGCGCCCAGGCGGCCATCGCGCCGGCCGCCGGATCGCGGTCGCGCAGCATCGACTCGAGCGTCGTGCGCAGCTCCTTCACCTCGCCCACACCCACCGCGTGCGCCGCCGACTCGCGGATGGTCGGCGACGCATCGCCGAGCAGCGCACGGAGGCGCGCCGGAGCGACCGCGCTGTTACCCAGCATCTTGGCCGCGATGCGGCGCACGCAGGCGTTCGACGCGCTCAGCTCCGACACGAGGCGATCGATCGCGCGCGGGTCGGTGACCTGTCCGCCGATCGAGTCCTTCGCCGCCTGCACCGACCGTGGCGCGGCGGCCAATCGGCCGACGCCGGCGCGCTCGCCGTCGCTCCAGACGTTGCCGATCTGGTCGCCGAGGAGCTCGCACACCACGGGGTCGGTCCGTCCCAGCGCATCGAGGAGGATCGCGACCCGGCCCGAATCGGGACCGGGACGGCGGTCCCACGGCTCCTGCGCCACGGGTGAGGGCGCGTCAGGGCCGCGAGCGATCGCGGCGGACATGGCGCCGGCACCGAGCGCGGCGGAGGTCAGCAGCAGAGCGAGCGTGCGCATGGCTATTGTCTCCGGTCGCCGAGCGCTTCGGCAGCAGCGCGACGAACCTTTGCGTCTCTGGAGGTGAGCGCGGCGCGCAGCGCGTCGGCCGCGGCATCGTCGGCCATGTCCGACAGCGCCGACACGGCGTTCTCACGGACGTCCTCGTCGGGGTCGTCGATCATCCGCCGGAGCGAGGGGATCGCCGCGATCACCGATCGCTCGCCGGCGATGTCCGCCGCCTTGGATCGGACGTCCGCATCGCGGTCGCGCAGCAGTGCGAGCAGCGTCGCCTCCGGGATCGACGCGCGGAGCTCCTCCAGTGCCTCGAGCGCCTGATGGCGCACGTCCGCATTGGAGTCGCCGAGGGCGGACTGGATGGCCGAGACGTGCGTCGCGTCCCGCAGCTCGCCGATCGACTCGATCGCCGCGGCGCGGACCTCGGGGGATGGATCCCGCACGAGCGCGGCGAGCGCCGGGCCGGCGCGGCGATCCTTCCACTTGCCCAGCGCGTGGGCCGCCGAGTGACGCAGATCGGCGTCGGAGTCCTGCAGCAGGCGGAGCACGCCCTCCACCGGAACGCCCGC
>DASTSX010000295.1:0-49172 GCA_035760455.1 Gemmatimonadaceae bacterium | reverse complement strand
CGAGGTCGGCCTGGCGTTGGCGCGCGTGTATGCGCTGACGAACCGGGAGGCCCAGTCGCGCGCGACGCTCGAGGAGCTTCGTCGCGATTCGAGCGCCAACGCGCGCGTGCTGTTCGCGCTCGCCGAGCTCGAGGGGCGCGGCGCGGACGCCGCCTCGTCGGCGCGGCGCCGCGACCGACTGCGCGACGTGCTCGGCGTCGCGCCGGCCAACCTCGCCGCGCGGCTGGCCCTCGTCGACGCCTTCGCGCGCGCGGGTGAGCCGGACAGCGTCGTGCGGCATCTGGAAGAGGTGCGCCGGATTCCGCCCGGGCCGCCGGCGCAGGCGCTCGTCGCGCTCGACAGCGTCATCCAGCTCGCGCGCGCGGGCCGGCTCGCCGACGCGCGCCCGACGCTCGATCGCCTCCTGCGCGCGATGGAGACGACGTCGCCGTACCAGGCTGCGCTCGAGGAGGTCAAGTGGACCGAGGGCGCCATCCCCGGCCGGCCCGTGCTCACCTTCGCGCCGAAGAACTTCATCACGATTCAGGGCGTTCGAGAGCGCGCGACCGTGGACGTCGCCAGGTACGTCGACGCGACGGCCGACGCCGGTTTCCCCGGCGCGGCGGCGGCCACGCCATCGACGCCGGCGCTCGCCACGGGCGACCTCGACGGCGACGGTGTCGAAGACCTGTTCGTCGCGACCGCGTCCGCACCCGCTCCCGGTGCACAGCTCTTCCGCATGCAGGGCGGCGTCGCCCGCGACGTGACCGCCGGATCGCGCCTCGCGCTTCCACGCGGCGCGACGTTCGCCACCTTCGCCGACGCCGATAACGACGGCTGGCTCGACCTCTTCGTGATCGGTGGCGACGGCCGCGGCCTGATCCTCCGCAACGATGGCAAGGGCACGCTGAGCGAGCTCGCGACCGCGACGATCGCCGACGTGAAGGGCGCGCGGCGCGCCTTCTTCGCCGACCTCGATCACGACGGCGACCTCGATCTGCTGCTCGTCGGCGCCGCGGGCCGCACCCTCTATCGCAACAACCTCGACGGCACGTTCACCGAGTCCACGGCCGCGTATGGGCTCGCCGGTACTGGGGAAGCGCGCGACGCGGCCTTCGCCGACTTCGACGACGACGGCCGGCTCGACATCGCCGTCGCGGGCGTGTCGGGTGTCACGCTGCTGCGCAATGGCGGTGCGGAGCGGTTCGCCGACGCCACGCCGGCGAGCGGGCTGGCAGGCGCCGGCTCGGGCGTCTCCGTCATCGCCGCCGCGGACTACGACAACGACGGCGCCATCGATCTGCTGGTGGCCGGTGGTGGCGGCGCGGCGCTCTGGCGCAATCGCGGCAACGCGAGCTTCGCGCGCGACGCACGGTCGGCCGCTGCGTTGCAGGGGCTGCGGGGCGCACCGGTCGCATCGGCCGTGTTCGTGGATCACGACAACGACGGCTGGCTCGACCTCGTCGTCGGCTCTGCCGCCGGCGCCAATGGAATGGTGCTCCTCCGGAACGACGGGACCGGGAAGTTCCTCGACCGCTCGACCATCCTGCCCGCGGCCCTGCGCACGGGCGGTGCGTCGGCGCTCGCCGTGTCCGACGTCGACGACGACGGCGACGAGGACATCACGCTCGTCGACGCGGGCGGGACGCCGCGGCTCCTGCGCAACGAGCAGGGGAACGCCAACCTCGCGGTCAACGTCGAGCTGCGCGGCCTCGGTGCGGGGAGCGGGAAGAACAACGCCTTCGGCATCGGGACGCGACTCCAGCTCCGCGCCGGCGGCCTGTATCAGACGCGCGTCGCCACCGGGCGTCGGACCCACTTCGGGCTCGGCCCGCACCTCAAGGCCGACGTGCTGCGCATCGAGTGGCCGAACGGCGTGCCGCAGACCGTGTACGTGCCCGGCACCGACGAGACCGTCGTCGAGCGCGAGATGCTCAAGGGCTCCTGCGCCTTCGCGTACACGTGGGACGGCACGCGCTTCCGGTTCGTGACGGACGCGATGTGGCGCAGCGCGCTCGGCATGCCCCTCGGCCTCATGGGGAGCACGAGCGCCTTCGCGCCCGCGGGCGCGTCGCAGGAGTACGTGCGCATCCCCGGCGACGCGCTCAAGCCACGCGACGGCCGCTACGTGCTGCAGCTCACCGAGGAGCTGTGGGAGACCGCGTACGCCGACGAGGTGAAGCTCGTCGCCGTCGATCACCCCGACTCGATCGACGTTTTCGTCGACGAGCGCTTCGTCCCGCCGGGCCCCGTCACTCTGCGGACCTACGCCGTGTCGCGCCGCGAAGCGCCGCGCTCCGCCGTCGACGAGCGCGGCGCCGACGTGCTCCCGGCGCTGCGCGACGCGGACGACGTCTACGCCTTGAACTTCACCCCCACGCGCTACCAGGGTGTGGTCGAGCCGCACGACCTCGTACTCGATCTCGGTCCGACGGCGGGCGCGCCCGACACGTACCTCTTCCTGCGCGGTTGGATCTATCCCACCGACGCCAGCATCAACGTCGCCCTCGGCCAGCAGTCGGCGATCCGGCTCTCGGCTCCCTCGCTCGAGGTGCGCGACGCGAGCGGGCGGTGGCGCACGGCGGTCGCGAACCTCGGCTTCCCGTCGGGGAAGGACAAGACGATGGTGATCGATCTTGCCGGGATCTTCCCGACGAAGGATCGCCACGTTCGCATCCGCACGAACATGCAGATCTACTGGGACCAGGCGTTCGTCGCCCGCGCGCCCAAGTCGCCCGAGGTGAAGCTGACGACGCTCACCCCCGTGTCGGCGGATCTGCACGAGCGCGGCTTCTCGCGCATGTATCGCAAGGGCGGCCGCTACGGCCCGTACTGGTTCGCCTACGACGACGTGACGAAGGAATCTCCCTGGCGGCCGATCGACGGCGCGTTCACGCGCTACGGCGACGTCCTGCCGCTCCTGCGCGGCGCCGACGACATGTACGTCATCATGGCGCCCGGCGACGAGACGACGATCCACTTCGACGCGCGCTCGGCGACGTCGCTGCCGAAGGGCTGGACGCGCGACTTCCTGCTCTACACCGACGGGTGGATCAAGGACTCCGACCTCAACACCGCACACGGCACGACGGTCGAGCCGTTGCCGTACCACGCCGTGCGGTCGTACCCCTACGCGAAGGGCGACGCGTACCCGACCGACTCGGCACACGCGCGATATCGGCGCGAGTACAACACGCGCGTGATGAGGGGCAGACCGCGCGAAACAGCCGGGAGGTAAGCGCGGGTGCGCGGGTGCGCGGGCGCGCGGAACGACCGACGCCGTCCAATAGGGAGGATGCGGCGGGAGCGGGCGCCCGAACCAGGAGCCGAACGCACGGCGCACCCAGCGGCCGACGCGGAACGAACCAGCGGAGTGACCCGTTCGCCGAGCATCGCCCCCCAACTGCCCGAGCGCTAGATTTCCCGCGTGGTTCCCCGCCCCCGTCCCTCGGCACGACGCGCGATCATCGCCGTCCCCTTCCTCGCGGCCATCCTGCTCGCCATGCGGCTGGACCGCGGGCCGATCCGCACGTCGGCCGACGCGACGCGCCCGGGCTTCCTCCTGCGCGACGCCACCGCCGAGTCCGGGATCCGGTTCGTGCACAAGCGGCCGTCGTTCGATCCCAAGATCGCCGCCGTGGAGCCCCACGTCGCCGCCCTCGGCGCGGCCGTCTCCGTGGCCGATTTCGACGGAGACGACTGGCCGGACCTCTACTTCACCAACAGCCGCTTCGGCGAGCCCAACGCCCTCTACCGGAACAGGGGCGACGGCACCTTCGAGAATCTCGCCGCCGCCGCGGGCCTGGCCGATCTCAATCGCCCGGGCGAGGGTGTCTCGATGGGCGCGGTCTGGGGCGACGTCGACAACGACGGCCGCGAGGACGTACTCGTCTACCGCTACGGCTATCTCTCGCTCTTCCGCAACGTCGACGGCCGCCGCTTCGAGGACGTGACCCAGCGCGCGGGTCTGCGACGGTGGGTGAACAGCAACGGCGCGATCTGGCTCGACTACGACCGCGACGGCCGCCTCGATCTGTACGTCACCGCGTACTTCCGCGACGTCGACCTGTGGCACCTCACGACGACGCGGATCATGCACAAGAGCTTCGAGTACGCCGACAACGGCGGCAAGAACCTCCTGTTCCGCAATCTCGGCGACGGTCGCTTCGAGGACGTCACCGACCGCATGGGCGTCGGCAGCACGCGATGGACGTTGGCCGCGGCGTCCGCCGACTTCGACGGCGACGGCTGGGCCGACATCTACCTCGCCAACGACTACGGCCCGGAAGAGCTCTACCGCAACGAGCAGGGGAAGCGGTTCACGCTCGTGGACAAGGCGGGGCTCGAGAGCGAGTCCAAGAGTGGCATGTCCGTCACGCTCGGCGACGCGTTCAACCGCGGCCGGCTCGACGCGTTCGTCACGAACATCTCCGAGCGCGGCTACATCTTCCAGAACAACAACCTGCGCCTGAACGAGATGCGCGACTCGCGGCGCTTCCGCAACGTCGCCGAAGGCGCCGTCGCCGACGCGGGGTGGGCGTGGGGCGCGCAGTTCGGGGACCTCAACAACGACGGCTCGAACGAGCTGTTCGTCGCCAATGGCTTCATCTCGGCCGATCGCGAGCAGAGCTACTGGTACGCGATGTCGAAGATCGCCGGCGCCAACGCCCGCTTCTTCGAGGACGCCGCCACCTGGCCGCCGTTCGGCAACGCCAGCCTCTCCGGCTACGAGCGCTCGCGCGTCTACCTCAACCGCGGCGTGGCTGGCTGGATCGACGTCGCCCAACGCGTGGGAGTGAACGACCTCTACGACGGCCGCGCCGTCGCGCTGGCGGACCTGTCCAACCGCGGTGTGGTCGACGTGATCGTCGCGAATCAGAACCAGCCGGCGATTCTCTACCGCAACCGGGCCGACTCTGGGAACCACTGGATCGGCGTCAAGCTCGTCGGCACGCGCAGCAATCGCAGCGCGATCGGCGCCGAGGTCACGATCGAGTCGGGCGATTTCGTGCAGCGCCGCGTCGTCGACGGTGGCTCCGGGTTCGCCAGCCAGAACGACCGGCGCCCGCACTTCGGGCTCGGCAAGAGGGAGTGGGTCGACCGCGTCGTCGTCGAGTGGCCGTCGGGCGCTCGGCAGGTGCTCGCCCGTCCGCCGATCGACCAGTTCGTCACGATCACGGAGCCCGCGCGATGAGCGAGCGCAACGCGATGACCGACGCGACCAGCGCGACCGCGCTCACCGGCCCGGCGCCCGGCGCCGCCGCGAGCCTCCGGCAGCGTGCGAGCCGCATCGACCCGCGTTATCTGATCGCGGGGCTCATCACGCTCGTGCTGCTCGTGGCGCAGTTCCGCTACCACATGGTGGGCGGATACAGCCGGCTCGCGCTCGCGCTGGGCGTCTGCGTCGCGACGGAAGCGGTCCTGTCCTGGTTCGACCGCGGCAAGGTCGTCAACCTCCAGAGCGCTTACATCAGCGGCATCAGCCTCACGCTCCTCACCAAGCCGCAGGGGAGCGCGCTCTGGCCGTTCGTGATCGGCGGATTCCTCGCCATCTCGTCGAAGTACGTGCTGCGCTATCGCGGCCAGCACCTCTGGAATCCGACGAACTTCGCGATCAGTGCACTGCTCCTCGCGGCACCGAGCAAGGTGGCGGTGTTGAGCCACCAGTTCGGCAACGACCTGGTGACCAACCTGGTGATCTGGACGTTCGGGCTCGTCATCGCGAAGCGGGTGGGCGTGCTGCACATCACGCTCACCTACGTCGCGAGCTTCCTCCTGCTCAACGGCGCGCGCGCGCTCGCATTCGGCCAGCCGCTCTTCCCCGAGCTCGCGCCCATCACCGGGCCGATGTATCAGCTGTTCGTCTTCTTCATGATCACCGACCCGCGGACGGTCGTGAAGGGACGGCGCCGGCAGATGGTGGTCGCGGCGCTCATCGCCCTCACCGAGATGATGCTGCGGCTGCTCTCCGATCGCGGCGTGCCGATGCCGATCGCCTTCAGCGCCGACCCCGCCCTGCTCTCGCTCGCGATGGTCGGCCCGCTGGCGAAGTGGCTCGACATGCGCCGGGAGCAGACCGCCCCGTCGTCTCGCTAGGTGCGCTCTCGGAGCCCGCGAATGGCGCCCGTGAGCGAGAGAATCCAGCCGATCGGATACGGCGCCACCAGGAGCATCCACCAGTAGGAGCGGCCGGTGCTCGGGCCGACGCCACCCATGGCGCTCATCGCCCAGAGCGTCGCCACACCGAGCATCGCCAGCGCTCCGCCCCACGCCACCCAGCGGCGCGCGCGAAGATGGCCCAGCTGCGCGGCGACCAGCACCAACGCTGCGGCGGCCACGATGACCAGCGACCCCTCGAGGGGGTCGATGGCACCGAGCACGAGTGCCGTGGTGCCCATCCACAGCAAGCCGCGCGACCAACGTCGAGCGTCCACGCACTCCTCCTCGAGAGCGTGGAGATGGCGTCCGAGCAGCGTCGCCTCACGCTCCCGCCATCGAGAGTGTCGCATTCGGGAGGGAGACGCCGTCAGGCAGCACCCGACGCGGCGGGCGTGCCGGCGCCCGCACCGGAGACCGCCCGGGACGGCCCTAGAGCCGGTACCCCTTCTTGAGGAGGAACTGCCCCGACTTGCGGTAGAAGTCCTTCTCCGGCAGCTCCCAGCCGAGCGTGTCGGCCAGACGGTCGTAGCCGTTGAACAGGAAGGCGACGTAGAACGCGTCGCGGATCATCTCGCGCGTGACGCCCGTCGCGAGCACCGCGCGAACGTCGCCCGGCCCGAGCTCGTCGGGCCGGAGCGTGAAGGTCTCGAGCAGCCCGAGCATCGCCCGCAGCTTCTCGTCGATCGGTGCCGTGCGGTAGTCCTCCAGCACGGCCGCCATGCTCCCGTCACCCAGCGCTGCCTCCGCGACCGCGGAGTGGGAGTTCGTTCAGAAGACGCACTGGTTGAAGCGCGAGACCACGGCGGCGAAGGTCTCTCGCTCGCCGACCGTCCAGCCTGACGGTCCGCGCATCACCTGCTGCGTCAGCTCCGACCACGGACGGCCGAAGAACTCCTTGCGGTAGAGCAGCGTGCGCACCACGCCCGGCGCGTGCCCCTGCACGAGCCGCATCACCCCGAGCAGCGCCTTGTCGCGGAGCGCCGTGTGCCCCTCGTGGACTCGACGAAGCCTCACGCCTCCTCCAGTGCCCTGAGCCCGGCCATCAACCGCCGGCGAGAGGCGCCGACCGACGCGCTCACGATGATCTCGAACAGGCGATCGTCGCCGTACTTCGACTGGAGCTGCTCGATCTCCTCGTCCGTCACCTTGTACGCGTGCCGGTGGATCTTCTCGACGAGGACCCGCAGGTCGTCCGCCATCCCGACCCCATCTGCGGCGGCGTGGCGCACCGCCGGATCGGTTTCCCCCGGCCCATCCAGCACGGACCGGATGACCCGGTCGCGCAGCGACGCGTGCGGATCGTCGATTCTCGGCGGCATGCGGCAAGGATGATCGCGGGTACGGCGGAGGGCAAGGTGGGATTGCGCGGGTGCGCGGGTGCGAGTTGCGCGGGTGCGAGTTGCTGGGGTTCGGTGCGCGGGCAGCGATGTCGCCGATCGAGTCTCCCCGCCGGAAGGGATGCTCGCGGACGCCCGACCCAGGAGCCCAACACGGCGCGGCGTGACGTCCGTGACCCCGCACTCCCGCACCCGCGCACCCGCGCACCTCGCACCCGCGCTACCGCGACACCGAGTCCCGGTACACTCGGATCCAGTGCGACCGCACCTGCGCCTGTTTCGACTGCCCCTCCAGCGCGGACACGATCAGGTTCGACGACTGGAGCGGCATGTGGCAGTCCACGCACCGCCCTGCGATCGCGCGCCCCTGCGTCGGGAACAGCTTGCAGCTCTGCTCCTGGTGGCACGTCATGCACTTGCCCGAGAGCTGCTTCGGGTCGCGCTGGGTCGCGTGGACGTCGTGACAGGTGGTGCACGTCATCTGAGACGCCTGATAGCACCGGCTGCGCTGCAGCAGCGCGACCTGGTTCCCGTGCACGTCGACCTGCGCCGTCGGCGGTGGGGGCGCCAGCTCCACGTAGTCCTCCAGCCGCTGTCCCGCAACGTACGTGAACGACGGCACCTTCGGCCGTCCGATCCCGCCGTGGCACTGCGCGCACGCGTCCATCTGCCGCTCGCGCGTGAGCCGCGCCGGGTTCACGATCGCCGGACCGCGCGCGATGGTCAGCGCCGCGCGCTGGCGCCGCACGTGCTCGCGGCCGCCGGCGTGGCACCGCTCGCACGTGATGCCGAGGATCGCGCCCGTCGAGTCGAACCGGTTGACCACGCCCAGGTCCGGTTTCGCGTCGATCCACGTCGCATGGCACTCGAAGCAGCGTGGCGCCACCGCGCGGTCGAAGTTCGCCCGTCCGTCGGTGTAACCCGGACCGGGACTGTTGATCCACGTGTTCAGCGTCTTCCAGTACGAGATCGGCATCTGGTACAGCGAGTCGCCGCGCCAGTACAGGTAGCTCTGCCCCTTCCGGTTCGACCCCGCGACGTACGCCACGCGCTCCGTGCGCGTCGTCGTGTCCTTCCCCGTTCCCTCGACCGCGGTCTGATGGAATCCTGCGGAGTCCGCGCTCATCCGGAAATGGAGCGCGGGGTTCGGCGTGCGGAGCACGCTGCGCGGTCCGGTGAAGTCACCCGCCATCGTTCTCGGGCTCGGGTGGCGGGACGTGAGCCGGTGGGCGGTGCCCTCGTAGCTCGCCTTGTCGGCGTGACACGACAGGCACGTCGAGTCCCCCATCGCCGTGGCGGGGCGTACGGGCGTCGGCCAGCGTTCGGCGCGCCGTGCGCGATTCACCAGGACGCCACTCCCCACGCCGACCACGACGAACAGCACGGCCGCGAGCCAGGCGAACGATCGCCGAGAGATCAGGGGAGCCGAGCGGTCGTCGGACATGTGGGCAGATTCGCCGCCGGTGCACGATCCTGCAAGAGACGCGCGGTGCGCAGGCTCGTCATGTCGCCGCCGCTCGCGCACCCTCCGAGTGCGCCGCGAACGCCGGCTCCCGCCCCAACCCGCGCAGCGCGGGCAGCGCCTCGATCAATCGCTCGCGGCTCATGCCGAGCAGCGCGTGGCGCTCCACCAGCAGATCGAGATCGACCGGATACATGTTGTGCCGCGCCGGATCCGCCAACCCGGCCACGTTGCGCGGCGCGATCGTCTCGGCGATCCAGTCGACGAACGCACCACGCTCGCCCGCCGTCCCCGCCTGGCCCGTGCCGCACGTGATCGCTCGCAGGCGATCGAAGCTCTCGCGGGGAACGCGACCGAGCACCGGATCCCCCACGCCGAGAAATCCCCTCCAAGCCGCACCCTCGGCGCCACCGAGTCGCTGGCTCGCCTCGGCGAACGAGACCGTCGCGAAGTACAGCATCGCCTGCGCGGCGAACAGATCGAAGTGCGCCAGCGCTTCGTATGCCCCCGCGACGACGAGATCGATCTGATCTGCCTCCGCGCCCAGGGCGGCGCCGTATCGCTCGAGCGTCGACGCGTCGGGACGTCGCGCCCCGTGCGCCGCGTCCTCGAACGCGAGACCGAGCCGCTCCACCGCGCGCAGCCCCCACGCGATCCCGGTCGAGAACAGCGGATCGACGAACGCGTACGCATGCGGCATCAGTGCCCATCGTGCGCCTGCCGCCTGCGTGAGACGATGCTGTACTCTCGGTACGAACCCGATCGGCCACGCCGGCCGCGCCTCGCCGAACAGGCGGCCGATCGTCGGGTATCGCTCGAGCAACGCGTGCCACAGCGCCGCGGGCTCGGGGACGGCCCCGTCACTGAGCGAGGCGAGGCCGCGCGGGGTGAGCAGGAAGCCGGCGCTCGTCGTCCCGTGATCGAACCGCAGCGAGTACATCCACCCCTCGTCGATCAGGTGATGCACCGCCGCCCAATCCTCGGGATACGGGCCCGACGGAAGGCTCGGCGCCTCGTCGCGCATCAGTCGGACGTCGTCGAAGTGGCCGAACACCAGCGCGGCGCGCGTGTGCGTTCGCTCGAGGCCCGACGGGATGGCGAGCTGTCTCGCCAGGAAGCCGCCCGGCCCCGACGCGTCGATCACGAACCCCGCCTCGATCTCGATCGGCTCGCCGTCTCGATGCCCCCGCAGGTGCGCGGCGTCGCTGGCGAAGGCCGCCATCGTCAGTTCGGTGCGGTCGAGGTACTCCACTCCCGCCGACACGGCCTGGCGCACGAAGTGGTGATCGACGTCCGCGCGAAGCCAGTGCGTGTCGGAGAGCGCGTCGTCCGGGCTCGCCGCCACGAGCAGCCGCTCCGACTCGACCCCGCGCTCGGCGAACCGCTCGCCGGGGTGATGCCGGTAGTACGTGAACCCTCGCTTCAGCCCGCGGCGCAGCTCGGGCAGATGCGCCGTCCATCGGCCGTGCGTGGCGAGCTGGTAGCAGTCCGGCAGTCCGTAGCGCACGGCGAGCCGTTCGAGCGACAGGTTGGCCAGCGGTGTCGTGGACTCGCCGATGGCGAACCGTGGATGCGTCCCCCGCTCGAGCAGCACCACGTCGTAGCCGAGCACCGCGAGCACGCGGGCGAGCAGCGAGCCGGCGAACCCGCTTCCCACGATCGCCACCTCGTACGTTCGCGTCACGCGAGCTCGCGCTCCGCGCACTCGGCACAGTCGATGCGCGGCTCGGCGCGGCCCGACAGGTTGATGCGCGCCAGCCGCGCGATCCGCCGCGCGCGGCACGCCTCGCACGCCGGCAGACGCTCGACATCCCACAGGTCCGCCGTCACCACCGTGCGTCCAAGGTCGAGACAGCGGTCGAGCGCCGCTTCGAGCTGGGCCAGCGTCGGCGGCACGAATGCCCCGAGCTCCCGCAGCCGCTCCATCTCGCCGTTTCCGCCGCGCACGGGGATGATCGACACGACGGCCGCGCCGCGGGCCACCGCGTGTGCGACCGTGCGCACCGTCCACTCGATCGACTCGTCGGCGGGAACGTAGGGAGCGCCGAGCAGCACGAACGCGCGCAGATCGATCCCTCCGTCGGCGAGGAAGCGCGCCGCCGCGTCGAAGCGCGGGAGATCGAGCCGCTTGTTGAGCTCCGCCATCGCTCGCGGGTGGAGTGTCTCGAGCCCGATCGCAACCTCGAGGCGGCCGGCGAGCGCACTCGCGAGCTCCACCGTCGCCGCGCCGACCGTGCTCGCGTGGGACTCCACCGTCACCGCGGCGAACCGCGATGCGAGACGCGCGAGCGTCGCGACGTCGCTCCGCGGCACGGCGCGGCGGTCGAAGAAGTTGCTCGCCGTGTACAGCTTGAGCCGGTCCGGCGCCGGCGCGTCCAGCGACCCGAGCACGCGCTCGAGCTGCACGGCGAGCGCGCCCGGCGGCGTCGGCCCGTCGAGCGTCCACTGCCAGAGATCACAGAACGAGCACGTGAACGGACACTCGGCGCCGGCCAGGAACACCGTGAGCGCACGCTCGCGGCGACCGTCCGGCCGGCGTTCCTCCTCGAGCAGCGAACCGTGCGCGACGTACGGATCGACGGCTCGCTTGGGCGGACGCAGCGCGCGGATCCGCCGGTCCGCGGCGGAGAGGCTCACGCCGTGGCGGCGTGCAGCGTCTGGAAGTGGCTGCGGTACCGTCCCTCGTCACGCGGGAAGAGCCGCGTCACCTCGCCCGCCGAGACGGACCCCTCCTGGAATCGCCGCTTCGGGAACACCGGCATCTCGATCCCGAGCGCCGAGCGTACGCCGCGCGACACGATCTCGCCCTTGAGGGCATACAGCCGCTCGTGCGAGCCCTGGGTGAGCTCGGCGAAGGGGATGGCCTCGGCCACCGCGATCACCGACGGGCGCAGGTACGGGCTGAAGTCGGTGAACCCGTAGGCGCTGGCGCAGGCGTACCCCCGCACGCACCCGCGACTGAATCCTCCGGAATAGGTGAGCGAGTGCTTGATCGAGTCCACGCCCCACCCTTCCTGGTACAGCATCCGGTTGTTGACCACGCTGCGGATCGTCAGCTCGCTGTTCTCCTCGATCGGATAGTCCTTGAGGTTCTCGTCTCCGCCGTCCCCGTCCACGAGCAGCCGCCAGTCGGGGTAGCGCTCCCGGATGCCGGCGAGGAGCTGCAGGTTCACCGCCGCGCACTCCACGTCGAGCGGCTTGTAGTCCTCGATCACCGCCACGGCGCGCAGGGGGTCGAGCTCGGCCGACGCGACGTCGATCGTCTCGCCGAGCATCTCGAGTCCCGTGCGCACGAGGAAGTCGCGCGCCTGCCGGGCGTCCTCCCCCGCGCCGTCCACCGAGAGCGTGAACGCCTTGAGCCGCGCCGGCGAGATCCCCTCGTCCAGGAGCACCTTGTAGAGGCAGAGCAGCACCGCTCCGCTGTCGATCCCCCCCGAGAACGGCACGCCGATCGGCGACGAGGGCTGCTGCGCCGCCAACCAGCGGCGCAGCTCCGCGTAGACGGCCTCGATGTAGCGCCGGCCGATCAGGTCCAGATCCGCCGGAAGCGTGCCGCGTGGCGGATCGAAGAAGCGGCGGTGCACCGGATTCGGGTCCGGGCAGCCGATCAGGCGCAATGTGGTGACGTGGTGTGCGGGCACCATGCGCGTGTAGCTCGGGTGGAACTGACCCGTCCATCCGCGCCGCGCCAGCTCGGCCGCGATCTCGTCGATCCGCTCGGCGACGATCAGCACGGGGCCGTCCACCGCCTTCGCGAGGAAGTATCGCATCGGCCGGTCGAGGCTCCGCGCGAGGAGGACGCGCTCGCCGTCCTGGGCCACGAGGGCGAACGAGCCGTCGATCGCCAACACCTCGCCGACGTCGGCGGCGAGCAGGCGCCGGCTGGCCTCCTCGGCGCCGATCGACCAGAGGCGCTGCGAGGCGGCGGGAATCAGGTTGACGACGCGCGAGACGTACTGCGATGTGCTCATGCCTGCGAGTTCCTCGCTCCGGTACGGATGCTAGTTTTCCTGGGTCGAATCACCGTCGAGCGCGCCGCGCTCGCGGGCGTGACCCCGTCACGTGGCCTCATCTGCCGGTCCGACGCCCGCCCGCCGTTCGATCTCACGCCACGAGGTTGTGCACGCATGCCGCACTCGCGTCGCTTCGCGCTCCTGCTCCCACTGTTCGCCGCGCTCGGCTGCCAACGCGGCGAACGTCCGGTGTTCGAGCTGCTGAGCGCCGACCGCACCGGGGTGCGCTTCGCGAACACGATCACCACGAGCGACTCCCTCAACGTTCAGACCGACCCCTACATCTACAATGGTGGCGGAGTCGCCGCCGGCGACGTCGACAACGACGGGCTCGCCGACCTGTTCTTCGCCGGAAACATGGTGCCCAGCCGCCTGTACCTGAACAAGGGCGAGATGCGCTTCGAGGACGTCACCCAGCGCGCCGGGGTCGCGACCGACCGGTGGGTCACCGGCGTCACGATGGTGGACATCAACAACGACGGCTTTCTCGACATCTACGCGTCCGTCTCGGGGCCGGCCTGGTCATCGCCGGAGTCGCGCGCGAACCTGCTCTTCGTCAACAACGGGAATAGAACCTTCACGGAAGCCGCCGCGCAATACGGCATCGCGGACCGCGGCTTCTCGACGCAGTCCGCCTTCGTCGACTACGACGGCGACGGTTGCCTCGACCTGTTCGTGCTCAACAACTCGCCCGCCGACTTCTCGCGCAGCGACCTGTCGTCGATGCCGGCCGGAGTGCGCAACGAGACGCCGGACAGCTACAACCAGCTCTATCGCAACGGCTGCAACGGCACCTTCACCAACGTCTCCGATGCCGCCGGCATCCTGCGCGTCACGGGCTACGGGCTCGGCGTGGCGGTCGCGGACGTGAACCGGGATGCGTGGCCCGACATCTACGTGTCGAACGACGTGGTCGCGAACGACGTCCTCTACGTCAACAACCGGGACGGCACGTTCAGCAACCGGGCGCCGCAGTCGCTCAAGCACGCGAGCTTCGCCGGGATGGGCGTCGACATCGCCGACTTCAACAACGACGGTTGGCCCGACGTGCTCCAGGTCGACATGCTCCCGCGCGCCCTCGAGCGGCGGAAGCGCGTCCTCGGGTTCGCCACATACATGAGCGTCACCCAGCTCCGCGCGCGCGGCGTGCGCGACGACTATTCGGCCAACACGCTTCAGCTCAGCAACGGCGTCACGAAGGAGGGAGACGTCGTCTTCAGCGAGATCGGCCGCCTGGCGGGCATCTCCGACACCGACTGGAGCTGGAGCGCGCTCTTCGCCGATTTCGACAACGATGGGCTGAAGGACATCTACATCAGCAACGGTTACCCGAAGGCCGTCAACGACCTCGACTACATGACCACGACGACCAGGGCGATGCGCCCTGGTCTGGCCAACGCATCCAACCGGAGAGCGCTCGAGAACCTGCAGCGGCTCCCGAGCTACGCGACGCCGAACTACCTCTTCCGGAACGCCGGCGACCTCACGTTTGCGGACAAGAGTGCGGCGTGGCGGGTCGACCAGAGCGGCTTTTCCTACGGCGCCGCCTACGTGGACCTGAACAACGACGGGCGGCTCGACCTCGTCGTCAACAACATCGACGCGCCGGCCTTCATCTACGAGAACGTTCAGAAGGCGGGTGATGCGCACCATTGGCTGGCCGTGCGCCTCGACGGTCTGGCACCCAACCGGCGCGCGGTCGGCGCGACGCTCGTGCTCACCGCCGGCGGGCAGAAGCAGCACTTGTATCAGTCTCCCACCCGCGGCTACATGTCGTCCGTCGACGACCGTCTGCACTTCGGCTTGGGGCGCGCCGCGCGGGTCGATTCGCTCGAGGTCTTCTGGCCGGACGGGCGCTACCAGGTGCTCACCGGGCTGACCGCCGACCGCCAGCTCACGGTGAGGCAGTCCGACGCGACGCTTCGCCGGCGCGCGGAGGTCCGGGCGCCGGCGGCGTCCCCCACGGCCGAGCCGATGTTCGCGCCTCTCGAGCCATCGGGCGGTCTCGCCCACAGGCATGAGACGCCGCAGGTGGTCGACTTCTCAGTCCAGCCGTTCATCCCGTACATGATCTCGCGCCAGGGGCCGCCCCTCGCCGTGGCCGACGTGAACGGCGACGGGCGCGAGGACGTGTTCCTCGGCGGGGTGTCGGGCGCGACGCGGCGGCTCCTCCTCCAAGGGCCGGATGGCCGCTTCGCTGCATCGGCGGAGCCCCAGCCGTGGGGGGCCGATGGGGCCTACGAGGACTGGGGCGCACAGTTTCTCGACGCGAATGGTGACGGCCTTCCCGACCTGTACGTGGCCAGCGGGGGGTATCAGCTCGTCGAGGGATCTCCACTGCTCCAGGATCGCCTGTATGTGAATCGTGGGGCCGGACGATTCGTGCGCGATTCGGCGGCGCTCCCCACCATGCGCACCAGCACTGCCGTCGTCCGAGTGGGCGACTTCAACGGCGACGGGCGTCCGGACCTCTTCGTCGGCGGGCGACTCTCGCCCCGGAGATATCCGTTCCCGTCGCGGAGCTACCTGCTGCGCAACGACGGCGGCAGGTTCACCGACGTGACGCAGCAAGTCGCGCCGGAACTGGTCCAGCCCGGCGGGATGGTCACCGACGCGACGTGGACGGATCTGGACGGCGACGGACGTCTCGACCTCGTCACCGTCGGCGAGTGGATGCCGATCCGGATCTACCGAAACGAGGGGAGTCGGCTGCGCGACGTGACGGCATCGACGCGGCTCCCTTCGACGCGCGGCTGGTGGTACAGCATCGCGTCCGGCGACTTCGACCGCGACGGCCGAATGGACCTCGTCGCGGGCAACCTGGGACTCAACTACACCTATGCCACCTCGAAGGACAGCCCGTTCGGCGTGTACGCCGGGGAGTTCTCGGGAGGCTTGAACACCGACGTGGTCCTGACCCGGCAGATCGGCGGAACGGAGTATCCGCTCGCCGGCATGGTGCCTCTCGGGCGCGAGCTCTATCAGCTTTCACTGCGCTTCCCCACGTACGCCGCGTTCTCCACGGCGTCCATGGAGCAGCTATTCGGTCAGCAGGCGTTGGCGCGCGCGCTCCACTACCAGGTGGATGGCTTCGCAAGCGTCGTGCTGCGCAATGACGGCGGTGGCGCGTTCAGCGCCGCGCCCCTCGCTCCGCTGGCGCAGATCGCTCCCATCAAATCGATCGTCGTGCACGACGTCGACCTCGACGGCCACCTCGATCTCATCATCGCCGGCAATCTGTACGACAGCGAGCCCAATACGCCGCGCGCGGACGCCGGGAACGGGCTCTGGCTCCGTGGCGATGGCCAGGGTCGGTTCACGCCCGTGTCGCCACGTGAGAGCGGCTTTCTCGCGCCGCGCAACGCATCGGGCCTCGCGTTGGTCGGCGTGCCGAGTGGAAGGGTGCTCCTCGTGGCCAACACCGGCGATTCGCTCCAGGCGTTCGCGATCGGGGGCCGCAGGCGGCCTGCGGGCCCAGCCTCCAGGTAGACCCGGCGGCGCGACGGCGGGGCTCGACGTCGCATCGATGGAGTGACGGCAACGAGAACGGGGCACCGGCGCTCGCGCACCGGTGCCCCGTTCGACGCTCTGGTTGCGTGTCTTACCAGCCCGTGTTCTGCGGAACGCGAGCCTGGCCGTCGACGGTGCTCAGCTGGAGCTGCGTCGATGGGATGGGGAAATTGTAGTGGCGTGCCTGCACGGGTGCTGCGCTCGCCAGGTAGTTGCGACGGCTCTTCTCATTGCCGCCGCCCGAGGTCGGGCCGCCGTTGATGTAATCGTTGAGCACCTGCTCGAGGACGCCCCAGCGCTTCAGGTCGAAGAACCGTTGTCCCTCGAGCGCGAGCTCGATCTTCCGCTCGGCGCGAACCGCATCACGTGCGTACGCCTGGCTCGGGAACGCAGGATAGTTGGCGATGGTGTACTTCGCCCACGTGATGCTCGGATCGTTGATCGGCACGGCGATGTTGGCCTGCGCGGTGCCGGGGCCCTGCGCCTTCGCCGCCGCGCGCGTCCTGACGCGGTTCACCAGAGTCAGCGCGTTCGCGAGCGACCCGGCCTCCACCTCCGCTTCGGCCAGCAGCAGCAGCAGATCGGCGTAGCGGAAGAGGTGGATGTTGACCGAGTTGAGCTGTGTGTTCACCCAGCCCACACTGCTCTGCGCGCCGCTCGCCTTCTCGTGCACGTTCTTCTTCGGGCTGTACGGGCCGCTGAACGAGGCGTCGCGGATCCATGTCGGCCCGTGCGGACCCCAATCCTTGAACGGCACGCCGTCGCGGCCGACCGTGAAGTCGAGGCGCGGATCGACGGTCATGGTCGCGGTCTTCGCCGCGGTGTAGTTGGCGTTGTCGACGTTCCACGTGCTCGGACTGGTGATCATCGTCGGGAGGCCGGTGGCGTCCGTGACGAACGAGTTCACCATGTTCTGCGACGGCTGGTGGAAGCCGCAGCAGCCAAAGGGACTGCCCGAGTGCGGGAAGTTGAGCCGCTCGCCGAAGTTGGCGTTGTCACCGTTCGGCTCGCCGTCGTTCGCCGAGGCCTGGTAGGCGAAGATGGTCTCCTTGCCGTTGGCGAACGCCTGGAAGCCGGTCCAGACCTGGTCGTAGCTGGGCTGCAGGTCGTACGGACCGCTGGTCACGACCTCACGGAGCGTCGTGAGCGCGGCGGCGTACGCACCCGTGAACATCTGCAGCCTGCCCTTGTAGGCCTTCGCCGTCCACTGCGTCACGCGGCCGACCTGACCCTTGCGCGGCGTGGTGGGCAGCTTCCCGATCGCAGCGTCGAGGTCCTTGAGGATCTCGGCCGCCACGGCCGCCTTCTGGAGCGAGGCCTTGCGGAGGTCGGTGTCGTCCTCGCGGAGGTACGGCACGTTCCCCCAGATCTTGTACGCCTCGAACATGTAGTGCGCGCGCAGGAACAGCGCCTCGCCCTCGATCCCGGCCTGATCGGTCGCCGAGAGCGCCGCCGGGTTGTCCTTCACGACCTGCTTCAGCAGTCGAATCGTGGCGTTCGCGCGGCTCGCGCCTTCGTACGTATTGCGCCACTTCTCGTTCAGGAAACCGTCGGCGCCCGGAGCGTTCCACTGGTACCGCTCGAGATCCGTGATCGCCGTGAAGTCCGCCGCGTCCGATCCCTTGTAGGCGTCGTCGCTCAGGACGCTCCCGAAGACCCAGTTGCTCGCGGCGCCGCCAAACCCTCCGGTGCCGTTGGTGACATCGATCTGGCGGTACGCGGCGATGAGGTTGCCCTCCACGCCCGCCGCGTTCGCCAGCACTCCTGCATCCAGCACTCCTTGCGGCGCGGCGGCGTCGGTCAGGAAGCTCTCCTTACAGCCGAAGAGCGATCCTGCCGCCAGAAACATCGCCGTCCCGAGGAGCATCGGCTGCCTCGTTGCCTTCTTCATCGCGGCCCTCTCCATGAATGGTCTCATCGTTTAGAACGAGGTGGTGATGCCGATGCTGAACGTTCTGCTCGACGGATACACGCCACGATCGACGCCGCGGTACTGGTCGCGGATGTCGCCGGCGGCGCCGTTGATGTCGGCAGCCGGCAGCGAGACGTCGAGGCCCTCGTAGCCGGTGATCGTGAAGAGGTTCTCGGCCTGCACGTACACGCGCGTCGCCTGCAGCCAGCGCGCGAACCGCGGCGGCACGTTGTAGCCCACCTGGATGTTGCGCATGCGGACGTACGAGCCGTCCTCCACGTAGAAATCGCTGAAGGCGCTGCTGAACGTGTCGTTGTCGTTGATTTGCGGGTACTTCGCGTTGGTGTTCTGCGGCGTCCACGAGTTCTCGAGCAGGTCGTCCTTCACGTTCGTCTGGAACATGCGGAAGACGTAGAACAGCTTCTGCGCGTCGAAGATGTCGTTGCCGAACGACCCGAAGATCGTGCCGCTCACGTCGAAGTTGCCGTAGCGGTAGCCGAGATCGAGCGACCCCGTGAAGGCCGGATGCGGGTTGCCGATGATCGTGCGGTCGGTCGTCGTGATCTTGTTGTCGCCGTTCGTGTCCACGAACTTGAGCGTGCCGAGCTCGCAACGACCCTGGAACTGCGCGGCCTTGCAGGCGTCGACTTCGGACTGCGTGTTGATGTAGCCGTTCGTCTGGTAGCCGAAGAACGAGCCGATCGGATACCCGACCTTGTTGATCGCCGCCTGCCGGTCACGAACCGCGACGTTCGTGATGAAGAAGTTCTGCACCCCGTCGATCGAGACGATCTCGTTCTTGTACTTGCTGCCCTGGATCGTGGCGTTCCAGCGATCGCCGGTGTGTCCGATCGAGAAGTCGAACCCGGTGTTCTTCATCTTGCCGATGTTCACGATCGGCGGCGACGCCACGCCGGCCGTCGCCGGCAACTGCGGATCGAACAGCAGGTTGTTCGTCTTCCGCTCGAAGACGTCGACGATGACGTTGAGGTATCCGTTGAACAGGGTGAGGTCGGCGCCGATGTTCGTGGCCCGGTTCTCCTCCCACTTCAGGTCGGGGTTGCCAAGGCGCGTCTGCCGGAAGCCCGGCTGGATCGACGTGTTGGAGCCCGTGATGTCGTAGTACGTGTCGCCGAGGCCGCCGCCGTACTGCGCGACGATGCGGCCCGCCGGGATCTGCTGGTTGCCCGTGACGCCGTAGCCGATGCGCAGCATGGCGTCCGTCAGGATCTTGTTGTTCTCGAGGAACGGTTCCTTCGTCATGCGCCAGCCGAGGCCGAACGCCGGGAAGGTGCCCCAGCGATGGTCCGGGCCCAGCCGCGACGATCCGTCACGACGCAGTGTGATGCTGCCGACGTACTTGTCCTGGAAGTTGTAGTCCGCCTTCCCGAAGTACGACAGGAGCGCGCTCTGCCCGCCCGAGCTGGTCACGTTGCGCGTGGCCGGGTTGCCGAGCGTGGCCTGGATGTACAGCGCGTTCGGATTCGTGGAGCGGAAGTCCGCCATCGAGGCGTAGAGGCCGCGGAACGTGCCGCGGGTCGCCTCCTGGCCGGCGAGGAAATTGACCGTGTGTCCGCCCCGCTGGAAGTTGTAGCGCGCCGTGTTCGTGAACGTCCAGTCGAAGTTGCTCTCCTGCTGCTCGTTGAACGAGTTCGTGAAGTTCGGCTCGGAGTTCTCGGGCGTGATCGGGTTGAAGCCCTTGAACGTCCCCTGACGAACGTTGAACCCGATGCTGCTGCGCAGCGCCAGCGCCGGCAGGACCTGGAACCCGGCGAAGCCGTTGCCGAAGATGCGGTTGTTGCGGCTGACGTTGTTCCGGCGCTCGAACGCGAACTTCAGCGGGTTGCCCTGGTTGCCGAGGCCGACCGCCTTGCCCGACGCGAAGTTGCCGTTGATGTCGTAGATCGGGACGACCGGCTGCATCAGGATGTTCTTCCCCATGATGCCGTCTTCCGCGTACCCGCCCGGATCGCCCATGCCGCCGAAGTTGCGCTCGGCCGCGATCGCCGCGTTCTCGCCGAAGGTGAACTTGCCGCGGGTGAACTGCGTGTTCGCGCGCAGGCTGCCGCGGCGGAACTGGTTGTACGCCGCCGTGCCGCGCTGGTCGAAGTAGTTGCCCGACACGCCGTAGGTGTGATCCTCACCCGAGCCGGCCACGTTCAGGTTGTAGTCTCCGACCGGGGCGTTGTTGCCGAACACCGCCTTCCACCAGTTCGTGCCCGTGCTGCCGGGCATGATCAGCGAGTTCGGATACGAGTACTTCGATGGATCCACGTTCAGCGGCCGACCGAAGGCATCCGTTCCCGAGAACGTGCCAGGCGCGGCGTAGGTGTACGTCGGCACCGACGGGTTGTTCGGGTCGCCGTAAATGTTGGTCGGCACCGGGCGGCCGGCGTTCGTGTACGCCGTCTTCACGACCTGATGGTACTTGAGCGCGTCCGTCATCAGGAAGTCGTCGTAGCCGCGCGTCGGGCTCGCGAGACCGGTGCGCGCCGACAGCGTCACGCGCGGCGGACCACTGGCGCCGCGCTTCGTCGTCTCGATCACGATCACGCCGTTGCTCGCGCGCGACCCGTAGATCGACGCGGCCGAAGCGTCCTTCAGGACCTGGATCGACGTGATGTCGCTCGGGTTCAGCCAGTTGATGTACGAATCCTGGACCGGCACGCCGTCGATCACGTACAGCGGGTCGTTGTTCTGGAAGGAGCTGATGCCGCGGATGCGGACCGTGCTCCGTCCGGCCGGGTTGCCGCTCGCCGCCACGGTGATGCCCGGCACGGCGTCGAGCTTCTGCAGCACGCTGGCGCTCGTCTGGCGCGCGGCGCTCTCGACGTTGATCGAAGCGACCGCGCCCGTGATGTCGGCCCGACGCTGCTCGGTGTAGGCCGTCACCACCACCTCTTCGAGGTAGGTCACGCCTTCCATGCGCACGTCGATGCGCGTGCGGCCGCCGATCTCCTCACGCGCCGGCTTCTGCCCGATGAGCGTGTAGGTCAGCGCGCCGTTCGCGGGGGCCGTGATCGTGTATCGGCCGCTCGCATTGGTGAGCACCCGGGTCTCCGTTCCGGAGATGCGGACGGTCACGCCGGCGAGCGGGCCACCACCCGCGCCCGTCACCGTGCCCGTCACCGCGATCTGCTGCGCCAGCGCACTGCCGGCGAACAGCACCACGAGCAACATGCTCGTCCCGATCGCGCGCAGGACGCGAAGCGGGGTGTTTGTGAATGACTGCCTTCTCGGCACCGTCTCCTCCATGGCGATCTCCCTGGTCTCGCGCATACGTGAATGTCCTCTGGGTCGTGACATGGACTGCATTCCTGCTATTCGATCAGCTGCGGCCAACGACAGGAGCTGAACGCCGCGAGCCGTGACGCCCTCGCGGTACCGCGCGATGGCCGCGCGGACGGCGTCCCCCGGCTGGGAGCACGTCGCCTGCGTGGACCTCGCCCAACGCGCCCAGCTCCTGATCGTCGCTCCCGACGTGGGTGACCACCAGCTTGAAGCGCGGTTGTTCACGCCCGATCAAGGCGATCGAGCCGTTCATCGTATTGGAGGGGGTCGCCCGGGAACCTGACGAGGCCGGCTGCGACGCCCGCGCCCGCGACCGCGACGCCGCGGGCGGCCGCACCCGCGAAAGGACGAGTCCAGTCTCGAGCAGGCGCTCGAGACCGACGTACGCGATGTGATTCATCCCGCGGTCGTCACTGCGGAGGACCAAGGAAACCTGTTGGGCTGAAGCAGTGTCTTGGTGAGTACTCAGGCCCGGTCGAGCGGCCACTGAGCGAGAGACCGACGTACTCCGACTTCCGGGCGTGCAAATGTTGCAGCCGCGTACAAACCTTCCCGACGGGGAAGGCCTCTGAGGCAGGCAGTCGTGATCCGCGCGCCATTCGCGCGACGGGCGTTTTTCTTGGGGTACCGCGGAAAGTCCACCCTTTCTACGAGTCCCCGAATGCTTTGTCAAGCAGGAGTGCTTTCTGGACCCCGTGCATTCGAAGACCGTCACCTCGAGCGGGTGACGGACACGTACTTTCTTAAAATGAAAGCGAACAACTGAGCGATGTTGAACAGGTGCGCACTTTCGGAGCCCCCGCTGACCAATGGCTCCGATGGCGCACGCGATCCTCGCTCATTCCCCGAGCGTGCGCAACCCCCCGTCGAGGTCGGCGATGAGATCCGCCGGATCCTCCAGCCCGACGTTGAATCGCACGATCGCGCCGGCCCGCCGCCCCTCCCGCGCCGTCCTCGGCGGGTTCACCGGCACGGCAAGGCTCGTCACGCCTCCCCAACTCCAGCCGATCTCGAACAGCTCGAGCGCGTCCACGAACGCCCGCACCCGCGACCGCGGCACCTCCGCGCGGAACTCCACCGAGAACACGCTCGTCGACCCCGTGAAGTCGCGGCGCCAGAGCTCGTGACCCGGACACGACGGCAGCGCCGGATGCAGGACGTGCGCGATCTCCTCCCGCCCGCTCAGCCAGCGCGCGACCTCGAGCGTCGAACGCTCCAGCGCCGCCAGCCGCACGCCGAGCGTGAGCATCCCCCGCAGCGCCAGGCTGCAGTCGTCCGGCGAGACCGCCATGCCGAGCATCTGCAGCGTGGCGCCGATCCGCTCGTAGGCCGCCGCGTCGCGCACGGTCACGGAGCCGAGGAGCAGGTCGCTGTGTCCGCCGATGTACTTGGTGAGCGCCTGCGTCGTCACGTCGACGCCGTGCGCGAACGCGTCGAAGTACACGCCCGCCGAGTACGTGTTGTCCATCGCGACCGTGGCACCCCGCCGGTGCGCGGCCTCGGCGATGGCCGGAACGTCCTGGACCTCCATCGTGATCGAGCCGGGACTCTCGCACCACACCAGCCGGGTGCGGTCGCGGAACAGCTCGTCGATGCCGGCCCCGATCGTCGGCGCATAGTAGTCGCACTCGACGCCGAACCGACTGAGCAGCTCGTCGGCCAGCTGGCGGTGCGGGCTGTAGATGCTGTCGGGGATGAGGACGTGATCCCCCTCGCGCAGCATCGCGAGATTGATCACCGCGAGCGCGGACTGGCCACCGGGCGCGAGGAAGGTGCGATAGCCTCCCTCGAGCTCGGCAATGCGGCCCGCCAGCTCGAGGGCCGTGGGCGTGCCGTAGAGCCCATAGACCCAGCCGACCTCGTGCTGCCGCCAGTTGTCGCGGATCTTCGCGGCGCTCGGGAAGACGGTGGTGGAGCCTCGGAAGACGGGGGTGACGAGCGAGCGATACCCCTCGGGAAGCTCGACATCGGAGTGGATGAGCTTCGTGCGCCAGGATCGAGGCATGTGGTGAGGTGCGGTCAGGCGGCGGGAAGTCGTAGCACGAAGGTGGCGCCGGCGCCCAGCGTGCTCTCGACGCTCACGTCGCCACCCATGGCGCGCGCGAGGTCTCGGCAGATGGCGAGCCCCAGTCCCGCGCCCTCGTGCGTGCTGGTGAGCGTGCGGCCGAGCTGGACGAAGGGCTCGAAGATGGCCTGCTGCATCTCGTGGGGAATCCCCGGGCCCGTGTCGCGCACCTCGATCGTCGCGCCACCGTCCTGCCGACCACACGAGAGGGTGACCGAGCCCCCCTCGGGGGTGAACTTCACGGCGTTGGAGATGAGGTTGAGCACGATCTGCTCGGTCTTGAGCTGATCCGCCAGCGCCGCGACGGCGGTGTCGCACGTGCCGAGCGAGAGTCGCAGGCGCTTGCGCTCCGCCTGCGGCGTCACCATGGCGAGCACGCGCTCGAGCACCTCGCGCATGACGACCGGTTCTCGCTCGTACGTCAGCTCTCCCGCTTCGATGCGACTGTAGTTCAGCAGGTCGTTCACGATGGCGAGAAGGTGCTGCTGGCTGACGATGATGCGCGAGAGGTACTCGCGCTGCTGGTCGCTGACCGCCCCCGCGATTCCCTCCAGCATGAGCTGCGCGTATCCGGAGATGGCGTTGAGCGGCGTGCGCAGCTCGTGCGACATCGCGGCCAGGAAGCCGCTCTTCGCGCGGCTCGATGCCTCGGCGTCGGCCACGCGTCGCGCATCCTCGACCTCGCGCTGCTGCGCGAGCCGGCGTTCCGTGAGATCGCGGGTCACCTTGGCGAAGCCGAGCAGCGACCCGTCGTCGCCGAACAGCGCGGTGATGACGACGTTGGCCCAGAACTGCGTGCCGTCCTTGCGCACGCGCCACCCTTCATCCTCGAATCGGCCGACCTCGCGCGCGACCTCGAGCTCGTGATCGGGGAAGCCGGAGAGCCGGGCCGCGTCGGGGTAGAACACGGAGAAGTGCCGGCCGACGATCTCCTCCGCCTCGTAGCCCTTGATGCGCCGGGCGCCCTCGTTCCAGCTCGCCACGCGCCCATCCGGATCGAGCATGAAGATGCCGTAGTCCCGCACGCTCTGGATGAGCACGCGCAACCGCTCCTCGCTCGAGCGGAGTCGCTCAACCGCTGCACGCCGCTCCGTGAGGTCGCGCGTGACTTTCGCGAACCCGACGAGATGCCCCTGGGGATCGCGCAGCGCGGTGACCACCACGCTCGCCCAGAAGTGGGTGCCGTCCTTCCGGAGGCGCCATCCCTCGTCCTCCACGCGTCCGTCACGCGCGGCGATGCGGAGCTCGAGACCAGGTTTGTCGGCGGCGAGCGCATCGGGCGGATAGAACATCGAGAAATGGCGGCCGATCACTTCCTCGGCCGCGTACCCCTTGATGCGCGCGGCGCCCGAGTTCCAGCTCAGGATGACGCCGGTCGGATCGAGGGCGAAGATGGCGTAGTCGCTGACGCTCTCGACGAGCAGCTGATAGAGCCCGACCGCCTGGCCGACGCCGCCCGGCGTCGGGCCGGCGTTCGCGAACGACGCGGCCTCGCGCTCCGCGACCGAGGGGCGCGGCGGGCGCTGCACGGGTGCCCGGGCTGGGCGGTCGCCGCTGGCGTCGGAGTCGCTCATGAGCGCGCGCGTCCTGCGCGGCAGGGGCAGGTGGAGAGGGGAGGACGGCCACGCAGCCGGTTTCGCCCGGGGCTCGACGACGAGCGCCCGGTCTCTGCCGGCTGTCGTCCTCATCCAGAGCAAGAAGGTTGCCTGACCTCGAACGATGCCTCCCCGGCGTTCGGTCGTCACTAGCAGGAATCGCCCTTGCGAGGAACGTCCCCGTCAGCACGCGAGCGCGCGTCGCTCCGTGCCACTCGGCGGGCGTTGCGGTGTAGCACAGCCGGCGTCACGCGCGGGGTTCCGGCGCGTCGGCGGCGGGACGCTCTCCCGGCAGGAGTCGTTGCCATGACGTTTCGTGCGGTCGGCGCACGCCGGCCATTTCCGTTTCCACCATCGACTTGCGACGCGTCGCGTGCGAGGCGGACGCGCCGCGCCGCGCAGTGGCTTGTCGCGGCGCTGCTCGTGTGCGAGTGGCGGTACCCGCCGCCGGCGGTGTTGCTGAGCGAGCAGCACGCGGCGCGCAGCTCGCTGAGCGTGCGGTGCCGCAAGAGCTCGCCTTGCTCACCGGGGCGGGGTGCGGCGGGAAGCTGGCGCGACTCGCTGACCTACCTCTCCTTCGACGAGGACGGTACGTCGGCCATCCGCCGCTGGCCGGACGACGGCCTGCCGGTCACCGTGTGGATCGGCGAGACGGGCGGACCGTCTCGGCGCTCGGCGATCCGGCGGCGCATCGCGCGCGACGCGTTCCACGCCTGGAGCGCGGCGGGCGTGCCGGAGCGATTCTCCTTCGTCTCCGATTCGGCGAGCGCCATGGTCCACGTCGTCTGGCGCCGACAGCTCCCCGATCGGCGCGCCGGCCAGGTGACGCGGCAGACGGACGCCGAGGGATATCTGCGGAGCGCGGTCGTCGAGTTGAGCGTGCGGAACATGCTCGGCGGCGTGCAGGATACCGCGACGCTGCGCGCCGTCGCGCTGCACGAGGTGGGGCACGTGATCGGTCTCGAGCACAGCCCCGACGAGCGGGACATCATGGCGCCCTGGGTCGTGGCCCGGCAGATCTCGGCGCGCGACCGTGCGACGGCCAACGCGATCTACGGCGTGGGCTTCTACGAGGACGACCACTAGGCGGCCTCCCTTCGCGACTCAGTGGCGCGTGTTCACCACCAGCATCACGCCGCCGTAGCCATCGGGCATCGCGCTGACGCCGAGGAGCACGCGATCGAGCCGTGTGCGACGATGTGAGTGCGCGTAGCTCACGACGCGGGAGCCGAGCAGCGCGCCGACGAACGCGCCCGCGACGATGTCGCTCGCCCAGTGCTGGTCGAGGTACACGCGCGTGAGCCCGGGGACCATCGCCGCCGTGTAGAGCAGCGGCGCGGCGACCTTGACCGCGCCGGGCCTGCGCTCGCGGACCTCGCCGACGAGTGCGGTCGCGGTGGCGAAGGCGGCGGCCGTGTGGAGCGAGGGGAACGAGCGCGTCTCGAAGCCCGTGAAGCCGGTGCCGGGCTTGAACGAGAACGGGTCCTCGAGGCTCACGCGCGGCCGCGAGCGACCGAGCACACCGCGCACGAGCTGGCTCACCGTCGTCGTGAGCACGAGGGCCTCGAGTGTGTGCAGCCCCACGTCGGCCGTGGTGTGCGAGCCGGCGATCCGTCCCACGCCGTACGTGGCCAGCGCGGCGAGCATGAGCGGCGTCTCGTTGATCCGCGTCAGCTCGGCGACGAGCGCCTGGCGCGACGAGTCCCCCTGCACGTTCCCCGTCCGGGCCCAGCGCGCGACCCGCAGATCGAAGCCGCTCACCGCCGCCGTGCCCGCGATGGCGATGCCCGTCGCGACGAGGTCGCGCTTCACGAAGAAGGTCTTCTGCGGCTCGCGCCCCGGCGACGAGTCGCGCGCGGCCGTCGGCGGCGCGAGGGCGCCTTCACCGGGGGCGACGGCGACGTCCTGCGCGCCGAGGTGCGGGACGGGCAGCGCGGCAGCGAGGGCGCACGCCAGCGACATCACGAGACGGTGCATGCGCCTGTCCGTGGCAAGGATGACACCACGGGAAGCAGGATCGTACTACGTCCGCACGCGCTGCAACCGTGCCCGCGCCCCCGGTGACGAATTGGCATCGAGCGCGCCACCCCTCTCATCGCCGAGCCATGTTTCGCCTCTCCCTCTCGTCGTGCGCCATCGCGCTGAGTCTCGTCGCCGCCGGCCCGCTTCGCGCGCTTCCGGCCGACACGGTCGCGACCGCGCTCGGCGTCCGGCTCGACTCCGCGTTGCGCCGCGCCGAGCGGCGGGGATTCAGCGGCGTGGTCCGGATCGAGCGCGACGGCGTGCTGCTGGTCCGGAAGGGGTATGGCCTAGCCAATCGCGCACGGCGCATCCCGTTCACCGACGCGTCGGTCGTGCAGATCGGCTCGAACACGAAGGATTTCACGCTCGTGGCGCTGCTTCGGCTGCAGCGGCGCGGTCGTCTGCGCCTGCGCGACAGCCTCGGCAAGTACTTTCCCGCCGCCCCGGCCGACAAGCGCGGCATCACGCTGCAGCAGCTGGTCGATCATCGAGGCGGCTTCCCGATCGGGCTCGGTGGCGACTTCGAGCCGACGACGCGCGAGCAGTTCGTCGAGCGCGCGCTCGCCGCGCCCCTGCGCGCGCAGCCTGGGACGCGCGAGATCTACTCGAACACGGGCTACGCGCTGCTCGCCGCGGTGATCGAGCAGGTGACAGGTACGAGCTACGACGCCCACGTGCGCGACGACCTGCTCGTGCCGCTGGGGCTGGAGAACACGGGCTCCCTCCTGCCCCGCTTCGATCCGGATCGCGTCGCGCACGGCTACCTCCGCGGCGAGGACCAGGGCAACATCCTGCGCAAGCCGCACGCGGCGGACGGCCCGTACTGGAACCTGCGCGGCAATGGCGGCATGGTCTCGACCGTCGACGACATGCATGCCTTCTACCGCGCGCTGTTCGACGGCGAGCGGCTGTTGCCCCGCGAGGCGCGCGGCGATCGCTACGACCCGACCGCGCCCGTCGGACTCGCGGGCTCGGACCTCGTGCACTTCTTCCTCTTCGAGCGGTTACCGGGACGGCGCATCGAGATCATCATCGCCACCAATTCGGCCGAGGCGCCGGCGCCGATGATCCGCGACGCGATCGCGCCGCTGCTCGGGCTGCCGAACGCCGAAGGACGAGGCGGCGGCGGAGCACCGGCCGCCCCGCCGCCCGACGCCAGGGCCCCCGAACCGGCCGTCGCGGCGCTGATCCGCAACCTGATCGCCGCGGTGAACGCCTCCGACAGCGTGGCCCTCGTGCGCGTGATCACCGAGCGGTTCGTCGAGGAAGGCGGACCGCCGGTGGAGCAGCGCGTCGCGCGTCTGCGCGTGATGCGCGACCGCCTCGGCACGCTCACACCCGCGTCGATGTGGCTCGCGGCAGATGGCACGGTGCACGTGGCGCTCGCGACGGCGAACGAAGGGCCGGCCACGTTCGTCTTCGAGGTGGTCCCGGGGTCGCCGCCGAAGCTCCGCGCGATGCGGGTGATGGTGGGCGGGTAGCCGACCGTCGGGCGGGACCGTCCGATGAATCCGATCGAAGCGGCCGGGCGTAGCTCCCCCATGAACGAGCTGCTCTCCTTCGCCGAGCTCGGCGTGCGGCACATCCTCGACGTGCACGCGCTCGACCACGTGCTGTTCCTCGTCGCCCTCGCGGCGATCTACCGGTTCCGCGACGCGCGCGACGTGCTCTGGGTCGTCACCGCATTCACCGTCGGGCACTCGATCACGCTCGCCCTCGCCGTCCTGGGCGCGCTCGAGCTGCCCGTCGCGCTCGTCGAATTCCTCATCCCGGTGACGATCGTGATCACGGGGATCGAGAACCTGCTCGTGAGCGATCGGGCGCGCGCGCCGTGGGGCGGGCGCTATCGGCCCATCCTCGCGGGCGTGTTCGGGCTCGTGCACGGCGCCGGCTTCGCCGCGTACCTCGAGTCGCTCTTCGTCGAGCGCGTGGCGGTGCCGCTGCTCGGCTTCAATCTCGGCATCGAGGTCGCGCAGCTCGTCGTCCTGGCCGGCGCCGGTGTCGCGCTCGCGCTGCTCGATCGGCTCATCGTCGCCAGTCGGAGCGGGAGCGCGCGCTGGCCCGCCCTGCGGCTGCGCACCGTCTCGGTGTCGCTGCTCGTGATCGCGTTCGCGTCACAGTGGGCGGTGGAGCGACGCCCGTGGTGAAGACGGCGCGTGCACTGGCGCTGCTGACGGCGGGCGTGCTCGCGCTCGGCGGTGGACCGACGCGCGCCGGGGCGCATCCGTTGCACAGCACGATCACCGACCTCGCCATCGACGCGGCGCGGGGCACGGTGCGAGCGACGGTCCGCGTGTTCGCCGACGACCTCCGGGCCGGTGTGGTGCGGGCCGCGCGCGGGCGCGCCGTGCCGGCGAGTGGTCCAGCATGGGATGCGGCCGTCCTCGCCTACGCCACCGGCACCTTCGCGCTCCAGGATGCCCGCGGCCGCGCGCTGCCCCTGCGCGCGTGCGGCATGCGGCAGACGGCCGACCTCGTGTGGCTGTGCCTGGAGGCCGGCGTCGCATCTGACGCAGGCACGCTGCACGTGCGCAACGCGATGCTCTGCGAGCTGTATGAGGATCAGGTCAACGTCGTGCAGGGCACGATCGGCGGCGCGCGGCGCAGCGTCCTCTTCGTCCGCGGCGACCGCTTCAAGGCGTTCCGCTAGCTCGGGTCCTGGCGCGGGCGGGCACGGCGCGGCACGTTGCCGCGATGCGTCCCCGTCTCCGCTCGTCGCGGCGGTCTCACGCCGCGCTGCTGCTCGCGCTGATCGTGCCCATCGGCGCCGACGCGCAGGCGCGCGTCCAGCGCATCTTCGCCGGCGCACCGGAGGCCAACTGGATCGCGCCGCCCGGCCTGCATCCCGACTCGTTCGCGGTGTTCCACGCCCGCCGCACCTTCGAGCTCGCGGCCAGGCCGGCGCGCTTCCTCGTCCACGTGTCGGCGGACAACCGCTATCGCCTGTACGTGAACGGCACCCAGGTCTCATCGGGTCCGCAGCGCTCCGACGCGATGCACTGGCGATACGAGACGGTCGACCTCGCCCCGATGCTGCGGGCCGGCACGAACGTCATCGCGGCGCTCGTGTGGAACTGGGGCGCGAACCATCCCGTCGCGCAGCACAGCCTCCGCACGGCGTTCCTGCTGCAGGGCGATGGCCCCGCCGAAGCGGTCGCGAACACGGGCGCCGGGTGGAAGCTGCTCCGCGACAGCGCGTACACCGACGTGCGCGTCACGCCCGCCGACGTCGGCAACGCGTACTACGCGGCGGCGCACGGCGAGTCGGTCGACGGCGCGCGCTATCCGTGGGGATGGGAGCGCCAGGGGTACGACGACCGCGCGTGGTACACCGTCGAGACGGCGCGAAGCCCCGCCATCGTCGGCAACGTGCTGCTGCACGCCGTGCCGGGCCGCGGCGGCTACGGCGACGCGAGCGGCTGGCAGCTCGAGCCGCGCGACCTGCCGCCGATGGAGGAGACGCCCGTGCGCTTCACCGCGGTGCGCCGCGCCAATGGCGTTCCGCTCACGGACGGGTTCATCCGCGGCGGCGACGCGCTCGTCGTGCCGCCCAACACCCGCGCGTCCCTCGTGCTCGACCACGGTCGCACGACGAACGCGTACACCGTGCTCGAGACGAGCGGCGGCACGGGAAGCACGATCACGCTCACCTACGCCGAAGCGGCCGTCGACTCCGCGGGTCGGAAGGGACACCGCAACGAGGTCGAGGGCCGTCGCATCCGCGGCATCCGCGACGTCGTGCGCCCCGGGGGCGGCGACCGGCGCCGGTTCCAGTCGCTCTACTGGCGCTCCGGCCGCTACGTGGACCTCGACGTGCAGACCGGCGCCGAGCCGCTTCGCATCCACGACGCCTCCGCCATCTTCACGGCGTATCCCTTCGTCGAGCGGGCGCGTTTCGCGAGCGATCTCCCCTGGCTCGCCGACATGTGGCGCATGAACTGGAACGGCGCGCGCATCGGCGCGTTCGAGACGTACATGGACACGCCGTACTACGAGCAGCTCCAGTACATCGGCGACACGCGCCTCCAGGCGCTCATCTCGCTCTACGTCTCCGGCGACGACCGGCTGATGCGCCAGGCAATCGTGCACTTCGACGACTCGCGCCTCCCCGAGGGGATCACCACGAGCCGATATCCCTCCGAGCTGCAGCAGCTCATCCCGACCTTCGCGCTCATCCACGTCGCGATGGTGCACGACTACCATCTGCACCGGCACGATCCGCCGTTCGTGCGCGCGCGGCTCGCCGGCATCCGCGGCATCCTCGACTGGTACGGTCGGCGCGTCGACTCGACCGGGATGCTCGGCCCGATGCCGTACTGGAACTTCGTCGACTGGGCCGAGCGCTGGGGACGCGGCGTCCCCGCCGGCGCCGACGACGGACACTCCGCCACCATCAGCCTGCTCTACGCCTACGCGCTCGACCACGCGGCGCCGCTCGAGGCCGAGCTGGGCGTCGCCGGCATGGCCCAGGCCTATCGGGCGCGCGCCGACTCGCTCCGTCGCGCCGTGCGGGCGCGCGCGTGGGACGCGCCGCGCCGGCTCTTCCGCGATGCCCCCGATTCGGCGGCGTTCAGCCAGCAGACCAACGTCCTCGCCATTCTCACCGACGCCATTCCCGCGTCCGAACAGCGTGCGCTCATGGAGCGCGTCCTCGCCGACACGAGTCTGGTCCCTGCGTCCTACTACTTCGCCTGGTACGTGCACGAGGCGCTGCGGAAGGTCGGGCTCGCCGATCGGTACATCGAGGTGCTCGCACCATGGCGGACGATGCTCGCCCTCGGACTCACCTCGGCGCCGGAGAAGGAGGAGCCGACCCGTTCCGACTCCCATGCCTGGGCCGCCCACCCCAACTACGGGCTGTTGGCGACCGTGCTCGGCGTGCGTCCCGCATCGCCGGGGTTCCGTGTCGTCGGCATCGCCCCCGCGCTCGGGCCGCTGCGCACCGCGTCGGGGCGCGTGCCGCATCCGCGCGGCGACATCGACGTCTCGCTGACGCGCGTCGGCGCCGCGGGGTTGAGCGCCGAGGTCACACTTCCGGCCGGCGTGTCGGGTCGCTTCGAGTGGAACGGGCGCACGGTTCCGCTGCGCGCCGGCCGGCAGACCGTGCGCTTCTGATCAGTCTACGCGGTACGCCTCGACCGTGACGCCGAGCCGCTGCGCGGCGTTGCCGCGGAACGAGCCGCGCGTGGGGGAGACATCGGCATAGTCGCGCCCGATCGCGATCTTGACGTGCGCGTCGCCGACGACGACGTCGTTCGTCGCATCGAGGCCGCGCCAGCCGTGCGTCGAGGTGTAGGCCTCCACCCATGCGTGCGACGCCTGCTCGCGGCGCGCGGTCTCGCCGTCCGGGAGATCGGCCACGGTGTATCCGCTCACGTAGCGCGCCGGCACGCCGGCCGCGCGACAGAGACCGATCAGGACGTGCGCGAAGTCCTGACACACTCCCGTGCGCAGCCGCAGGACCTCCGCGACCGTGGTGCTCACGTTCGTGACGTCGCGCTGATACGTGAACGTGTCGTGCACGAGGCGCGGCAGCTGCCGAACGCGCTCGAACGTCGGCTCGCTATCGTCCCAGCCCTGCGCGGCGAGCAGCTCGCGGAACTCGGCCAGCGCAGGCACCAGCGGCGACGGCGAGAGGAAGTCGATCTCCTCGGCCGGTGACAGCGCTCGCGGCGGCTTGGCCAGCGGCGCGAACGGGTTCTCCAGCGTCGTCGACAGTTCGCTGCGGGTCGTCACCTCGAGCATGCGATGCGGCTTGCCGACCGTCACGAGATGCGTGCGGTTGCCGAAGCCGTCGACGAACTGCCGCACCGAGCCCGAGGGACTCACGCTCAGCTGGAAGCGGTCCCACCGCTGCGTCGAGTCGGAGAGCGGGCCGAGGCGCACTTCCATCACGCCTTCCACGACGTCGGCCGAGTAGTCGAACCGCGTCACGTGCACGAGGCGGATCTTCACGGGTCGCGTGATTGCTGCTGCTGCTCGGCCATGAGCCGGATCGCGCGTGCCACGCCCACCAGCCGTCCCTCGTGCGGCTCGTCCCGCAGATAGACGCGCGTCACGTGGTCGGTGACGCGCGCGAGATCGCGCTGGACCCCGTGCAGGTATTCCTGCAGGCCGTTCTCGATGATCTCGTCCACCGTCGCGTGCTCGAGCTGCGCGGTGAGCAGGCCGAGCGCGCGCGTCGCGGAGCTGGCGGCGAAGCGCGGCACGTCGGCGTCGCCGTCCTCCGAGCTCAGCGCGCGCAGCGCGTCCCACGCCTGCCGGAGGCTGAACCGCACGCTCTGCGGGAACTGCGTGTTGAGCAGCAGGAACTCCACGACGCGCGCCGGCTCGACGCGCAGCGAGTAGTAGCGCGCGTAGCCCTCGGCGGCGCCGCACGATCGCAGCACGCCGATCCACCGGACCATGTCGGCCTCGTCGCGCCCGTCGTCGCGCAGCATGTGCGCCTGCGACGCCAGGGTGTGCGCCACGTTGTCCGCCCGTTCCAGGAAGGTGCCGAGCCGCACGAATCGCCAGCACTCGTCGTGCGCGAGCGTGGCGTCGGCCAGCCCCTGGAAGAGCTGCGCCTCGTTGCGGATCCGCTGGAAGAAGGCATGAGGATTTCGCTCGGCAATCTCCGGCAGCGCGGGATTGCCGAGGAAGAGGTGCAACGAGTTCAGCGTCTCCCACATCTCGCTCGAGATGCGCTCGCGCGCCTGGCGCGCCGCCGTGCGCGCGCGGTCGATGCACGACACGATCGATCGCGGGTTGTCGCGGTTGAAGGCCAGCCACTGCCGCACCGTGCGCGCCGCCTCGCGCTCCACCGCCACCCTCGCCACCTGCGTCGGGAGCGGCCCGTCGTTCGGCCGCGGCTCGAGGAGCGGCGCCCAGCGCGCCGCGCGCAGCTCGGGATCGTCGTGCTCGTCGAACTCCAGATGCTCGCTCACCTCGATCAGCCGGCCGACGGCGAGCGAGCGCTCGACATAGCGGCTCATCCAGAGCACGTCCTCGGCGACGCGGCAGAGCATCATGCGCTTCCCCGCGCCAGCACCCAGGTATCCTTCCCGCCCCCACCCTGCGACGAGTTCACGACGAGCGAGCCCGAGCGGAGGGCCACTCGCGTGAGCCCGCCGGGGGTGATGCGGACCTCACGACCGAACAGCACGAACGGACGGAGATCGACGTGCCGTCCCTCGAGATGGTCGTCCACCCAGCACGGATGTCTCGACAGCGCCAGCGTCGGCTGCGCGACGTAGTTGCGAGGATCGGCGACGATGCGCGCGCGGAACTCCGCGCGCTCGGCCCGCGACGCGTGCGGACCGATCAGCATGCCGTAGCCGCCGCTCTCGTTCACCGACTTCACGACGAGCTCGTCGAGGTGGTCGAGCACGTAACGCATGTCGTCCTTCCGCACCGGGAGGTACGTCGGCACGTTGCCGAGGATGGGCTCCTCGCCGAGATAGTAGCGGATGATCTCCGGCACGAGCGCGTACACCGCCTTGTCGTCGGCCACTCCGGTGCCGATCGAGTTGGCGAGGCTCACGCGGCCGAGGCGGTAGCAGGCGAGCAGTCCGGGCACGCCGAGCATCGAATCCGAGCGGAACGCGAGCGGATCGACGTAGTCGTCGTCGATGCGGCGGTAGATCACGTCGACGCGCCGCCGGCCCTGCGTCGTGCGCATGAACACCGCGCCGTCGTCGACGAACAGGTCGGACCCCTGCACGAGCTCCACCCCCATCGCCTTCGCGAGGGCGCAGTGCTCGAAGTAGGCCGAGTTGTACACGCCGGGCGTGAGGACCACGACGACGGGCTCCTCCGCCGTCGGCGGCGCGATGGAGCGCAGCACGTCGAGCAGGTCCTGCGGATAGCCCTCGACCGGCCGCACGTCGTAGTCCTGGAAGATCTGCGGCCAGACGCGCTCGAGGACGCGGCGGTTCTCCAGCACGTACGAGACGCCCGAGGGTGTGCGCAGGTTGTCCTCGAGGACGAGCAGCTCGCCGCTCGCGTCGCGCACGAGATCGCTCCCCATCACGTGGGTGTACACGCCGAGCGGTACGTCCACGCCGCGCAGCTCGCGCCGGTAGCCTCGTGCGCCGAGCACGAGCTCGGGCGGCAGGATGCCCGCGCGCAGGATGCGCTGCGAGTGATAGACGTCGTCGAGGAAGAGGTTGAGCGCGCGGACGCGCTGCTCCAGGCCGCGGGAGATCCGGTCCCACTCGTCGGGCACGATCACGCGGGGGATCAGGTCGAAGGGCATGATCTTCTCCACGCCTTCGGCGCCCTGGTTCACCGCGAAGGTGATCCCGCCGATGCGGAACGCCAGGTCGGCGGCGCGCCGGCGGCTGTCCACCTCCTCGGGGCTCAACGTCGCCAACCGGCGCGACAGTGACGCGTAGTGCGGGCGCGCCACTCCCGCGGCGGCGAACACCTCGTCCCAGAACCCTCCGAGGTCGTACGCCGCGAGCGACGAGCGCGAGAGGTTCGGCACGACGTGCATCGGCTCCAGGCGCGGGGCGCTCATGCGAGCTCCACGATCCACGCGTTCTTGCGCGCGCTGAAGTGTCCGGTCACCCCCTGAAAGGTGCCGCTCGTCGGCGCGATGTCGGCATAGTCGCGGCCGACGGCCACCGTGATGTAGTTGAGCCCCGGCGTGAGCTGGTGGGTGGGATCGTACGCGACCACGCGCAGCATGTGCGGCAGCTCGGGGTCGGGGAGCAGTGCCTCGATCCACGCGTGCGGCGCTCCTTCTCCGAGCACGTGGCCCGAGACGTAACGAACCGGCACGCCGAGCTCGCGCAGCATCGCGATCGCGATGTGCGCGTAGTCCTGGCACACGCCGCGACCGAGGTGGAGGGCCATCGCCGCGGGCGTCTGCACGCCGGTGGCGCCGAACTGATAGGTGATCGCCCGTGCGGCCCATAGGCCGGCGCACTGCGCGGCGGCCCACTGCCGAACGCCCTCGGCGTCCAGCGCACCGGCGCCCTGCGGGAGCACCTCCCGGGCCAGCTCGGTCGCCGGCGTCGCATGAATCTCGGTCGAGAGCGCGTGGGCCTCGTCACGAATGCGAGCGTCCGGCGCGGTGAGCGCCGTGCGGATCAGATACTGTCCGACGAGCGCGTCGTCGGCGGCGACGCGCAGCGGCGCGGCGGTGGCGAACCGCTCCACCGTGAACTCCGCCGTGAACTCCACTGCCTCACTGACCGTGGGGCTGGTGACGTGATGGACGACGTTGCCGAAGCGGTCGATCTGCGAGAGCATGCGCACGTCGTCGGCGCCCTCGACGCGGAGCTCGCGCTGCAGCAGGCGCTGGCCGCCGTGCGCCTCCGGCGGCAGCATCATCAGGCGCTGACGCAGGTCGTGGATCGGCGTCGCGTAAGCGTAGTGATACTGCTGGCGCACCCGGAACGCCGCGCGGGAGAGGCGATCCCACGCCGGCGGCGCGCGCAGCACCAACGACGGCTCCACGAGCGCGCCGCTCTTCACCGCACCCCTCCTCCGAGGAGCTGGGCCTGCGTCAGGTGCTCGGGTTTCGCCGGCTCCAGCGGAGCGAACTTCGGACGTGGCTCCTCCTTCGGCGACGCGACTTCCTCCGCCCACACCGTCATTTTCAGCAGGGTGAGCGCACCGTACGACGTCGTCATCGCCACGTCCGCGGCATCGCGCCCGTAGCCCACGACGACGCGACCCACGCGCGGCATGTTGTGACGCGCATCGAAGGTGAACCACCGACCGGCGATGTAGACCTCGCTCCAGGCGTGAAAGTCCATCGGGGTGTCCGGTGCGTCGACCGCGATGTCGGGCAGATAGCCGAACGTGTACCGCGCCGGCACGTTGAGCGCGCGGCAGAATGCCGTCACGAGCAGCGCGAAGTCGCGGCAGACGCCGGCGCGGCGCTCGAGCAGTCCGCGCGCCGTGCCGTGCTGAACGACCGCGGTGGGATCGTATCGGATGTTCTCGTGCACCCAGTCGCAGACGGCCTGGACGCGCTCCCAGGTCGGCGGCGTGTTGCCGAAGAGGTCCCACGCCATGTTCGCCACCTGGTCGGATTCGACGTAGCGGCTCGGCAGGGTGAAGCCGAGCACCTCGTCCGGCAGCTCGGCCGGCGGAACCAGCAGGGCGTCGGGGTGCGAGGGATCGGGCTCGTCGTCGACGTCGACCACGGCGTCGTAGCGAATGGTGGTGGGGCCCTTGGGGACCTCGAGGCGCCAGCAGCCGTTCGCGAACGCGTCGCGGAAGTCGCGGACGGGGATGACCGGATCCACCCAGCGCGACTCGTAGATCGTCCGGTGCGCGCCGTCGGCACGGGTGCCCACGAGCATGACCGTGGTGACCGGGTGCTGGCTCTGGAACTGGAACTCGCATCCCACGCGGACTCGCATGGCCAGCAGCTCGGTCGAAGGTGACCCGCCGCGGCCGCGGCCGGATTGGCCGCGGATCGGTGCCCGCGCCGGAGCCGACGCCGCTGGGTGACCCGGCGGCGGATCGGCTTCCAACAGGATGCGTTGCGTAGCTCTCCGTGTCAACAGAATTTTGCTGTAATGGCACGATTGTTCGCGCGTTTAGCCCTGTTTGCCCAAATATTGTGCGATTTTGGTGCTTTTGATTGCATTTTTTGCATGAAGTGACATACACTTCGTTCGCCTAGCCTTCTGGCCGTACAGCGCGCGGCGCTCGGCGAGCGCCACCGGCACCTCCGGTCCCTCGGGGGTATGAGGGCGCACGGCCGCCGCGTGCCGTTTCGTCCCCTCCACTCGTCAACCATCCGAACGGGACGTGCAGCTTGGCCCAGGCGAGCACTCGCTTCGCCTGTGTGCATTGCCCGTCCACTCCCGCCTCCAGGCCGGACGGCGACTCGTACCGCATCGCGGACGGTCCCCTTCCCCACCGGCCCCTCGCCACACCCTGCCGTAAACCGCCGTCCCTCCCCGCGACGTCGTTCTCGATGCCGTCCCGCCTCACACGATTCCATCGCCTCACCCTCGGATCCGCCGCGCTGCTGTGCGCGACGCTTCCGGTGTCCTCCGTCGTGCGCCCCGCGCCGACGCGGACCGACGTGGCGAGCGGCGGCCTCCTGGCGCGCGAGCTCACCCCCAAGGCCGCCGAAGCCGCGCGGTCCAAGGCCGCCGTCCGGCGGGAACTCACCGAGCGCGGCGTGGGCACGTACATCGGGGAGATGCTCGCCGGGCGGGACAGCTCCCTCGCCCGCTGGCACGACCTGAAAGGGGTGCCGCTCAAGGTGTGGATCCAGCCGGAGAGCGGCATCGCCGAGTGGCGGCCCTCCTACGCGACGGGCGTGCGCGACGCGTTCCTCGCATGGGACGAGCTCGAGCTCCCCGTTCGATTCGCGTTCACCGCGGACTCCGCGACGGCCGACGTGCACGTCACGTTCGTCGATCGCTTCGACGAGCCGATCAGCGGGCGCACCAAGTGGGCGCGCGACGATGACTGGTGGATCATCGATGCCGACATCGTGCTGGCGGTGCACCATCGCAGCGGTCGCACGCTCGACGACGAGGCGATGAAGGCGATGGCGCTGCACGAGGCCGGACACCTGCTCGGCCTCGATCACACCGAGGACCAGTCGAGCATCATGGCGCCCCGCGTGCGCGTCCGCGCGCTCTCCGCGGCGGATCGGGCCACCGTGCGCCTGCTCTACACGCTGCCGCCGGGAGGCGTCCGCTAGTTCGCCTCCGGGGCGAGCTGATCCCGATCGTGCTCGTGCTCGCCGTCGGCGGCTTCGTCGCGGCGAAGATCGGCGATCGTGCGTTCGGCGCCGACCGGCGCGCGCTCCACAAGCCCGTCGTCGACACCGTCGAGCTCCAGTCGGAACAGCTCCATGCGGACCAGCTCCAGGGCGAGGTACGGCGAATGGTCACCTCGCCGACGCGACGCCAGACGCTTCCCCCGGACCAGCTTCGCCGACGAGTCGCCAATCTCAAGCCCGGCAGCTACATCGACGACATCCTCGGCGCGCAGGACAGCGCGCTCTACCGCTGGCCGGACGGTGGCGTCGGAGCGGTAAACGTCTACGTCGAGCCCTCGTCGCCGGCCGCCGCGTGGGACCCGGCCTACGTGGAGATCGCGCGGACCGCGTTCGCCGAGTGGAACGACGCCGGCTTTCCCCTCCGCTTCAACTTCGTCCTCGACTCGGCGGGAGCGGCCATCGCGGTCCGCTGGAAGGAGCGCTTTCCCGCCGAGGACGGCCAGCGCATCGGCGTGACGGAACGGATTCACACGAGCGAGTTCTGGATCGCGTCCGCGCGCATCGACATCGCCAACCACGACAGCACCGGGCGCCAGCTCCCCGCCCGCATGCTCGCTGGGACGCTGCGCCACGAGATCGGCCACGCGCTGGGGCTCAACCACGCCGCCGACGCGACCAGCGTGATGTACCGGGAGTCCGCGGCGACGACGATCTCCCCCTCCGATCGCGCCACGCTGCGTCTGCTCTACCTCGTTCCGCCCGGCTCGTTGCGCTGAGCGGCTCGCTCAGGCCCGATCGGGGAATCCTTCTTGCCACCGGGGGCGTTGAACGCGTACCGGTGCTGGGAGGACGGCGGTGGAGATCAGAACCAACGGAGCGGCGCGCCACGAGGGCGCCCGTACCGCGGATCGGTACGACGTCGCGATCGTCGGGGGCGGACCTGCGGGGCTCTCGGCGAGCATCTGGCTGGCGCGGTATCTCCATTCCGTGGTCGTCGTGGACTCGGGCGATCCGCGCAACTGGGAGACGCGCGGCGTCAACGGCTTCCTCGGGCATCCGAACATCCGGCCGGCGCAGCTGCGCGGCATGGGTCGCGACGAGGCGCGCGAGGACGGCGTGCGGTTCGTCGATGCGATCTGCGATCGCGTCACGCGACACGACGAGGATCATTTCGAGCTCACGCTCGACGGCGGCACGGCGATCCATGCGCGCCGCCTGCTCCTGGCGATCGGCCTCAAGGACGTCTGGCCGGACATTCCCGGCCTCGAGCGCGTCTACGGCAGCACCGCGCACGTCTGTCCCGACTGTGACGGCTTCGAGTGCCGCGGGCTCACGGTCGCCGTGATCGGGTCGGGACGCAAAGCCGTGGGGATGGCGCTCAGCCTCACCACGTGGACGCGCGACATCGTGATCTGCACGAACGGCGAGCCGGCGAACCTGGACCTCCCCGAGTATTGCGAGAAGCTCGATGCGCTCGACATCCCGGTGATCGAGTATCCGATCGACTGCGTCGACCACAGCGGATCGCGCGTGCACTCGCTCACCTTCGAATCGGGCATCGCGCTCGACTGCGACAAGATCTTCTTCGCCATCGGGCAGTACCCCGCGGACGACCTGGGCGCGCAGCTCGGCTGCGAGCGCGACTCGGGCGGGCACATCATCGTGGACGACACCTACCATACGTCCGTGCGCAACTGCTTCGCCGCGGGCGACATCGTCCCCGGTCCGCAGCTCGCCATCGCGGCCGCGTCGGACGGCGCGATCGCCGCGCTGGCCATCCACAAGTCGCTCGTGCCCGACGAGCGGAAGCTGGAGAAGCTCGAGGACGCGATCGACTGACGTTCGAGCCTTCAGGCTCGAACGTCCGGTGCCGTGCTACCAGCGCAGCGTGAGGGTGCGGCGCTCCTTGCCGCGGCGCAGCTCGATCCCTACCGCGCGCTCGCCTTCCTCGGATGCGCGCGCGACCTGGTCGCGGAGCTCGAGCAACCCCCTCACCGTCTGCTGCCCCACGCGCACGATCACGTCGCCCTCCTGCAGGCCCGACTCGTCGGCCGGCGACCCGATGGGCACGTTGGTGACGAGCACGCCGGTCGGGAGGCCGAGGCTCCGCTTCATCGGCTCGGAGACCGTGACGAGCTGCGCGCCGGCGACGATGCTCGGGTCCAGGGGAAACGCTGGCGACATCGGCGCGAGCGGGTGTGTCGTGCCGACGCGGCTCGGCGGGGGCACGGAGCGCGCCGACGGCGGCGTCGGCGCGACCATGGGCCGCGGCAGCATGGGCTCGCGCCCGGCCACGAGCGGCGCGTCGGGATCCTGGATCTCCTGCACGCGGCGGAGCTTGATCCGCGGCGGCGCGTCCGCGACGAGCACCGGCAGCTCCTTCACCCTGCCGTCACGACGGACGCGAACCTTCACCGTCGCCTTCGGCTGCAGGAGCCGGGTCATCGAGATCTCCTCGCGGCGCACGTCGCGGCCGTTGTAGGCCATGAGGGTGTCACCCGGCGACAGGCCGGCGCGCTGCGCGGGCGAGCTGGGGTCCACCGACGCGATCTCGGGATACGTGAGATAGCGCATGAACATCTCGTTGTTCTCGACCCGGATCTGGGTCGGCGCGCCGCTCACGACGATGCCGATCCACCCGGGGACCATGGCCGCCTGCGCGAACCGCGGCAGGAACGGCTCTCCGGCGATCCGCGCCTCGCGCACGGGCCCGGGCACGCGCACGAAGACGTTGCTCTCGCGACGCGGCGCGGCCATGCGCAGCGCAGTGAACTCGGCGACGCGCTCGTCGATGAGCTGATTGAGCCGGAGACGCTGCTCGCCCGTCAGATCGTCGTCGCGGAACACGCGCATCAGCGAGTCGATCGAGCGCTCGAGCCGGCGCAGCCTGGGTGCCAACGAGTCGGCCGGAGCACGGGGTGCGGTGCGCACGATCGTCTCGGTCCGCTGGGCGGCGAGCGACGGCGCGCCTGCGCCGAGCGCGAGGCCGATCGTGACGAGGAGCGGGACGGTGGAGCGGGACATCGACGGATTCACCATGCAGTGTCGGGAGACCGACTCAGAAGCTGTTCGAGCGAAGGCTCGCCGGCAGCACCGTGTTGAGCTGCCGAAGCGTCGCCTCGCGCTGGCCGACGGTCGTGAGGTAGTAGCCGTTGATCACCGGATCGTGCGGGGCCTCGCGCATCGCCTCGCGCGTGGTGGAGATCATCTGATCGAGTGCCGCGAGGCGGGACTTCACCACCTCGGGGTTGTAGTCGGCCTCGCCGGTGGAATCGTGCGCGGCGAGAAACGCGGCGGCCTGCTGGTAGAGCGACTCGGAGCGGAGCTGCGTGGCGCGCGCCTCCTCCACGGAGGCGAAGGCCACGGTGTCGGACACCCGCGCGACCTGCGTCGTGGTGGCGGCGCTCCGCGCGTCGGGGCCCGGCGCCAACGATCGCGCGCCGCCGAAGGGCAGCGGAGACGCGCCGGCGCTCACTCTGCCCGCGATCGCGCCGCCGACCAGGAGCAGGAACCCAGCGGCGGCGCGCATCGGAGTGCGCACGAACCGCACCGATCGGCGTCGCGCCGCGATCTCGACGACACGATCACTCGACGCGCCGGATGGCGCGATGACGCCGAGCTGCTCGTGCGCCAGAGCGTCCGCGATCGACTCCCATCGCGTGAGCGGAATGCCGATCGCTTCCCGCTCGGAGCGCGCCATCGCGACGAGCGTGCGATACGCCGCGCGCTCGCGACCGCACGCGCCGCACGCGGCGAGATGCGCCGCTTCCGGCGCGGTCGGCTCCTCGTCGGCGAGTGCGGCGAGGCGTTCAGTAGACAGGTGCGACATGAGAGCTCGTGTTCTGGTGCCTGGTGTCCGACGGTGCATCGATCATGTGTGCCAGCAGGATGCGCAGCTTCGCGCGCGCCTTGAAGAGCTGTGACTTGGAGCCCCCCGCGGTGATCCCCAGCTCGGCGGCGATCTCCTCGTGCGTGTAGCCTTCGACGTCGTGGAGCAGGAACACGGTGCGCGCCCCCGGCGACAGCTTCGCCGCGGCCTCCTCGATGGACGCGGCCAGCAGCGCGCGTTCCGCCTCCGGCTCCACCGATGCCGTGTCGTCGTCCACGTCCACCTCCGTCGACGCCATGCGCTTCGTGCGTCGAAGCGCATTCAGCGTGCGATTCACCGCGATGCGATGCGCCCACGTACCGAACTGCGCATCGCCCCGAAAGCTTGGCAGCGCCCGGAAGATCTGGATCCAGACCTCCTGCGCGATGTCGGCCGCCAGGTCCGGATCGTGTCCGACCAGCCGCCGCACGACGACGTCGATGTGCGGCGCATGCCGGGCCCAAAGGGCCCGCATCGCCGACTGATCGCCCGCCAGGGCTCGCTGTACGGTGTGCTGTTCGGTCTCCATGACGTCCGACGGATTGGTCACGGTCGCGGGGGGAATGGTTGCCGAGTCGACGAGCTCGGCGCCAGGCACCACGAAGGGTGTCGCGGGCGCGGCACATCCGTGGCACGGCCGCCCCTACGGCACTCGGCTGGTCGATGCTTCAGACGAGCTCTGCCATTTCGGAAATCGACCGCGAAAGCGCGTGCCCGAGTCCGCTTCCAGGCCCAATAACTCGGCTCGCCATCGTAAACACATGGCCGCCGCGCGAGTCAGGCGAGCACAGCGTATCCCGTGACGCCACAACCTCTTGCTCGTCGAAAGAATAGTCGCAATACTGGCGCGTGCGCACGTGACCGTGGAACTGTGCGCCAGGTCACAGAGTATGAATGTCGCCGGGCCCGTCGGATCCCGCCTCGTCCGGTCAGATGCACGCATGGTCGAGCACGCAACCTGCCTCTCACGGTAGCGTTGCGTGGCCGGTCCCGTCCGTCCTCCAGCACATACTGCGTTGCTCAGCCTGCTGTTCGCCGCCGCCAACCTCTTCCATCCGCTGACGCCGTCGGTGCCGTTGCCCACGGGCGATGGTCTGCCGGCCAAGGCGCCGAGCGCCGTCGGGATGTCCGCCGCGCGCCTGGCGACGATCGACCGCGTCGTCGAGCGCGGCATTCGCGCGGGGGGGTACCCTGGCGCCGCGGTGGTCGTCGGGCGCAAGGGCGCGGCGGTGTGGGAGAAGGGGTTCGGGCGCCTCGGCTGGACGGGCGACGCCGGCTCCGTCGTCCCCGAGCGCACCATCTACGATCTGGCGTCGCTCACCAAGGTGGTCGGGACCACGACCGCCGTGATGATTCTGTACGACGAGGGGAAGATCCGCCTCGACGACCGGGTCGTGCAGTACATCCCCGAGTTCGGCGGTGGGGCCAAGGACTTCGTCACGATCCGCATGCTGCTGGAGCATCGCTCCGGGCTGCCCGCGGGCCGCGACCTGTGGCGTCTGGCCTCGACGCCCGCGGAAGCACGCGCCGCCGTCATCTCGACCCCGCTGTTCGCGGCGCCCGGCCACTATGTCGAGTATTCCGATCTCGGCGCCGACGTGCTCGGCTTCATCGTGGAGGCCGTCTCCGGCGAGGGGCTCGACCGCTTCCTCGATACGCGCGTTTTCGGCCCCCTGGGGATGACGGATACGCGGTTCCGCCCCGATGGCTCGCTTCGCGGCCGCATCGCGCCGACCGAGCTGAATCCGCCCCGCGGCTATCCGCTGCGCGGCGAGGTGCACGACGAGAACGCGTACGCGCTGGGCGGCGTGGCTGGTCACGCGGGGCTGTTCAGCACCGCGAGCGATCTCGCCGTGTTCGCCCAGATGCTGCTCAACGGCGGCAGCTACAACGGGACGCGCATCGTCGCCGATTCGACGGTTCGGATCTTCACTCGCCGCGCCGCGTCCACCCGCGCCCTCGGCTGGGACACCTGCGGCGGCAAGGGGAGCTGCGGCACCTACCTGAGCCCCTCGGCCTACGGCCACACGGGCTTCACCGGCACGTCGCTCTGGATCGACCCGGAGCGTGAGATGTTCGTCGTGCTGCTGACGAACCGGGTGCATGCCGCCAAGGCCCGCCGCCCGGCGAAGGTGATCAGCGACGTGCGCGCCGACCTCGCCGACGCCGCCGCGCTCGCCGTGACCGACTCGCACACGGGCATCCTCAGCATGCCGGCGTCGTTCCGCGCCGACCGCGCCGTCGGCTGGAATCGCCCGGTCTACACGCGGTCGCGGTCGGCCCGCAGCCGCCGCGCCGCCGCCGCCCGCTCGCGTTCGGCCCGCGCATCGCGCTCGGCCAAGTCGAAGGTGACGGCGCGGTCGTCGAAGTCGGCCGGGTCGAAGGCCAGCGCGCGGAAGACGGCGTCGGCCAAGCGGTCGACGTCTGCGAAGAGGACGACGACGGCGAAGAAGAAAGCGATAACCGCGAAGAAGAGCACGACGGCGCGCCGCTGACGCGCGCGATCCTCTGAACACCGACGCCCGCCTCTTCGGCGGGCGTTTCTCGTTGCGGCGATGGGGGCGGGCTGGTGATACTCCGGATGGCCCACACCGGAGCACATCCCCATGTCCAGCGACGATCTCCACCCCACGATCGAGTCCGCGACGCCTCCAGGCGAGGCGGGCGCGTCCCCTCAGCCCGTCGCCGGCAGTGGCGACGCGTTCGCCGAGCTCACGCTCGAGCAGGTGAAGCTCGCGCTGCGGAAGGTGAAGGACCCCGACCTCAACCTGAACATCGTCGACCTGGGCCTCGTCTACGACGTGCGGCTGATCGGCAAGGACGTGGAGGTGGACATGTCGCTCACGTCGCCGGGGTGCCCGAGTGGCCCTGAGATCATGGGCGACGCGGAGCGCATCCTGAAGACGCTGCCCGGCGTCGGGACGGTCACGATCAATCTGGTCTGGACCCCCTTCTGGTCCCCCGATCGGATCGAGCCGAGGGTGAGGGCCTACATGGGCCTCTGAGGCTCAGCTGGTCGGGACCTCGGATGCCTTTCGCACCTTGCGATGCGGCTCCAGGGCCCGTACGAAGTCCGCGCCCAGCTCCGCTACCTGCCAGCGTCTGAGCTCGGGCACCTCGGCCACCTCCTCGACGCTCGTCGGATTGCGGCGTGCGACGGCTTCCAGCCGATCTCGCGAGCACAGGACGCCGGGGTCGAGTGAGAGCCGCTTGGCGGCGGCGTCGCGGGCCGTCTTCAGCGCGCTGACGCGTGCATCGAAGTCCGGATCGCGATCCCAGCGCGCGGCGCGCGGATACTTCGGGAGCTCGGCGTCGGACACGGCGAGCGCGCGACTCACGGCGTCGAGCAGATCGGCGCCGCGCTGCTCGAGGATGGCGCGCGGCATCCCCTTGATCTTGCCGAGTGCCTCCTTCGTCCGCGGCTGGACGCGCGCGATCTCGAGCAGCTGCTCGTTGCCGAGCACGCGAAAGGTGGCGCGGTCCATCTGCCGGGCGACGGTGTCGCGCCACGGCACGAGCTCGCGCAGCACCGCGAGCTCGCGACGCGTGAGATCTCGCGCGCCCTTCATGCGCAGATAGGACGTGCCCGGCTCGTCATCCGCCCAGCGCGTGCCCTCGAGCAGCGCGAACTCCTCGCGCGCCCACGCCGTGCGCCCCATGCGCTCGAGCTCCGCCGCCATGTGATCCCGGAGCTGGAGCAGCCAGCGCGTGTCCTGCGCCGCGTAGTCGAGCATGTCCCGCGTGAGGGGCCGCATCGACCAGTCGGCACGCTGATGCTTCTTGTCGAGCTTGACGTCGAAGAACCGCTCGAGGAGCGCGGCGAGCCCGAACGCCGTGTAGCCGAGGAGCTGTGCCGCGATGCGCGTGTCGAAGATCGTTCGGACGTGCCACCCGTAGTCCTGCTTGAGCAGCCGCAGGTCGTAGTCGGCGTCGTGGAACACCACTTCGACGGACGGATCCTCGAGCAGCCCGCCGAGTCCCGGCGGCGCGCCGATCGGAAGCGGATCGATGACCGCGTGGCGATCGCGCGTCGACAGCTGCAGCAGGTAGACCCGATCCACGAAGCGGTGGAAGCTCGCCCCTTCCGTGTCGAGCGCGATCTCGCGCGTCGCAGCGATCTCGGTTGTGAACTTCTCGACGTCGGCGACGGTGTCGAGATACTCGAACGATGCGGCGTTCGCGCGCTCTGCCACGCTGGCCCCTCACTCTGTTGGCGGATCGGATATCGCGGTAATGTAGCGCCTCGCGCGAGCGCGTCACGCCGCTTGCAACAGCACGACGAGCGCCGGTTGCGCGCTACCGATCCGAGCTCATCGCATGGCGGACTCCTCTCTCGATGTCGGCAAGACCCCGCGCTCTCGGCCCGACGGCGTCGATCCGAAGGGCCTGAGCAGCGTGCCCAAACGCGGGCGTCGCGACGTCAGGCACCGCCGCAGGATCGGCTGGCGCAGCCGCGACGTGGTGCGGGCCGCCGGGCTCGTGCTCGCGATGTACCTCGCGCTGCGGCTCATCTGGTTCGCCAACGCGCTCTTCCTCGTCACCTTCCTGGGGGTGCTGTTCGCGATCGCCGTGTCCGCGGGCGTGGACCGCCTGGAGCGGCTCCGGATCCCGCGCGGGGTGGGCGCGGCGATGATCGTGCTGTCGTTCTTCGCGCTGCTGGGCGGATTCGGGGCCTGGCTCGCGCCGACGCTCCGCTCCCAGGGCGCGGAGCTCCGCCAGAAGCTCCCCGAGGCGGTCGACCGGGTCGAGCAGTGGGTGAACAAGCGACAGAGCGGGATGTTCGGCATCCTGCTCGGCGGCACCGACGCGGTGGCGCGCCGCGGTGGCACGACCACGGCCGCCGACACGACGCCGCCGCAGGGTGGAGCGGCGGCCAGCGACACGGCGCGCCCCGGGACCGCGGGCGAGCCGCCGGCGCCGCAGCCCGGCGGGGCGCCACGATTGAACCAGCGCATCCAGGAGAAGCTGAGCGGCGCCTCGCGCTACCTCTTCCCCTTCCTGACGCACACCGTCGAGGCGCTGGGCGGCATTCTGATCGTCGTCTTCCTCAGCATCTATCTCGCGGCGGATCCGCAGCTGTATCGCCGGGGCGTGCTCGCGCTCATCCCGGATCGGCGGCGGGCGCAGGGCGCGCTCGTGATGGACCGCGTGGCCGACGTGCTGCGCAGGTGGCTCGTGACGCAGCTCATCGCGATGGTGGTGATCGGTGCCGTCAGCACCACCGTGCTGCTGATCCTCGACGTGAAGGCGGCGTTCGCGCTCGGCGTGCTCGCGGGTCTGTTCGAGTTCATCCCGACGGTGGGCCCGCTGCTCAGCGCCATCCCCGCGGTGGCGATGGCGTTCCTGGATTCGCCCGAGAAGGCGGCGATGGTCGCCGTGGCGTACTGGGGAATCCAGTTCCTCGAGAACCACATCCTGATCCCGCTCCTCATGAAGGGCGGGATGGACCTGCCCCCGGCCCTCACCGTCGTCACCCAGGCGCTGCTGGCCCTCGTGTTCGGCTTCCTCGGCCTCATGGTCGCCGTGCCGCTGCTCGCCACGGCGATGGTGATGGTCCAGGTGCTCTACGTCGAGCAGCGCAACGTCGGCGCGCCGGCCGGCGCTCCTTCGCCGAGCGGTGGGTTCGATCCGGACCTCGACGAGGCGCTGGAGGGCGCGGCGGTGCGCTGACCGTGCGCGCGCTGGCCGCCCGCTGGCCGCGGTTGCTCCAGACGCTTCCCACGGCGGATCTCCGCGTTCGCGAGACGCCGATCGAGCGGTGGGACCTGGAGGGCGCATCGCTGCTCGTGAAGCGGGACGACCTCACCACGCCCAGCCTCGGCGGCAACAAGGCGCGTGCCCTCGAGCTGCTGCTCGCGGGCGTCGCAGCCGACGACGTCCTGCTCACGGTCGGGTCGACAGGCTCGACGCACGCGCTCGCCGTGGCGCACTTCGGCGCGCGGATCGGCGCGCGGACGGAGGTGATCACCTGGCCGCAGGAGGAGCACGACGTCTCGCTGGCGACGGCGGCGCGGCTGCGCGAGATCGCTCGCGTCACGCCCGCGCGATCGCCGGCGACCGCCATGCTGCGCGCGACGCTGCGCCGACTCGCTCGACGAGTACGGTGGATCCCCGCAGGCGGCAGCAGTCCGCTCGGGGCACTGGGCCACACCGCGGCGGCGCTCGAGCTGGCCGATCAGCTCGCGCGGGAAGGCATGCCGCCCCCCGATACCCTCGTGGTGCCGCTCGGGAGCGGTGGCACGGCCGCCGGCCTGCTCGTCGGTCTCGCCCTCGCCC
>DASTSX010000294.1:0-4278 GCA_035760455.1 Gemmatimonadaceae bacterium | reverse complement strand
GAAGCCCGCCTCGACGACGCGTCGAGGCGGGCTTCGTCGTTCACTTCACTCTCGTTCGAGTACCGGCCGACCGGACTTCCGGGAGCGTCCCGCTGGTACCGGGTACCTGCTACGTCGGTAGTACCGGGTACTTCAGTAGCAGTTCAAACCCTCTCCTCCCTCCCGCCGACCGGCTTCCGGATGATGATCTCATCCCTCCCGTCCTCGCCCTTCTTGAGGACCACGGCGTCCTCGCGCTCGACGGGCACGCGGATCTCGCCGTCGCGCTCGACCGGCACCTGCCTGACCTCGCGGTCGCGCAGGTCGCGGTCGGCGGCGACACGCTCGGCGGCCGCACGCTCGGCGTCCACCCGCGCCGCGTCGGCGCGCTCCGCGTCCACGCGCTTCGCCGCGATCTCCGCTTCGGCGCGCGTCCGGCGCTTCCCGAAGAAGCGGCGGTCGTCGTAGCCCTCGTCGTCGTAGAAGCCGCGCGTCGCTGGGCCGGCCGTCGCGCCGGTGACGGCGCCAGCGACCGTGCCCGTCACCGCCGCGGCCGCCGCCTCGCCGAGCGAGAAGTGGCGTCGCACCTCGAGCTCGTGGGTGCGCGTGAGGCGGCCGCGCTCGTACAGCGGCAGCAGCCCGAAGCGCTCGGCCGTGAGCGGTACGCGGACCACGTCCTTCCCCTCGACCAGCTGCGCCGTGCCGACCGGCACGAGGACGTCGCGGTCGCCCGGCGACGCGGCGAGCTGCTTCGTGAGCCGCACCTCGAGATACCGCGTGCGCATCTGATCGACGTCGATCAGCAGATCGTGCACCTTGCCGACCTCCTGCCCGTCGGCCGACGCCACGTGCCAGCCCCGGATGTCGGGATACCCTTCGGCGACCTCGAAGTCGTCCAGCGCGCTCAGCGGCGCGATCCGGACGCCGTCGTCGGTCTCGTAGATTCGTTCTTTCGCCATCGGTCGCTCCGCGAAGAATGCGATTGCCAGTCGTCGTGCCGAAACGAGGGAAGGGAGAGCAATGCGCGTTCCATGTCGCGCGGGTGCGCGGGTGCGCGGGTGCGCGGGTGCGCGGGTGCCGCGAGAAGGCATCGCTGCCGACCCCAAGCGGCTTTTGAGGCTGTGGAATGAAGAGGAGTGGTGCGCCGGAGCGTGGGCTCGGCCTGCGAGGCGGTGCTCCGCGTACTCCGCGCGCCTCCGCGTTCTCCGCGTCGATCAGTTCGACCTTCAACTCCCGGGACGCCATCGTGAAGACACCAGTCGTGCTGAGCTGGAGCGGCGGGAAGGACAGTGCGCTCGCGTTGCATCACCTACGGTCGGGTGGCGAGCACGATGTGGTCGCGCTCCTCACGAGCGTGACGCGTGAGTACGACCGGGTGAGCATCCACGGCGTGCGGCGGGCGCTCCTGGAGGCGCAGGCCGCCGCGCTCGGTCTGCCGCTGATCGAGGTCGCGCTCGAGCCGAAGTCGTCCAACGCAGCGTACCAGCGCGCCTTCCTCGACGCGCTCGAGGTGGTCGCGCGGCTCCATCCCGCGGCGACGCACATCGCCTTCGGCGATCTCTACCTCCGCGACGTGCGCGACTATCGCGACCGCTTGCTTGCGGGCACGCCGTATCGCGGCCTCTACCCCCTGTGGGAGCAGTCGACGCGTGCGCTCGCCGAGTCGTTCGTCGCCGACGGCTTCGAGGCGACGCTCGTGTGCGTGGACGAGACGCAGCTCGATCCGCGCTTCGCCGGCCGGCGGTTCGACCGCGCGCTGCTCGCCGAGCTGCCGTCGTCGGCCGATCCGTGCGGCGAGAACGGGGAGTTCCACACCTTCGTGCACGGCGGGCCCATCTTTTCGCAGCCGATCGCCGTGGCGATCGGCGACATCGTGCGCCGTGAGGAGCGCTTCACTTACTGCGACCTGCTCCCGGCGTGAGCGAGCGCCGCACCGCGCGCCTCAGCCGGCGCGCGTGAACCCCTCGGCGCGGCGCTTGATGCCGAGCAGCATCCCGCGCTCCATGATAAAGTGCGCGGGCTCGAAGACGAGTAGACCGATCGGCGCGAAGAGCGACGACACGAGTGTCGGCCTGCCATCGCCGCGCAGGCGGATGTGCAGCCGCGTCGTGCTGGAGTCCACGGGGTGGAGGACGAACGCCCCCCACTGCTCGAGCACGATCGCGCGCCCGGGCACGACCTCCGCCACGCGCCAGCCGAGCTCCGTGCCGAGCCGGCCGCCGAGATAGTCGGGCGGTGCCGCGCGGACCAGATCGCCCGGTTGGCGCTGCTGCCATTCGGAATGCACGCGGTCCGCGTTGTGGATGTCGGCGCCGATGAGGCGTTCGAGGCGCTCGTAGCTGTAGAACCCGCCCCGGTCCTGCCCGATCTGCACGAGCCACCGCCACACGGAGTCGGCGGGCGCGTCGATCGTCACCACGCGATCCATGCGATAGCGCGCGTCGACGACCAGGTCGTCGCCCGGCAGGGTCGCGATGCGATCGGCGCGCGTCGACCCCCACGTGAGCTGCCAGGGTCGCAGCAGGATGACCGCGGACATGTAGACGAGCACCGCGCCCGTCAGCCACGTCGCGATGACGTGCCGCACGGGATGCCGATCGGGCGGTACCTCGCGGCCGCGCATGCGCGCGAGCACGGCGGGCTCGCCCCACTGCAGTCCGATGACGAGCACGAACACGTCCACCACCAAGCCGATCATGAGGGGCAGATGCCCGTACAGGCTGAACAGCGCGATCGAGCTCAGCGCCGCCACGAAGCCGAGCGGCGCCCAAATGCGACGCAGCCCGGTGACACCCACGAGCCCGGCGCCCGCGGCGACGAAGCCGACCTGGGCGATCCACCAGAGCGGGGTCACGAGCCATGCGGGTCCGAGCGACGCGGCCCAGAAGCCGAGCGACGAGTGCGCCAGGCCGTGCAGGATGAAGAGCCAGCCGATGAGCGTGCGTCGCATCGTTCCCTCCGGGATGTGCTACAGCCGCGATGATCTCGTGGTGGAGCACGCGCTCCACGGCTGAAAGCTGCGCCCCGGGCATGCGGATACAGTCGGGCATCGTGCGCAACGCATCGCGGGGAAGTGACGACCGGTTGTCGGGCTCTTCCCGACATTGTCCGGCCCATGCGCTCACGCTCGGGACACATCGTCGCTAGCGGGTCCGCTCCTTGCTCGGTGGTTCGCGCCGCTGCTCGACCGTCAAGACGGACGTCGAGCCCAGCGGCCCGCGCGGCCCCAGCGTCCGCGCGGTAACCGGCGCGATGTCATACGCCAGTCGCGAAGGGGGCGACGATGAACATCCTAGGCTCACTGATGGGCAAGATCCTCGGGAACAGCGCGAGGAAGTCCGAGGCGGCCGCCAACGCGGCGCGTCCAACTGCACCGGCGGCGCCGGCGAAGGCGCCGGCCAGCGCGGCACCCACCGCGACCGCCGCACCGCCGGTGGTGGACGTCGAGACCGTGCTCGAGACGATGGCCGCGGGGACGAACCAGAAGCTCGACTGGCGGCACTCGATCGTCGATCTCATGACGCTCACCGGGATCGACAGCAGCCTCGCCAACCGGAGAGCGCTCGCGCAGGAGCTCGGCTACACGGGCGACATGAACGACACGGCGCCGATGAACATCTGGCTGCACAAGCAGGTGCTGAAGCACCTGTCGGAGAACGGCGGGAAGGTGCCCGCGAACCTGCTCGACTGAAGACGACGCGCGCGGCGGATCGACTCGCCGTGCGCGCCCCGTCTTTGCAATGGGACGCGGGCATGTCCGCGCGACTCGCCGACACGCTCGAGCGCTGCATCCCCGCCATCCTCGACGAATGGGGGCGCGCCGCCGCGGGCGGCGAGCTGCGCGCGCTGTGCGACGAGGATCGCGCGGGCGACCTCGCTGCCGTGCTCAGCGCGATGTCGAACGCGCTGCGCCCGCGCCCCGTGCCGGGCGCGGTGGATCAGTTCATCGAGGCCGCGGCCGCGCACGGTGCGCGCCGGCGGGCGCAGGGGGTGCACGAGGCCTGCCTGTTCGAGGAGTACGACTACCTCGGGAGCGCCGTGCCGCACGGCCTGCGCGTGTGTCACATCGCGCCGCTCGCGCCGGAGGATCTGCTGGCGCTCGAGGGCGGGCTCACCACCGCGATCCTCGCGGGCCTGCGCGGCTTCCACCGCGGCGAGTTCGAGCGGCGGGGCACGTGGGCCGAGGTGCTGGCGCGGTGTGAGCTTTGAGCTTTGAGCTTTGAGCTTTGAGCTTTGAGCTTTGAGCTTTGAGCTTTGAGCTTTGAGCTTTGAGCTTTGAGCTTTGAGCTTTGAGCTTTG
>DASTSX010000293.1:0-3426 GCA_035760455.1 Gemmatimonadaceae bacterium | reverse complement strand
GGCAACGCGCGGCGGGTCGGCAGCTACCCGCCGAACGCGTGGGGCATTCACGACATGCACGGCAACGTATGGGAGTGGTGCCGCGACTACTTTCATCGGCCGATCCCGGGCGGCGTCGATCCGGACCTGTACGGGGTGCCGGGCACGATCAATCGCGACGGGACGAGCTCGCGCGTGCGACGCGGCGGGGCCTGGATCGAGGCCGCGTGGGCGTGTCGGTCCGCCGTCCGTCTTCCCTACGAGCCGCCGCGCCGCTCGGACCACATCGGCTTCCGGGTCTTCGTCGTCGAGCGGAGTTGAGCGTCGTCGCCGCCGCTACGACCGCGGCCGCTCTCTCCGCCGGGCCCCCGTCAGCGTGATGAGCCGCGAGACCATATCGCGCACGGGCAGGCATGTCGTTCGTGATCCGCACCACCCCGACAGATTCGACCCTCGGTGGTTGTGAGGGAAGGACCGCCGCCGCAATGTAGCAGCGGCTCGGAGGCTTCCGATGCGTGTCCGTGTTCCCATGCTCGCCCCGTCGATCGCGCTGTGCTGCGCGGCGTACGCACCCGCGGACGCCCAGCGATCATCGCCGCGGCCTCGCGCCGCAAGCGAGTCCCTGCCCGGTCGCGTCGTCGACGTGAACGCCGGCGACTACTTCTTCGAAGCGCCGGACTCCGTGCCGGCAGGCATCATCACACTGCGGCTCTGGCAGCGGGGAGACATGGGCCACATGCTGTGGCTCGTACGACTTCCGCCCGGCAGGACGGTCGCGGATCTTCATCGCGACGAGGTGAGGCACGCGCCGACGTCGTGGGCGGAGCAGCTCGGCGGGCCGGGATACGCCAACCCCGCAGTGAGCTCGAACGCAACCTACCAGCTCACGCCCGGCGACTACGCCCTCGTCTGCTACGTCGGCTCGGGCCGCGGCGTCGATTCCCTGTATCACGTGTGGCGCGGCATGATCCGTCCCCTTCGTGTCACGGCAGCGGCCGGAGGACGTGCCCGAGCGCTGGTGCCCCCGACACCGGCGGCCGTCGCGCGAATCACGAACGACAGCCTGTCGTGGTCCGCACCGCTCCGCCCGGGCCGCCGTCTCGTCCGCGTGGAGAATCGGACCTCGGCCTGGCGAGAGTTCGTCCTCGAGCGTGTCCTCGAAGGCCGCACGATCGAGGAGGCGCAGCGCTGGCGACGGCGGTCGGGGACGCTGCTTCCGACGGTGGCCATCGGAGGCCTCGCGTCGCTCCCACCGGGCGGATCGATCGCGACCACCCTCGAGCTGCCGCCCGGCGACTACGTCGTCAAGACGCACGTCGCGCGCGACTCGGGCCTGTACGCGCTGCGGCTCCGCCGCGCGCCGACGACGCGGTAGAGGCCCGAGGCGGCGAGGTCGCGGCGGGCTGTCTCTATCGGCACCTGCGCAGCAGACCCATACTTTTCGGCATGCTCTTCCGACTACTGCCGCTCGTGATCGTTGCGTGCATGAGCGCACGCTCTCTGCGGGGCCAGGCCGCCTCCGTGGCGCGCCCAGCCCCTCCATCGCAGCCGTCCGCGCCGCACGAACGCCTGAGCTTCTTCGAAGGATTCTGGACGGTCGAGGAGGTCCCCGCCGAGCGCGGGTTCCGGGAGCGCTGCTCCTGGATGGAGGGCGGAAGGCGGCACATGGTCTGCCGCAGTCGATCACGGTCGGCCGCGGGGGAGTGGCGCGAGGGGCTCAGCATGTTCAGCTACCGTCCGATGGACTCGACGTACCTCTATTACGGCCTCCGTTCAGGCGGCGGAACGCAGCAGCTCATCGGACGTGCGGCGGCTGACGGTTCGGCGTGGGAATTCACGGGCGACGAGGTGACGGCCGCCGGCCGGATGCGAACGCTCGTCCGCATCGCACGCCTGCCGAACGGCCGCTTCCGCTTCGTCGAGCAGACGGCGCGTGGCGACGCGCCCTTCACGACGGCGGACACCATCCACTATCGGCCGGCGCGGCCCGAGTCGGGAGCGCCATAGCTGAACGCTCGTGAAACTGCACGGCTGTCGCCGAGCCTGACTCGTCGAGACCGGACCACACCCGACGTTCCAGCTCGCCGCATCGGATTCCCGGATCGTCCATGAAGAAAGCCGTCCCCGCCGCCGATCCCGACGCGTACGTCGCCGCGCTCACCGGGTGGCGTCGCGCGTGCGTCGAGTCGCTCCGGGCGGCGGTCCGCGGCGCGGCGAAGCTGAACGAGGTGGTCAAGTGGGGACACCTCGTCTACCTCGACGTCGGCCCCGTGATGCTGATCCGCGCCGAGGAGGAGCGGGTGCTCCTCGGCTTCTGGCGCGGCACGCGGCTGCAGACGCTCGAGCCGCGCCTGCGCGCCGGCGGGAAGTACGAGATGGCCTCGCTGGAGCTGCGGGAGGACGACACGATCACGAAGGCCGCGGTCCGCCGATTGACGGCGCGCGCGGTCGAGCTGAATGCGGAGCTCGGCGATCCGACCGCCGTCGTGCGCTCCGGCGCGAAGCCTCGGCGAGGGTCCTGAGCCCTGCGCCGGGCGTGGCACTGCATCTGCCTCACGCATGTCCGTCACGCCTCGACGCACACCCTCGACCATCGCCGATGCCCCTTCACGAGCAGGACGCCTCCGACCGCGAAGGCTCGACCTCCGAGCCGGCACCCACCACCGACGCGGACGCCGAGGATCAGGACACGATCCGGGCCCGTGTGATCCGTCTCGCCTTCGACGACGACCCGGACCGCTACGGCGAGTTCGTACGGGCGCTGGACGAGGCGACGCCGGCGGGCGTCGAGGTGATCCTGCGGGGGAGCGCCGTGACGGGCCACAAGTTCATGTCGGACGAGCCATTCGACGCCGACGGGCCCGGGACGAGCGACCTCGACGTGACGTTCGTCGGGGGCGGCATGGTCTCGCTGTTCCGCGACTTCCACATCCCCGGCATCCATTCGGCGCCGCTCAGCGAGGCGCACCCGTTCGCGTCGCCAACGCTCGGCCCGCTGCGCAAGCGGCTCTGCGCGATGTGCGGGCGCCCCGTGAACCTCCAGGCCACGACGTCGCTCGTGCAGTACCTGCGCGACGTCGTGATGGACCAGCCGTACCTCGTGCTGCTGGACAAGCCCGCGGAAGACGAGGCGGAGCCGTCCGACGTGACGCTCGATGACTGAGGCGGACGGCTCGTCCGGCGCGTGAGCGTGCGGCTCCTCACCTACAACATCCGCGATGGCGGCATCGGCCGCGCCGAGCAGATCGCCGAGGTGATCCGCGGCGCGAGCCCCGACGTCGTCGCGCTTCAGGAGGCGCGGGAGCCGAAGGTGGTCGAGCGCATCGCGACGCTCGCGGGATTTCCCTACAGCGGCTCGCGGCCGGACCACTCGACCGGCTTCCTGAGCCGTGTCCCCGTGCTCGCCCACGCGTGGCGGCATCCACCGCAGACGCGCCACGCGCTGCT
>DASTSX010000292.1:0-14669 GCA_035760455.1 Gemmatimonadaceae bacterium | reverse complement strand
ACGGCGCGCGCCGCACTCTCCCTCTCGGCGCTGCTCGACAGCGGCATCCCGGTGATCGACGCGCTGCGCTTCGCCGCGCGCTCGGCCGGCGACGGCGCGATGGAGCGGCGGCTCGCACGCGCCAGCATCGACGTCTCGGCGGGTCGCTCGCTGTCGTCCGCCTTCACGGCGAGCGACGCGCTCACCCCGACCGCGGTGCAGCTGCTGCGCGCGGGCGAGGAGACGGGGCGGGTGAGCGGGCTGTTGTCCCATGCGGCCAAGCTCGAGCAGGAGCGGAGCGAGCGGATCACGAAGACGTTCGTGCGGGCGCTCGAGCCGATGCTGATCTTCGGGTTCGCGAGCGTCGTGGCGCTCGTGGCGGCGGCGCTGCTGCAGGCGGTGTACTCTGTCCGACCGATCGAATGAGACGCCGCGAGCGACGCCCGAGCCGCGGCGTCACGCTGCTCGAGCTCATCGTCGTGGTGGTCGGACTCGGCGTGGTATCGAGCGTCGCCATGCTCGCGATGCCCGGGAAGTTCGTCCCGCCGGACGACACGCCGCGACGCGTCGCGACCGCGCGCACGAACGCGCTGCGCACCGGCCGCCCCGTGTCCGTGGTGCTGCTCCTCGACACGGTGTTCTCCGTGGCGACGGCGATGCCCGACGGCACGGTCCTCGCCGATTCGGCGGCGCGCATCGACCGGCTCACCGGACTGCCGCTCCCGCCGATCGATAGCACATCGGGAGGCCGGTAGTGAAGGCCCGCGCGCGTCCTGGTATGGTGATGCTCGAGGTCATCCTCGGCGTCGCGATCCTCGGCATGGTCGGCGTGGGACTCGTCACGCTCCTGACGCAGACCGTGCAGACCGTGCGGCAAGGACGGGCGGCCGAACGGCGCACCGAGAGCGCCGTCCAGCTGCTCGACCGCGTCATCCTGTGGAGCGAGAGCGAGCTCGCCTCGCGCCTCGGCCGCTCGCGGATGGGGGTCTGGAACCTCGACGTCGCCACGCCGCGCGCTCGTCTCTACACGCTCGCCGTCCTCGACACGCTCTCCGGTGCGACCGTGCTGCGCACCACGGTGTACCGGCCATGACGCTCCACCGGGGCGCGCGCCGCGCGATGACGCTCATCGAGGTGATGGCGGCGCTCGCCATCGGCGGGCTGCTGCTGATGAGTGGCCGCGCGCTGCTCGGGCAGCTCCAGGACGCCGGCACCACGCTCGGGCGCAGCGCACGCGCGAACGACGAGCTGGCGAACGCCACGCGCACCCTCCACGCGCTCGTCCGGCGCGCCGACGTACGCCCCGACTCGGCGAGCCGGTTCATCGGCGACTCGCTCAGCGCCAGCTTTCGCACCCTGTGCGAGCAATCGGGCGGCTGGCTGGAGCCGTGCGGCGTCACCGTGCTGATCGACGTGGGCCCCGACAGCAGCTCGCTCGTCGGCCAGCTCTCGATCGGCGGGCTGCTGATCCTCAAGCGGTGGCCCGGCGTCGGCCGCTTCCGCTACCTCGACGTCACCGGCGCCCAGGACCAGTGGGTGAGCCAGTGGGGACGCAGCATCGTGCCCCCCGCGGCGATGGCCCTCGTCGTGCCGCCGGACACCATCGTGCTCCCGGTGGCCGGCAGATGAAGGCAACGCATCGCCGCCGCGCCGGCTTCGCGCTCGGCGCCGTGCTCTGGGTGCTCACGGTCGCCGCGGTGCTCGGCGGGGCCGCCGCCCTGCGGGGTCGCACGGCGTACGACGCGTCGCGCAACCGCGTCAACGCCGAGCGTGCGTACTGGATCGCCGAGGGCTGCATCGCGGAGATCCGCGCCGCGATCGACCAGGCGCTGGCGACGTCGACGCCGATCGCGCTAGCGGAGACCTGGCGCACGCTCGGCACCGTCGTCGCCGCGTCCACCCCCACACCGCCTGGCTGCCGGGTGACGCTCGAATCCGTCGGGAGCGCGATCGACGTGAACGGCGCGAGCTACGACTTGCTGCGGAAGTACTTCGGCAACAGCGCGACGCCGGCGTCCGCCGATGCGCTCACCGATGCCCTGCTCGACTGGCGGGACGCCGACGACACCGTGCGGGCGAGCGGAGCGGAGCGCGCCTGGTACACCGCCAACCAACTGCCTGCCCCACGCAACGACTCGCTCAGGTCCATCCAGGAGCTGAGCCTCGTACGCGGCTTCGACGCGCGCCCCGATCTCGCCGACTATCTCACGCTGGAGCCCTCACGCATCTGTCTCACCACGGCGCCGGCGCCCGTCCTCGCCGCGCTTCCCGGCTTCACCGCCGACGCCGTGGCGCAGGTGCTCGCCGACCGCGCCGCGGGGGTCTGGTTCGGCGATCTGAACATGCTGCGCGGACGGCTGCCGCAAGCGGCCGCCGAGTCGGTGCTCGTCCACTTCCAGGAGCTCGCGATGATGACGACGGTGGATCCCGAAGGGTGGATCCTCGCCGTGACGGCGACGTCGGGCACCCCGGCCGTCGCCGTCACCACGGAGCTGCGGCTCGACCGCTATGCGACCCGCGCCATCGTGCTCCGCAGGCGTACGCAATGACGGCGCTGCTCGAGGTGACTCGCCGCTTTCGCGGCCGCGCGATGATCGGTGTCGCCGTGTCGCGTGACGCCGTAAGACTCGTCGCCGTGAACCGCGCGGGGCTGCTCGTCTGGAACCGCTCGCTGTCGCGCGGCCGCGGCGACGTGACCCTCGCGGAGCTCGTCGGCAAGGGGCTCACCGAGCGCCCCGCGTCGCTGCGGCGCCCGATGCACATCGCCTGCGTCGTCGGACCGACCGAAGCACAGCTTCGCCCACTGCACGGTCTCCCGCAGCTGCGCACGGCCGCGGAGCAGCTCGCCGTCGTCGCCGAGAGCGTGGACCGCTTCTTCGTGAGCGAGGGAGCGCGCATGCGCGTGTCGGCGCCCGTGCGCCTGCGAGCGGGCGAGCTGTGGGCGGCGGCCGTGAGCCGCGACGTCGTGGCCCAGGTCGCCGAGGCGTGTCGTGCCCATCGCATGCGCCTCGTCGGCGTCGCGCCGGTCGCTGCGGCGCTCGGGCACCTGGCGGCGTGGCCACGAGCCGCGACCATGGAGGGCGCGCCGGCGCCGGCGCACGTGCAGCACGTGGACGACGGGACGCGTCTGCACGTCCTCTATGACGCCGGTGGCCTGCCGACCCGCGTCTGGCGCGAGCGCGCCCCCGCCGGTACGCCCGCGCTCGAGGGCGACGTACGCCTTCCCGATCGCCTCGGGCCCACCTTCGCCGACGCGTACGCCGCGACGCAGCTTCGCGCGCGCGATCCGTTCGTGATCGGCGAGCACTCGGATGCGGTGCGACGGGCGCGGCTCGCGCGCGTGCGCACGTGGCTCTGGGCCGGGTTGGCCGCGGCCGGTCTCATCGCGGCCGCGTGGGCGCCGGGCGCGATCGCGACGAAGCGAGGCGATCTCGCGCGCACGCGGCTCGCGTCGCTCGCCAGGCGCCAGGAGGAGCTGCGACTCGTCCAGGCGACGCTCGGCACTTCGAGCGCGGCGCTCAACACCATCGCCTCGTTCGAGGCGTCGCGGCGGTCGGCCACTCTCCTCCTCGCCGAGCTCGCGATGACGCTTCCCGACTCGACCGCCATCACGACACTGCGCGTCGATTCAGTGGGCGGTACCCTCACCCTCCTCGCGCCACGCGCGGCGGCCGCGCTCGAGGCGGTGAGCGCGCTCCCCCTCGTCGCGCGGGTGCAGCTGGCCGGCGCCGTGACGCGCGAGGTCACGGGCGGCGTGGAGCTCGAGCGGGCATCGCTGCGGTTCGCGTTCCAGCGGCGCCGCGGCGGGCAGGCGGCCGTGCAGCGCGACAGCGTGTCGCGGCTCGCCGTCGCCGCGCCACGCGATACCGCGGCCTCGACGATCCGCATCCTCGGCGCTTCGCCGAAACCCGGGCGCGTGCCCGCGCCGCCCGTCCTCCGCGGAGCCACCCAGTGAACGGCGCGCTCGTCCTGTCGCCGCGCGACCGCCAAGCGCTCCTCGGCGGTCTCCTCGGGATGGCGCTCATCGTCGCCGGCGGACGCGCGATCCCTCGGTGGCGCGAATGGGACGAGCAGGCGCGCACGTCGGCCGCCGAGTCGGCGAACGAGCTCGCCTCGCTCGATGCGCAGCTCGCGCAGCTCCCCGCGCTCCGCGACAGCGCCCGTGTGCGGAGCGCGCGGGCGGCAGCCGCGCGCGAGCGCCTGATCGAGGCGCCCACCGTCGGCGCCGCGGCCGCCGAGCTGGCCACGCAGGTCGCCGACATCGCCGACGAGCTCGGGGTCAGGGTCAGCGCCGTGCAGATCAGGCCCGACACCCTGTTCCGCTCCGGGTACGCGCGCGTCGCCGTGAGCCTCACCGCCACGGGGGACGTGACCCACGTCGCCGATCTGCTCAACGCGGTCGAATCGAGCGACGCGCTGATGGCCGTGCGCGAGCTCACCATCACTCCCGCCGACGTGCTCCTCCCCGACGGCCGGCCGGAGACCATCCGATTCCAACTGCTCATCGAGGCGCTCGCCATGAAGGCCGTCGAGACGCGCGACGACGCCGTGATCACCCGTGCCGCCGCGATAGCGGGAAAGCGCGGATGATCGAGCGTCGCGAAGCCATCGTGCTCGCCGGCGCGCTGCTCGCGATCGCGGGCGCCGCGCTGCGGATCGCGCGCGCCGGATCGGAGCCCGTCACCGCTGCGAGCACCACGTTCGTCACCACCGCCGGTGCGATCGACGTCGGTGACGACTCGCTCGGCGAGGCGGCCGCGAACACCGCGGCGAACGATCCCTTTCGGCTCGTCAATCGCCCCTCCGGCGTCCGCTACGACGCGAAGACGGAGGGGGGTGTCGGCGTGCCCGCCGCGTTCGTACCGCCGCCCGTGCGGCCCGCGTTCGTCCTCAAGGCGATCGTCGGCGGACCGCCGTGGCAGGCCGTCGTGGACGGCATCCCCGGCCAGCAGCCGGGCACCATCGTCCGCTCCGGCACCACCTTCGACAAGCTCACCGTGCGCAGCGTCGGCAGGGACACCGTGGTGATCCAGGCACCGGATACCATCTGGAAGCTCACGCTCTCGCGGGGGCGCTTGTGAACGGCGCGCGGGTGCGCGGGTGCGCGATGCGCGGGTGCGCGGGTGCGCGGCCGGCGAGAGCGTTGGCGACCGCCGCCGCGCTGGCGACGATGGCCGCGCTACCCGTGACGGCGCGGGCCCAACGTCCGGCGCCCGCGGCGAAGCAGGACAGCGTCACCATCCGTCTCGTCAACACCGAGCTCCGCGCCGCCGTGCAGCTCGTCGCGCAGTACCTCGATCGTCCGGTGCTGTTCAGCGGCCCGGGTGGGGGGATGGTGACGCTCGAGACCCCGCGCCCCGTGCCGCGCGCCGACGTGCCACGCCTGCTCCAGAGCCTCCTCGACTCGCAGAACTACGAGCTCGTCAACGACACCGTCGGGGGCGTGTACCGCGTGCGGCCGAAGGAGGTGCCGCGCCCACCGTTGCAGGATCCGGCGCAGATGAACCCGGGAGGTGCGCCGCGCGGCGCGGGCAACATCGAGCTGTTCGTGCTGCCGCTCAAGCACGCGCGCGCGGTGGACGTCGCCACCACCGTGAACGCGCTCTATGGAAAGAGCGTCGCCCGCACCGACGGCAGCCGCCGTGTCACCCTCGGCGACGAGCTGCGCCAGAACCAGATCCCGCCCATCGGCGCGCCGCAGCCGAGCTATCCCATGCAGCAGCCGCAGGCCGCCGCCGCTCCCACCAACACCACCATCACCGGCGGCGGCTTCACCGGCGAGGTCACCATCGTCCCCGACGCGCGGGCGAACAACCTGCTCGTCCGCGCCAACCGCGCCGACTACACCCTGATCGAGAACGTCGTCCGCCAGCTCGACACCCGCCCCCTGCAGGTGATGATCGAGGTGCTCATCGCCGAGGTGCGCCGCGACAAGTCGCTCAGCCTCGGCGTGGACCTCGAGCTCGGCGAGACCACCGTGTCCAAGGGCGCGGGGACGACGGCGACCGGCAGCATCTCCGGCGCGGGCGACTCGGGCCTCGGCGACTTCGCGATCAAGGTCATGAAGATCGGCGGCATCAATCTCGACGCGACCCTGCGCGCCGTCGCGGGGAAGAATCACGTCTCCATCGTCAGCCGCCCCGTCGTGCTGACGGCGAACAACCAGGAGGCGGAGATCGTCGTCGGCAGCCAGCGGCCCTTCGTGCAGGTGTCACGTTCTCTGCCGACCGACCAGGCCATCCGCGACCAGGTCGTGCAGTACAAGGACGTCGGCACCAAGCTCACCGTGCGACCGTCGATCAGCGTCGATGGCTCCGTCGAGCTCGAGGTGAAGCAGGAGGTGAGTAGCGCGACGACCGAGACCGCGTTCAATGCCCCGGTGATCTCGACGCGCTCGGTGCAGACCCAGCTCCTCATCAGGGACGGCCAGACCGTCGTGCTCGGCGGCCTCACCGACAAGCAGAAGGACGTCACGACACGCGGCGTCCCCGTGCTGTCGAGCATCCCCATCATTGGCGGCCTGTTCGGCCGCGTGAGCCGGCAGACCACCGAGACCGAGCTGTTCATCTTCCTCACCCCGCGCGTCATCCGCTCCGACGAGGATGCGGCGCGGCTCAGCTCACCCCTGGAGCAGCGATCGCTGCAGCGTGCGCCATGAGCATCCCGTCGAGCATCTCCGCGAGCTTCACCTCGAGCTACTCGGCGCGCGCCGAGCTGACGCTCGGTGCCCTCATGGGCGACACCGAGTCGATGCGCGGTGTCCGCGAGATCACCGCTGCCGTCGCACCGACCGTGCTTCCCGTGCTCATCCTCGGACCGACGGGAGTGGGGAAGGAGCTCGTCGCGCGCGCGGTGCATGCGCTGAGCGGCCGGTCCGGCGCGCTCGTCTGCTTCAACGCCGCCGCCGTGAGCGACTCGATGTTCGAGGCGACGATGTTCGGCCACGTGCGTGGCGCGTTCACCGGCGCCGTGTCGGATCATCCGGGATACCTCGCCGAGGCCGATCGCGGCTCGCTGTTCCTGGACGAGGTGGCGAGCATGGGGACGGCCGTGCAGGCCAAGCTGCTCCGCGCCATCGAGACCGGCGAGTACCGCGCGGTCGGTGGGCGGGCGAACGCGCGCAGCCAGTTCCGCGTCGTGAGCGCGGCGAACGAGGACATGACGGCCCTCGCGCGCGAGCGCCGCTTCCGCGACGACCTGCTGCACCGATTGGCGGGGGTCGTCATCGAGATCCCGCCGCTCGCCGAGCGGCGCGACGACATCCCGCTCCTCGCGCGGCATTTTCTCACGCTCGACGGCAACGGCCATGTCGCGCTCGACGACGACGCGGCGTCGATGCTGCGCGACCGGCACTGGCCGGGCAACGTGCGCGAGCTGCGCCACGTCATGTCGCTCGTCGCCGCGCTGTGCGGCGCCCGCGTGACGGCGCCCGTGCTGCGGCGCGCGCTGGGGCTCCGGCTGCAGCCCGACCTCGCGCTCGTGAGCGACGCGCCGGAGCGCCGAGAGCTCACCGATGCGCTGGAGCGGAACCGGTGGGACACGGAGCGCGCGGCGGACGAGCTGGGGATCCATCGGACGACGCTGTACCGGCGGATGAAGCGGTATCGGTTGAGCGTGCCCGAGGGCGTGGAGCGGCGGGCGGATTTCATGGGGTGACGTCGGAGTGCGTAGCGCACACGTGCGCTCACGTAGCGCGAACGTGTGAGGCGCGCGTGCCACGACGGCGCGCTAACGCATAGCGACAGCTCGACTTGACCATCGAGCGCGACCGGCCCGAGCGGTGCCTGTGGGTGGAACGACGACGTCCCCTCGTTCTCCCACCATCCGGATCCCATGCTGGCACCCCGCCGCGCGCTCCCGCGCCACGTTCATCGACTGTCCCTGGCCGCGCGAGCGGTCGCCGTCCGCCCGACCGTCAGCGCCACACTGCTCGCGTGCGCGCTGCTCGCGGCGGTACCCCGGCCAGGTGTCGCCCAGAATGTCTCGGTGACTCCCGAGGGGACCACCGTCACGCGGCCGTCATGGACGCAGCAAACCCAGGCCTTCACGGTCACCAACACCGGCGCGGCGCCGGGCAGCTTCACGATCGTCACGTCGTGCGGGGGTGTGTACGTCACGTGCACGGGCGGCACGACGACGCAGACCATCGCCGCCGGGGCGTCGATACCAGTCTCGCTCGCGTACGAGACGCACGGTCCCCCGCCGGGCGCCGACTGGGTGCGCGTGAGGGCGACGGTCGGGAGCTTGGCCGACGAGACGACCATCAATATCAACGTCGTCGCGCCCAACGGGAGCGTGGCGATCAGCCCGTCGACGGTGAGCAAGCCGGCGAGCGTGGCCACGTCGTCCAGCTTCACGGTCACCAACACGGGCGCGGCGGCGTCCACGTACGCGCTCTCGGTCACCTGCACCGCACCGGTCACGGCGTGCTCCGTTCCGGCGCCCACGTCGATCACCCTGGAGGCCGGCGCGTCGGCGACGGTGCCGGTGAACTACACGCCCGGTGCGGCGGGGACCTCGGGCACCGTCACGCTCACGGCGACGACCCCGGGCATCACGCGGAACGCGACGCTCACGGTGAATGCGGCGGCGGCGACAGCGGGGGTCACGGTCGAGCCCAAGGGCCAGACCGTGAACCGGCCGTCATGGACGCTTCCCACGCAGAGCTACACCGTCACCAACACCGGCTCCGCCTCGGCGACCTTCACCATCGTCAAGTCGTGCGGCGGTTCCCACGTGACCTGTTCGGCGGCCGGGCAGGGCGGCACTTCGACCCAGACCATCGCCGCCGGCGCGACGGCGACGATCGACTTCACCTACGAGACCCATGGGCCGCCCCCCGGCACCGGGTGGGTGCGCCTCAGCGCAACGGGTGGCGGGGTCTCGGACGAGGCGACGACCAACGTCAATGCGGTCGCACCTGGCGGCGAGGTGGCGATCAGTCCATCGACGGTGAGCAAGCCGGCGAGCGTGGCCACGTCGTCCAGCTTCACGGTCACCAACACGGGCGCGGCGGCGTCCACGTACGCGCTCTCGGTCGCCTGTACCGCACCAGTCACGGCGTGCTCCGTTCCGGCGCCCACGTCGATCACCGTGGCGCCTGGCGTGTCGGCATCGGTCCCGGTGAACTACACGCCCGGTGGGGCGGGGACGTCGGGCACCGTCACGCTCACGGCGACGACCCCGGGCATCACGCGGAACGCGACGCTCACGGTGAATGCGGCGGGAACGCCGGCGGTGTCGGTCGCGCTGAAGACCGGCCCATCTCGTGTTGCCACCGGCTCCGCCGGCAACAACGTGACGTTCACGGTGACGAACACCGGTGCGGGCTCGCCACCCACCCAGTTCGTGCTGTCGTCCGTCTGCTCATCCGGCCTGACCTGCCCGACGAGCATCCCCCCGGTCAACCTCGCTGGAGGCCAGGAGGCCGACGTGACCTTCGCCTACACCGCCGGCGCGGCGACGGGCGCGAACAGCATCCAGCTCACGGCGACGGGTGGGGGCGCCAGTAACACCGCGACGTACAACGTCACCGTCGCACCGCCGTTCGCGGTATCCGTGGCACCGAAGAACGAAACGGCCCGGGTCACGTCCGGCACGTCGAACAATCAGTACACGTTCGTCGTGACGAACACCGGCGCGAACGCCGCAACGTTCAACATCACGGTGGCTTGCCAGGGTGCGGTCACGTGTACCGCCGGCAACAACCCGGCGCCCGTGACGCTCGCCGGCGGGGCGAGCCAGAGCTTCCCGATCACGTATACGGCGACCGACAGCTGGTCGTCGGGCACGATCAAGCTCACGGCGACCGGCGGAGGAGTGACCGACAACGCGACCTACTACGTCGCCGTCACACCGCCGGCCGGCGTCGCCGCTTGGGTATCTCCCAAGAACTTCCCGGCCACGTACGATCCCAGGACGGCGTCGATCACCTTTGTGTTCATGGTGCAGAGCGGTGCCGCAATCGGGACACCCCCCGTCGCGTTCGCGATGACTGCGTCCTGCACTGGCCTGGTCAGCTGCTCGTACCAGCCGACTACCGTGATGATTGCGGGGGGCGACACGGTACCCGTCCCAGTCACCTTCTATCCCAATTCGAACAGCGGCGGCTCTGGCTCGATCGTGTCCTTGACGGCGACGCCGCCGAGCGGCGCACCCAACACGGGCAGTGTCAATGTGACGCTTCTTGCGAACCCGAGCAGCGTCGCAGTCACGCCGAAGTACACGCAGACAACTATGCAGGGTAATGCGAGTGGAGCCCTCTTGTTCTACGTCACGAACACGGCTCCTCTCGGCAGCCCGCTCAAGAGCTTCGACCTCTCGACGGCGTGCACAGGGGAGGTGACGTGCACCTTCGTACCACGAACCGTGCAGCTGGGCGGACAAGATCAGATGAGCATTACTGTGGGGTACACGACATCTGTCACCGCCGGCCAGGGAGTCGTGCGTCTGCAAGCTTGGTCGCCCGACGCGTCGGACATCAACTACTACGTCATCAACGTCACCGGCACATCGACGCCGTCGGTCGTGGTCAGCCCATCGAACGGCAATCTGCAGCCATCGCCGGGCCAGACCGGAAACGCCGCGTTCTCGATTCAGAACAACGGTGGGACGACGACGTCGTACACCTACACCGTCACCTGTCCGCCGGCCGGGGTCACGGGCTGCACTTCGCTCACCGCGCAGACGAGCACTCTGTCGCCGGGGGCGAACTACCCCGTCAACGTCGGGTTCACTGCGGGCGCGGCGGGAACATCGGGTGACATAACACTTCTCGCGCGCGACAACGCGAATTCGGCCATCACGAGCACGGGACGGTACGGTATCAGCGTCCTCGGCGGCCCGGCCATTCGCGTCATCACCAGCGCCGTCAACCCAGGCACGACCGTCGCCCGCGACGAGTGCCTCTCCATCTCGACCGGCGGCGGCACGGCCTACGAGTGCGGTGACTTACGCGTCGTCCACCCGCTACCGACGACCACCACCTACGGCAAGGCGCGCACGCCCACCCTCATCTACTCGAGCCGCACCGCCAAGCCGAGCGTGATGCTCGCGGCGAACGTTTCGCTCGACCCCGCGCTCACGCCTACGTCGATCCAGGGCACCGTCACCTTCAACAACATCCTGAGCCCGACGACGACGTACACCACGCCGGTCGGGAATTACGATTGGCAGCCCGCCTGGTCGAACGGCAGCTACCGCCGGATCAGCATGCAGGTCAACGCGCTGAGCTTCGGCCCGCCGAACACCGGCCTCGAGACCGGAGCGTATCGGTACACCTTCGAGGTCCGGGCGACGCAAAACGGTGTCACCTCGACGGCGACCGACACCGGCACCTTCGTCATCGTGAACCGCGTGAACAGCCCGTTCGGTGCCGGTTGGTGGCTCGCCGGCTTCGAGCAGGTGATCGGGCTCGACGCGAACCGCATCCTCTGGATCGGCGGCGACGCGAGCACGCGGATGTACCAGCGGGTCCTCACCGGCAGCGGGACGATGTACGTCGCGGAGAACGTAGATCGTCCGGACTCACTCGCCTCCCAGACCAACAGCTGCGCGGCGGCGTGCTACTACGCGCGGCTGCTGCCGAACAAGACGCGCATCGACTTCAACACGCTGGGGCTGCACGTCCAGACCGTCAACGCGCTCGGGCACGTGACGTCGTTCGGGTGGGACGGGGCCGGCAAGCTCACGTCGATCACCCTGCCGGTGCCGAGCGGTGGGCTCGCTCGGGCGTACGGCTTCGAGTACGGTAACGACGTGAGCGGCGTGGCCCGCCTCTCCGCCGTTCGGGCGCCTACGGTTCCGGGCCAGGACCGCTCGACCTACCTCACTGCGCCGTCGGGCGTCGTCGAGACGATCCGGTTCCTCGCGTCGGGTCCCTACGCCGACGTCGTCTCGTTCGCGCACAAGCCGGCCGAATCACCGTCGGCACCGGCCGCGCGGCTCATGAGCTCGCGCACGAATCGGCGCGGGCACGTCACGTCGTTCCTCTACAACACCGGCGATGGGCTGCAGTCGGCGACGGTGGAGATGTCGGACTACGGCGCCGGCACCGACATCGTACATGGCTTCTCGCCCGCCGAGACGCGCGGATATCCCACACCCGTGCGCGTCGATTCGGCGTGGACTACCTGGGACGGGCCGAGAATCGACGCGCCCGACGTCACGCGCTTCCTGCTCAACCGGTTCGGCGCCCCCGACCTGGTGATCGGAGCATCGAACGACACGACCACCGTCACCCGCGACGCCACCTGGCCCGCGCTCCCGGCGACGGTCACCCTCCCCAGGCCCTCCGCAACCCAACCGGGGCTGCAGACGACCGCCACCTACGACACCCGCGGACGCGTGTTGACGAGCACGCAGGTGAATCCGCTGGGCGACGGTGTGAACGCCACGACGACCTACACCTGGGACGCCACGTACGACAAGCCGACGCGGGTGACCGCGCCGATGGGCGAATTCACCGCAGCGACGTACCGCTCTGACGGCCGGCCGGATACCAAGACGAGCGGTGGTGTCACGGTCACCTTCGACTACACGCCGCCGCAGTTCACCCAGCCATGCGCCGGTCCCACGTTCGTTAACTACCCGGATGGCACTCAGGATCGCATCGGGTACGACGGGTCGTGCAACGTCACGAGCACACTCACACCCCTGAATCCGGGAACACAGTATTCCCGCGACGACATCGGCCGTGTCGTCAAGGTCGTGACGCCGATCGATCAGTACGGTATCAACTGGCGATCGGATACAACGGAGTACGATCCGTCGGATCTCGCGTTGCGCACGCGGTCGTTCGCCGGGGTGGACAGCGTCGTCACGCTGAACGCCTACGACGACGAAGGCAACCTGACCAGCGCCACGCAGGAGGCCTTCCCCAGTATCGCTCGGCGGCGCGCCGGAGCGACGATCGGCGGGGTATGGGTCCCGAATCCTCCCGTCGGCGCATTGACGCGATCGTTCGGGTACGATCCCGCCGGCAGGAAGGCATCGGAGAACGCGGGCGGCGGATTCGGCTGGTCGATGGCTTACGACCCGGCCGGTAACGTGCTGCAGGGGAAGGATCTCGGCTCCGTGACGCGTACGTACGACGCGAAGAACCGGCTCCTCACGCAGAATGGGTCCGACAACGCCACGTTCGTCTACGACAACGCTGGCCGAATGACCGCCGCGGACAATCAGCACGCGCAGGTGCGGCGCGCCTACTACGCAAGTGGTGCGCTCAAGGAGGACACCCTCCGGATCGTCAATCCTGCCAGCCCGGGCGACTTCACGCAGCACGTGTACGTGACGAAATACGCGTACGACCGGAACGGCCGGCCCACGCAGGTGACGAACCATCTCGGCCGGAGCGCGACGTACACCTACGACCCCGTGACCGGGAACATCAAGACCATCCTCGACGTCGCGGGGAATCGGCACCGCTTCCGCTACGACGGCATGGGCCGGCTCGACTCGCTCATCCGGCTTTCGGACCGCCCGGACAGCGTTGTGCAAAAGAACGGATACGATCTGGCGGGCCGGCTCAGCACGCGCTACGTCGTGCAGTCGAGCTCCGGCCAGCTCCCCTACTACAACGAGTCGCTGACGTACGACGGCCGCGACAAGATCCTGCTGCACACCAGCTACAACCAGACCACCAGCTACGGCCCACTGACCTACACTCCGCTCGGCCAGCTCGCGACGAGCAATGCGACCAAGTACCCCCAGGGCGAGGTGTTCGAGACCGACGGGCTCGGCATGCACCGGTGGCACACGTCGTCGTACAAGGCCTCGGCGAACTCGAGCCTGACCGACTTCACCGAGGACTCGGTCTACTACACCACCGGAACCACCTCAGTGGGGATGCGGGTCGCCTGGAAGACCGGCGGCACCACGCCCGATACGACGCTGTCCAACTACGGCGCGCTCGGCAATCTCGCCGGGACGGAGACGATCATCCACTTCGATCCCGATCCGTCCACGCCGGAGGTCGATCCCGAGACCGGCAAGCGGAATCAATGGGGCCGTGAGCGCATCGTCACGTACGACTACTCGAACGAGAACCGGATGGTCGCGACCACCATCCGGATGGACACGATCTTCGTCGGGATGTACCGGAGTCTCCAGTACGTCGCGACGGAATCGTACAAGTACGACGCGCTCGGGCGGCGGATCTTCGTGCGGTCGATCAAGCCCGTAGGCTGCCTGGTGAACGACAAGAACTCGGGCTGCCACAGCTTCGATAACTACACGATCTGGGACGGCGACCAGATCCTGGGCGAGGTGCGGACCACCCCGGTCGGGGTATCCGACGCGGAAACGAACAGCGGTGCCCCGGGGCAGCACTACGGCACGATCGAGTACACCCAGGCGGGCGTCATCGACCAGCCGCTCGCGATCGCCCGCAACGACGGCGCGGTGATCCTGCCGTACCCCGATTGGAGCGGCATGATCGACAAGGCGACCTGCGCCGCCGGGCTATGCGGCTCGATGTCCTTTCCCGGCAGCTCGGCGTCGGTCTATGCGAACTACAAACAGGGGAGCCCGAACTGGTATGGGAGTCTGACGGAAGGGCAGACAGATGCGTCGGGGTTCCAGTACAAGCGGAACCGGTACTACGATCCGCAGTCGGGGACGTTCACGCAGGATGATCCGATTGGCATCGCGGGGGGCTTCAACACCTACGGGTATGCGGACGGCGATCCGGT
>DASTSX010000291.1:0-4802 GCA_035760455.1 Gemmatimonadaceae bacterium | reverse complement strand
TCGACGAGCGTGCCGGTGAATGCGCGGGACGTCACGTGTGGAGCCGTACGCTCAGGCGCCGTAGTACTCCCGGATGCAGAGCGTCACGACGCGCTGCAGCAGTCGCACCTGATGACTCGCGTCGGTCATCGCGCGCACTTCGGGCAGCGTGTTCCAGAGCTCCTTCAGCGTCACGAGCAGCTGCTCGGGGAGGATGTCGCGCGCACGGGCCTCGGTCGCGAGGCGCACGAGCGACGCCTGAAGGGCACTCGGGTCCTCGGAATCCTTGAGATACGCGCGCAGCGCGACGCGAACGCCATTGAGCAGTTCGTCGTCGAGGCGACTCGACGGTGGCAAGCTCGAGTCGTGCGCCATCATCATACGCGAGAGGGACGGGGGAGGACACGTGCGGGGAGCGCGCGGCGGAGATGGCTGAGCCAGCCGCGAATGCGACGAATGTTTACCAAACGGCCGCGCGCGTCAAGTGGCGAGACTCGCGCGACGACGCGGTGACTGGTCCCCCTCTTGCTGCCCCCGCCGCCACACCCGTCATCTCCCACGACGCATGTTGTTCTCCGGCCAGGATGACGACGTGATCCGCCACACCGTGCTCGTTCTCTCGTCCGATCCACTCGCCTCGGCGCTCCTCGGCGCCGCGATCGAGCTCGCGGGACACGTCCCGCGATTTCCACAGGCCGAGGAGGAGGCGCGTTCGGCGCTGATGCGCGTCCGTCCACGATTGGTGATGGTCGACTGCGATCACCCGGACGGCTGCTCCGACGCGTTCATCGGGCCAGCGCTCATGGCGGGGAGCCGCGTGCTGCTGTTCAAGTCACGCCGCACGCGCCGCGACGTGACCGAGCTGACCGAGCGGCTCGGCGTGCGCGTGATGGACATGCCGATGGAGCACGGGAGCATCACGCAGCTGCTGGATCAGACGATGATGTGAGGACGTCGCGCGACGTCACGCCAGCGCGACCTTCCTCCGCGTCCGCTCGGCATAGGCGCGCTGCGCGTCGCAGGCGTCGCAGTTGCCGCAGACCCAGTCGGGGGCGGCGGGCTCGCCGAAGTACTCCAGCAGGAATCGCGTGCGGCACTGCGCGCTCTGGCAGTACGACACCATCGTCTGGAGCTTCGCGCGGTCCTGGATGCGACGCTCCTCGTAGTCCGTCAGATCGGCGCTGAGATCGACGGACGTGAGTCGGCTCTGCAGCCGCTCCCATCCGCCGCCGCGGTGCTCGCGCACGAGGCCGTGCCGCTTGAGCAGCACGAGCACGATGCGCGCCTTGCGGCGCGCCACGCCCGACCGCTCGGCGAGCGTGTCGAGCTCGACGCGCTCACCGAGCGGGTACTGCTCGAGCAGGATGGCCACCTTCGCCGCCTCCTCGACGTCGGGATACTTGCCGCCGAGGAAGTACGACTGCACGCGCGAGTCCTCGACGCGATAGAGGATCGAGCAGACGGCGGGCTTGCCGTCGCGACCCGCACGGCCGGCTTCCTGGTAGTACGCCTCGACGGAGCCGGGAAAGTGATAGTGCAGCACGAAGCGCAGATCGCGCTTGTCGATGCCGAGGCCGAAGGCGTTGGTGGCGATCATGGCCATGATCTCGTCCGCCATGAAGGCGTCCTGCGACGCCTTGCGGTCGGCGGGCGCCATCTTGCCGTGATACAAGCCGACGGCGTATCGCCCCTTGAGCTGCTCGTGAAGCCGCTCCGCTTCCTTGATCGTGGCGCAGTAGATGATGCCGCTGCCGGTCGCGTCGCCAAGCACGCGCTCCACCTCGACGTCCTTGCTGGCGACGTTGACCGTGCGGCGCACCTCGAAGCGCAGGTTCGGACGCGCGAAGCCGGTGATCGTCGTCTGCGGGTCGCGCATGCCGAGCTGGCGCGCGATGTCGGCGCGCACCTCGGCGGTGGCGGTTGCGGTGAGCGCGAGGATCGGCGGTTTGCCGAGCCGCGCGACGACGGAGCCCAGCGTGAGATAGTCGGGACGGAAGTCGTGCCCCCACTGGCTCACGCAGTGCGCTTCGTCGACGACGAAGAGGCTCACGGTGCGCGTGAGGAGTCGATCGAAGAAGTCGCGGTCCTTGAACCGCTCCGGCGTGAGGTAGAGGATCTCTCCCTCGCCCTCCTCGACCTGGCGCGCCGTCTCGCGCGTCTCGCCCGCGGAGAGGTGCGAGTGCATGGCCAGCGCGTCGACGCCGTGCGCGTGCAGCTTGTCCTGCTGGTCCTTCATCAGCGCGATGAGCGGGCTCACGACGACGGTGAGCCCCTTGAGCAGGAGCGCGGGGAGCTGATACACGATGGACTTCCCGCTTCCCGTCGGCATCACGACGAGCGCGTCGTGTCCGGAGAGCACGGCGCGCACCGGCTCCCACTGACCGGCGCGGAAGTCGGCATGGCCGAAGCGCTCACGCAGCACGGCGCGAGCGCGGGCCTTGGTTACGACCTGGGTCATGCCGCGGGTGGTGGCAGGAAGCGGGCCGCGGGTGAGCCCGGAGCTTTGAGCTTTGAGCTGTGAGCGACGAGGAACGGCCTCGGGAGGCATATGCTTCCCGAGGCCGTCGCTCAAAGCTCACGGCTCATTGCTCGAAGCTCGTCAACCCTGGATCTGCTGCTGCTTCTGCTCGCCGGTGCCCGTCGTCGTGCCGCGGATGGTGATCTTGCGCGGCTGGGCGGCCTGGGCCTTCGGGACGGTGACGGTCAGCAGGCCGTTGGCGAAGTTCGCGTCGATCCGGTCGGCGTCGACGAACTCCGGGAGGCGCACCGAGCGCTCGAAGCTGCCGTGGACGCGCTCCGCGGCGAACACGCGGACTTCGCCTTCCGTGGAGACGTCGAAGCTCGCCGGCTTGCTGCCGCGAATGGTGAGGATGTTCTGCTCGAAGCTCACGTCCACCTGGTCGGGGCTGACGCCGGGGAGCTCGGCGTGGATCACGTACGCGTCACCACGCTCGGCGACGTCCAGCGCCGGAACCCAGACGCGCGAGCCGCCGACGCCGTTGAAGGCCTGGTCGAGCGCGCGGTTGAGCGTGAGCATGCGATCGAGCGACGTTCCGAGAGAGCGAGTGTTCAGCATGGTCAGTGTCTCCATGGGGATTTTGAGATGCTGTCGGTCCGCCATGGCGGCGGCGCTCCGAGAAGAGGCAGCCTGCGGACCAGCCACTTTCTGCCAGCTTGACCGAGACGCGCCCGCCGACCGCTCCGGCCGTGACAGACGCGCTGCCAACTTTGCAACGCGCCATCGCGCCCGGGGGCCGGGTTGGTTAGCCTTGCCGGGGTGACCACGCGCCAGAAGCCGTCTCGAACGACGAAGGCGGTCCCGACCGCTCCCGCTCCGACCCGGCTCGACTGCTACGCGGCCGTCGCGCCGGGCCTCGAGCCGCTCGCCCTCGCCGAGGCGCAGTCGCTCGGGCTGCCGGTCCGGGCCGAGGACGGGGGAATCGCGTGGAGCGGCGATCTGCGGAGCGTGATCGCGGCGAACCTCGGACTTCGCATCGCGTCGCGCGTGCTGGTGCGCCTGGCACAGTTCGAGGCGAAGAGCTTCGTGGACCTCGAGAAGTTCGGCCGGCGCATTCCCTGGTCGCTCGTCGTGAAACCGGACGCGAGCGTGCGCTTCCGTGTCACCTGCCGGAAGTCGCGGCTCTACCATTCCGACGCCGTGGCGCAGCGACTCGCCACGGCGGTCGGCCGGGCCGTGCCGGGGGTGCGCGCGGAGGCGCACTCCTCCGACGACGACGACGTGACCGATCGAGAAGATGCCGTGCTGTTCGTGGTGCGCTTCCACCACGACCGGTGCACGGTGAGCGCGGACACCTCGGGCGAGCTGCTGCACCGGCGCGGGTACCGGCAGGCGACGGCGAAGGCGCCGCTCCGCGAGACGCTGGCGGCCGCGCTCGTCGCCGCGTCCGGCTGGGACGGCGTCGCCCCGCTCGTCGATCCGATGTGCGGCTCGGGGACCATCCCGATCGAAGGCGCACTGATGGCGCGACGGATGCCGCCGGGCGCGCGGCGCGAATTCGCGATCGAGCGGTGGCCGGGCGTCCCGGCGGAGCTGGTGCGGGGGGTACGATCCGAGCTCGGCGCGCTCGTTCGAGCGTCGGCGGCCGGCGCGATCGTCGGCAGCGACCGGGACGCGGGGGCGATCGAGAGCGCGCAGGGGAACGCGCAGCGTGCGGGGGTGGCGGCCGACGTGGAGCTCGCCGTGCACGCGATCTCGGCGATGCGGCTGCCCGAGGGCGATCGCGGATGGATCGTGAGCAATCCTCCATTCGGGGTCCGCGTGGGGGAGGGAAGCCGCGTGCGGGATCTGTGGGCGCAGCTGGGCAACGTGCTGCGTCGCCGGGCGCCGGGCTGGCGGGTGACGCTGCTCTCGCCGGATCCGGCGCTCGAGCGGCAGCTTCAGATCCCGGTGCACGTCGTCACGCGGACGACGAACGGCGGGATACCGGTGCGGATCGTGAGCGGGGTGGTGCCGTCGTCGTGAGCGCCGAATTCACAGGCCGAGTCACCGGGCTGCAGCGGTCGAACGGCGGAGTGCCGAAGCTGGCGGTGGTATCCGCGGCGGTGAGCGCGCAGGGGATGGAGGGGGATCGGCAGCGGAACCGGCGGTTTCACGGCGGGCCGGCACGGGCGCTCTGCCTGTACGCGCAGGAGCGGATCGACGGGCTCGTGGCGGAAGGGCATCCGATCGAGCCCGGGGCGGTCGGCGAGAACGTGACGATCGCGGGGCTGCCGTGGGAGCGGGTGCGGCCCGGTGCGCGGCTCGACATCGGCGAGGTCGAGGTCGAGGTGACGTCGTACACGTCGCCGTGCGAGAACATCGC
>DASTSX010000290.1:0-2797 GCA_035760455.1 Gemmatimonadaceae bacterium | reverse complement strand
ATGGGGAAGGCGTCCATCGAGGACAACTACGTCACCTTCCTCGCAGGCCTCTTCCGCTCCGTGCGCTTCGGTGCGTCGGACGCGCACGGCCGAGCCAACGTCGTCGCGTTCAACTTCCTCGAGCGGCAGGGCGCGTTCACGCGCGGCGCCGACGGCAAGTACCGCGTCGACTTCGCGAAGATGCGTGCCGCGAGCGATTCGCTCTCGCGTCGCATCCTGATCCTCCAGGGCGACGGCGACTACGCCGGCGTCGGAGCGCTCAACGCCGAGCTGGGCACCATCGGTCCCACGCTGAAGTCCGACCTCGAGCGTCTGGGGGCGAAGCAGATCCCCGTGGACGTGCTGTTCGATCAGGGCCGGTAGCCGTCGGAGCGTCGAGCGCGAACGTGCGCGCGGCGCTCGATGGCGCTGCCGAAGATGTGATCCAGCGCGCAGCGCCCGCGCACGGCCATTCTCGACCACCCGGGAGGCCGTTTGGGCGCCCTCGCGCGTCGCCCGGTCGATCGGCACGGAAGCTGAAATGATGGGAATGGTGCGTGCATGGGTCTGGCATTTCGCGCTCCGATGCGCGAGAATTCCGGGGCGCAGCAAAGTGTCGAGACCCGCCCCGCCTTCGGTCGTCACTGCTTCAGGGGCCGGTGTGTGGAACAGCGGTCTTCGATCAGCGTACTTCTTCCATCCCTGCTGCCCGACAGCGTTGATGCTGCTCGTCCTGTTCGTCACGGCTCTGTCCGCCGCTCCAATTGCCTCCGTTGACAGCATTCGGACTGCTGCCAAGCCGGGCAGTGCGCGTCCGGACACCACACTCTCCGGTCTCCCGACGCCGACGATCGCCGCCCCGCGCCAGCCGGCGCCGGAGGTCGTGCTTCCGATCCGTCCCGTGACGTCGATCGCCCACCTGGCGGCACCCTCGGAGCTGCGCAGCCAACCGGCCTCTACCGCAGAGCCGAGCGCGCGCGCGAGCGAGGCCGTGCGTCAGGCGGGGGTCAGCGTGGCCTCCGCGACGACCACGATCGCGCCGAAGGACGTCGTGGTGACCCCGACGCCCAGCATGCCCAAGGAGCCCGCCGGAACGCCCGCTCCCGCGTCCGGCACCCAGAGGGACGATCTGCAGGCCTCGCCGCTGGTCGACGTCATGGCGAAGCCGATTGCGGCGCCGCTCGGCTTCCCGTCGCCGACGCTGGCAGCGACTCCGCCTGGGGCCAAGGCGGCCATCGACAGCGCCCCCGCCAGCGCGACCCCTGCTTCCACTCCGGCGTCCCCCGCCGCGCCCGCGACGGCGTCCGCCGTCGTTGCGACCTCGGTCTCGGTGCCGCGGCCGGCCAACGAATCGCCGATCGAGCCTCCGGTCCTCGCGCCCGCCGACGCGGTCGCCATGACGGCGGCCGCGCCGCGGAGCGTCGTCACGACCACCCGCGTCGATCCCCGCACGGTCGTCTCGGTCAAGAGCTCCGAGAGCATCGAGCCGCTCTACGCCGTGCCGATCCCCGCTACGGTGCGGCTGGCCAGACCCACCGCCGCCGACAGCATCGTCGTCTACAAGCGCGAGCGGACCCTGATCCTCTACAATCGCGGCGTCCCGGTGCGCAGCTACTTCGTCGCGCTCGGGAGCAAGCCGGTAGGGGACAAGGAACGGGCGGGCGACCAGAAGACCCCCGAAGGGGTCTTCCGCATCACTGCGCACAACCCGGCGAGCAAGTTCCACCTGGCGCTTCGCCTGTCGTACCCGACCGACACGCACCGCGCTCGCGCCGCCGCACTCGGCGTCGACCCGGGTGGGGACATCATGATCCATGGCCTGCCGAAGGAGTTCAGCCAGGCGGGGAAGGATCATCGCCAGAACGACTGGACCAACGGCTGCGTCGCCCTGTCCAACCAGGAGATCGAGGAGATCTGGCACGCCGTGCCCGACGGCACGCCGGTGCAGATCAAGCCGTAGTCCGGCGGCGCGTGCACGTCGTCCGCATCACCTATTGCCCCCGGTGCCGGTGGCTGCTCCGCGCCGCCTGGATGGCGCAGGAGCTCCTCGTGACCTTCGAGCGCGAGCTCGCCGAGGTGGCGCTCCGGCCAGGCGAAGAGGGCGTGTTCGAGATCGCGCTCGACGACGTCACGCTCTGGTCCCGCGCCGATCGTGGCAGGTTCCCCGAGCTCAAGGAGCTGAAGCAGCTCGTGCGCGACCGGGTCGCCCCGGACCGCGCGCTCGGCCACTCCGACCGCCCCGGGTGACGGCGCTCCGGGGAAGCGGGGTTGGGCGGGGCATGAGCGCGTTCCTTCGTCGTCTGACTCCCTCGATGCGTCGCGTACGACGGTCGGCCGGCACCCTGCTCCTCGCCTCCGTCGCATCCTGCTCCATCACCACGGAGTCCGCACGCTCCGACGCGGAGCTCGAGCTCGCGCGGAATCGACAGCGGTGGGTGAGCGCCAACATCCACGATTACGAGTTCGACTTCCGTCGCTCGTGCTATTGCCCGTCGGACGTGACCGAGCGCGTGCGGATCGTCGTGCGCAACGATGTCATCGTCTCCGTCGTGCGCACGCGCGATGGCCAGCCGGCGAGCACCAGCGTCGGGCCGTGGCCCCGCGTCGACGAGCTGTTCGAGGACGTTCGTACCCGGCTGGGCCAGCACGCCGCGCGGCTCGACGTACAGTACGACCCGACCTACGGCTATCCCCGCTCGATCGTCGCGGACGTCATCCTGCTGGCCGTGGACGACGAGTACTCGCTCGTAGCGGAGAATCTGCGGCGCCTGCCGTAGATTCTCCGCATGGGCATCCCCGAGGCGTTCATCGAACGCTC
>DASTSX010000289.1:0-14454 GCA_035760455.1 Gemmatimonadaceae bacterium | reverse complement strand
GACGCCCGGTGAACGAGGTGGACCACCGTACTACGGCTGTGATGCCGCCGCCGTGTCATGCTGCTTAGTCCGGCGCCGAACCCATGCACGCGCGGTCTCACGCGAGCGAGCCAACGCACGCGACGAACGAGGCCGCCGCTCCTGCTACACAAGTCGCACACGGCTACAAGCGTAGCACAACGCTGGACGTCAGGCAAGACGACTGCCGGCTGCTCCCGATAGGACAGTCGCGCGGCACCATTTGGTTGGCACACGGCCCGGAACGCCGGCGGCCCGGATATGCTACAAAAGCAGCGCCATGCTACCGACGTAGCATGAATGCGCTCCACGCCGTCGCAGGGGCGCGCCATGTGCCGCTCGCTCGTTCGCGTCGGCATCGCGCTGGCTCGGTGCCGGGCCACGGACGACCGCCCGATGCGGCTCGGCCGGCTTCCGCTGCCCGGGCGTACCGCTGCGGCCGGCTCGGCGGAACTTCAGGTCGTGGATCGCGGTACATATGGCGTGACGCACTTCGGTCGCACCCGTGCCGCCATGCACCATCGCCTTGCTGGCGGATCCACGATGATCGTCCTGATCGTCGTCGCACTGCTCGTGAGCCGCGCCGGCCTCGCCGTGCGGTTCGTGCACGAGGCGCGCGCTACGATCGCGACGGCGTCGTCGCACGCGGGGCGCCGTATCGACCGGGCGCACGAGGCGCCAAGGGCGCCAGCCCGGACCTCGCACACGGCCGCGCTGCGTGTGAGCGGGCCCGCCATCACCCGGGTCCACGCACCCGGCGCCGCCGCGGACGGTCCGCGCGGGACGGGCGCGGCGCATGCGTCCGGCTGGTCGCTCGGATGGCTGGCACCGCGCGCTCCCGGCGTCACTGTGGAGACGTGTGCCCTTCGCGTCGCGCCGCCGGGCCAACCCGCGCCCGCATCGCGCGCTCCGCCACTCGGCTGAGCCCGACGCCGCGCGCGCCATCCGGCACGCGCGGCGCGTCTCTCGCAGCACACGCGTGTCTCGCCGCGCCATCCGATCGATGGCCGTGCGGGCGAGCCAGCATGCGCCACCGCGCCGAGCATCCGCCGCCGCCGCCGCATGCGACACCAGGGGAACCGCAGGATGAACAACGTCAAAGTCTTCGTGCTGATGGCCGCGCTCACCGCGCTCTTCATGGCCATCGGCGGATACATCGGCGGACAGGGCGGGATGATGATGGCCCTGATCTTCGCCGGCGCGATGAACTTCTTCATGTACTTCGCGTCCGACAAAATGGTGCTGCGCATGTACGGCGCGCGCACGGTGACGGCGGCCGAAGCGCCGGAGCTCTACGCGATGGTGGACCGGCTGCGCCAGCGCGCCGGCCTGCCGATGCCGACGGTGGCCGTGGCGCCGCAGGCGCAGCCCAACGCGTTCGCGACCGGGCGCAATCCCGAGCACGCCGTGGTGTGCGTGACCGAAGGGATCATGGGTCTGGTGAGCCGCGAGGAGCTGGAAGGGGTGATCGCCCACGAGCTCGCGCACATCAAGAACCGCGACATGCTGCTGCAGACGGTCACGGCGACGATGGCCGCCGCGATCAGCAACCTGGCGTGGATGGGAATGTTCACGGGCGGTCGCGACGACGAGGAGGGCGGTAACCCGATCCTCGGGCTGCTGATGGTGATCCTCGCGCCGATCGCCGCGTCGCTCGTGCAGCTGGCGATCAGCCGGCAGCGCGAGTTCAAGGCGGACGCGGTGGGTGCGCAGATCAGCGGCCGGCCGCTCGCGCTGGCGAGCGCGCTGCGCAAGCTGGACGCGGGCGCGCACCGGATCCCGATGCACGTGGCGCCGGCGGCGGCACCGCTCGCGCAGGTGAACCCACTCGCGTTCAGCGGTGGCGGCGTGGCGAAGTTGTTCTCCACGCACCCGCCGACGGAGGAGCGCGTCGCCCGACTGCAGGCGCTCGCCGTCTGAGGTGCGCCCGTCCCATCTTGGCCGAACCGGAGTCGACATGAGCATGCATACGACGTGGCGGCCGCTCGCGGCGCCGTACGACATCAACGACAACGGCAAGCTCGACCCGCGGGAGCGGCGCGCGCTTCCGGACAGCGCCTTCGCGTTCCCGGAGCAGCGCGAGCTCCCCCTCGTGGACGCCGATCTCACGCGGGCGGCGATCGCCGAGCTGAGTCAGTTCCACCATTCCTCGGAGGCCGAGCGCCGACTCGCGGCGAACAACATCCGAGCGGCGGCCCGGCATTTCGGCATCACGGTGACGGAGCTGGCGCTCTAGCGGCCGGCCACGACTGCCCGGGGGCGGGCCGCAGGGCGAAACGTCGGCCCGCCTCTGGACGTCAATGAAGCGAGCCCGGCCGCGATCCCTCCCGCGGCGGCTTTCATCGTCTCGCTTCTCAACCGTCGCCGATGGCCATCGGGGTCCCCCCACAGAACGGCATAGAGCTCGCGCCCGAGGCGCCCACCGCGTCCGAGCCCGTCGGGCCGGCACGGGGGACGCCGGCCGAGCGGCCGCCGCGCGTCTTCTATCGCATCGACAGCCGCCGCGTCACACTCCGCGAGTACTGGTGGGGGAACCCCGCGAGCGTCGTCCCGGCCGCGATGCTCAAGCTGTTTCGCGTGCGGATCTCGAGCCCGAGCGACGATCCGTGCGTCGAGACGCTCGCACCGTTCGAGGTCGAGCCGCACCAGGTCCCGGGGCTCGCCGCGCAGCGGCTCGCCCATCCGATCCACCAGCTCACCTCGCTCGGCTTCCGCTCTCCGATCTGGCACGTCGTCGACGACGACGTGCAGCAGGCGAAGACGTACCTGGCGACGTTCGTCCACGCGTCCGGCCGTGCTTGGGCGCGGGTGCACAGCCGGATCTGGCTCGTCCACACCCCGCCGACGACGAAGACGTTCGTGGAGATCGTCAGCGAGACGGCGCCGGGCCGCTTCCTGTGGTCGATGTCCTGCAAGGCGGACCTCGCCGCACCGTCGTCGTGCACGATCGTTCGCAAGGTGAACGCGACGCCGCCCACGCTGTGGGCCGAGCACCAGGCCGCGCTCCAGAAGTCGAAGGCGCCGTCGCTCGTGCCGGTCACGGATGCCGACGCATTGCGCGCGTCGGTCGAGCGGCACCACGCGGCGGTGCGCGCGTTCCACGTACAGCGCGGCGTGTTCGCCCCGCTGACGGCCGACGAGCACGCGACCGCGCAGTCGTTCCGCGAGAGCGTCACCGCCGCGCAGGGGACGGGCTCGAAGTATCCGGAGATCCTCGCCGAGATCGACCGGCTACAGCAGGCACGCTCGAGCGGGAAGAGTGGGCTCATCCTGCTCGTGGTGTCGCTCGGGCTGTTCGTGCTCGCGGCGACGAAGGGCACGGGCGGGCTGCCGCTCGACATGCTGGTGATCCTCGTCGGCGTGCTGTTCGTGCACGAGCTGGGGCACTGGCTCGCGATGCGCGTGTTCGGCTACCGCAACCTCAAGATGTTCTTCATCCCGTTCTTCGGCGCGGCGGTGAGCGGGCGGCACTACAACGTGCCGGGCTGGAAGAAGGCCATCGTCTCCTTCGCGGGTCCACTGCCCGGGATCGTGCTCGGCGCGGCGATCGGGTTCATCGGCGCGGCGATCGGTCAACCGCTACTGGTCAAGATCGGCGTCACGGCGGTGGCGCTGAACGGCTTCAACCTGCTCCCGGTGCTGCCGCTCGACGGCGGATGGATCCTGCAGGCGATCCTGCTGTCGCGCCATCATCTGATCGAGCTGCTGTTCCGCGTCGGCGCGATCGTCGTCCTCGTCGTGACGTCGGCGCTCACGAAGGATCCGGTGACGCGCTATCTCGCGATCTTCATGGCGGTCGCGCTGCCGGCGATGCACAAGCAGGCGCGCATCACGAACGAGCTGCGGAAGTCGAAGCTCCCGCCCGTGTCCGACGACGACCAGACGATCCCGCCGGAGACGGCGGAGGCGATCGTGGCCGCGGTGAAGGCGCGCTTCCCGAAGTCGCTCACGAACAAGAACGCGGCGCAGTACACGCTGCAGATCTTCGAGAACCTGAACGCGCGACCGCCCGGTCTGTGGGCTTCGCTCGGTCTCGGCGCGCTGCAGCTGGTGAGCCTGGTGGCCGCGGCGGTGATCGCCGCCGCGCTGTACCTCGCGATGGGGACGAGCGTGTCCCCACGGTGAACGACGACGCCGGCCCGAATGCTCGGAGGGCACAGCCGCGACGCGGCTGTGCCCTCCGAACGTTCTACGGTCGAGGGAGCCGGCGACTCACACCGGAAAGAGGATCTCCCGGTACTTCGGCAGCGGCCAGAGCTCGTCGGAGATCCCGAGCTCGAGCTTGTCGCTCACCTCGCGCACGGCGAGCATCGAATCGGCGCCCGTGCTGGTGAGGAACTTCGCCTGCTTGCCGAGATCGTCGTGCATGCCCTCGGCCTTCTCGATCGCGTCGACGAGCGCGTCGCGCCGCTCGCGCAGCGACTGGATGAGCTCACCGACCTCGTTCGCCGCGGCGACCTGCGGCACGACCTTGATCCCCGCGCTGACCGCGTTGGCCGCGGAGGCGGCGAGGGTGGCCGAGTAGCTGAACGCCGCGGGGAGCACGAACGTGTCGATCATCTCCTTCAGCGTATGCATCTCGATGAGGATGTCCTTCACGTAGCGCTCCATGCGGACATGGTAGCGCGACTCCAGCTCCTCCTTCGTGAAGATGCTCAGCTTGGTGAGCAGCGACTTCGCCTGGCGCGTGTTGAGCTGCTCGAGCGCCTCGGGGGTGCGGCGGAGGTTCAGGAGCCCGCGCTTCTGCGCCTCCTTCACCCACTCCTCGGAGTAGTTGTTCCCCTCGAAGCGGACCGACGCCGTCTCCTTGAACGCCTCGCGCACGACGGCGAGCACGACGTCCTCCACCGGCTTGTTCTTCTTCATCGAGCCGCGCACCTGCTCGATGATCTCGCCGAGCGCCTCGGCGACGGCGGCGTTGAGCAGCACGATCGGGAAGGCGATCGACGCGGACGAGCCGACGGCGCGGAACTCGAACTTGTTCCCCGTGAAGGCGAACGGCGACGTGCGGTTGCGGTCCGTGTTGTCCTTCTCCACTTCCGGCAGCTTGGCGACGCCGAGCTTGATCATCGCCTGCGCGGCGTTCGCCGACGTCTTGCCGGCGGCGATCGACTCGATCATGGCCGTGAGGCTCTGGCCCATGAACACCGAGATGATGGCCGGCGGCGCCTCGTTGGCGCCGAGCCGGTGCTCGTTGCCGCTCGACGCGATGCCGGCGCGGAGCAGGCCGGCGTGGCGATGCACGCCCTTGAGCACCGCGGCGAGGAAGACGAGGAAGCGGATGTTCTGATGCGGCGTCCGGCCGGGCTTGAGCAGGTTGAAGCCGTCGAGCTCCGGGTTGTCGGCGGAGATCGAGAGCGACCAGTTGCAGTGCTTGCCCGATCCGTTGATGCCGGCGAACGGCTTCTCGTTCAGCACCGCCTGCAGGCCGTGCCGCAGCGCGACCTTTCGCAGCGTGGCCATGACCATCTGGTTGTGGTCGACGGCGATGTCGGTCTCCTCGTACATCGGCGCCATCTCGAACTGCGAGGGCGCGACCTCGTTGTGCCGCGTGACGATCGGCACGCCGAGCTTGTAGAGCTCGTGCTCCGCCTCGGCGATGCACGCCTGAATGCGCTCCGGGATGCCGCCGAAGTAGTGATCCTCGAGCTGCTGGCCGCGCGCGGGCGGCGCGCCGAGCAGCGTACGTCCCGCCATGACGAGGTCGGGGCGCAGCGCGAAGTGGCTGCGGTCGATGAGGAAGTACTCCTGCTCCGGTCCGAGCGTCGTGAAGACGCGGTGCACGCCCTTGTCGCCGAGCAGCTCGAGCAGCTCGATGGCCTTGTTGGAGAGCGCGTCCGAGCTGCGCAGCAGCGGCGTCATCTCGTCGAGCGCTTCGCCGTGGTAGCCGATGAACACCGACGGGATGCACAGCGTGCGCGTGCCGCCCGACTCGACGATGAACACCGGGCTGGCCGGGTTCCACGCCGTGTAGCCGCGCGCTTCCCAGGTGGCGCGCAGGCCGCCCGACGGGAAGCTCGACGCGTCCGGCTCGCTCTGGATGAGCTGCGACCCGGTGAACGACTCGAGGGGCTGGCGGTCGTCGTCGAAATTGAGGAAGGCGTCGTGCTTCTCGGCGGTGAGGCCGGTCTGCGGCTGGAACCAGTGCGTGAAATGCGTCACGCCACGGCTGATCGCCCATTCCTTGATGACCTGCGCGACCGTCGGCGCGATCTCGAGGTCGAGCTTCTTCCCGTGCCGGATGGCCGCGACGAGCTTGGCGTACACGTCCTTCGGCAGCTTGTCGCGCATCTGGCGCGCGCCGAAGGTGTTGATGCCGAAGTAGGACGAGGTCGGGACGTGGCCGAGGCCGTCGCCGTTGTTGCTCGCCGGCGACTTGGGAAGCCGCGAGGCCATCTCACGGATGGCGATCTTGCGCGTGGGGTGGGCGGGGGCGGTCATGGGAGCGGGCTTGAGGATATGGACGGCTGAACTGCAGAAATTGCACGAAGTAGCGACCAATTTAGCGAGAATTGGTCTAACAAAGCAAGGATTTACGCTGAAAAATGCAGGATGCGCATCCCAAACGGTCAAAAGTGCACAAATTGCGATACGATCAGCCGATTCGTCCCAACGTGCGCAGCCTCGGCACGAGCCGCGCCGTGAGCCCGACCACCGCCAGTGCGGCCGACCCGCCGAGCACCACCGCGGGCACGGCACCGACGAGCCGCGCGGCGACCCCGGACTCGAACGCCCCGAGCTCGTTCGACGAGCCGATGAAGATGGAATTGACCGCCGAGACGCGCCCGAGCATCTGCGGGGGCGTCAGCAGCTGGATGAGCGTGGACCGGATGACGACGCTCACGTTATCGGCCATTCCGCTCAGCGCAAGGAGCGCGAGCGACAGGTAGAAGTCGCGCGAGAGCCCGAAGCCGATGATGGCGAGCGCGAAGACGGCCACGGCGAGCAGCATCGTCCGGCCGGCACGCTGGAAGGGGGGCCGATGCGCGAGGAAGATCCCCATCGTGACGGCGCCGGCGGCGGGGGCGGCGCGGAGGAGCCCCAGCCCCTGCGGCCCCACGTGCAGGATCTCCGAGGCGAACACCGGCAGCAGCGCCTCGGCGCCCCCGAGGAACACGGAGAAGAGGTCGAGCGAGAGCGCGGCGAGGATGGCGTGCTCGCTCCGCACGAAGCGCAGCCCCGAGAGCAGCTCGTGGAACATCGAGGTACCCGCGAGCGCGCGTGACTCGGGCGCGTAGCGCACCATGAGGAAGGCGCCGAGCGCGACGAGCATGAGCGCCATCGCCACTCCATAGGAAGCGACCGCGCCGACGAAGCCGTACAGGAGCCCGCCGATGGCGGGACCGATCACCGAGGCGGTCTGCCAGGTGCTGCTGCGCCACGCGATGGCGTTCTGATACACGGACCGTGGGATGATCTCCGCCCCGAGCGCCTGCCGCGCCGGCTGGAGGATCCCGCGCGCGATCCCGCTCACGAAGATGGTCGCGTAGATCGGCACGACGCCGACGCGCACGAGCAGGCCGGGCGTGGCGCTGCAGGCGAGGAGCGCGGCCGAGCAGCCCGCGAGGACGAGCAGCGAGACGACGCTGATCGCGCGCCGGTTGCGGCGGTCGGCGAGATAGCCGGCGGGGAGCGCGATGGCGATGAACGGCAGCGCCTCGGCGAGCCCGATGAGACCGAGCGAGAGCGGATCGCGCGTGAGGTTGTAGACCTGCCACCCGACGACGACCGCCTGCAGCTGCGACCCGACGACCATCGTGAACAGGCTCACGATGAACCACCGGAACTCGCGATGGCGGAGTGCGGCGTAGGGGTCGTGGGGGCGAACCGTCTCGGCGTACGGCGGCGTGTCGCGCTCGAGCATCGACGCAGGATAATCGGGTGGGGAGTGGCACGTGGACGCTCGACGTGACGGCGATCCGAGCAGGGTGGCCGTCCCCCCAGCGTCGACGCTCGAGCGCTCGATCCGTTCGCCGTGTTCGCGCGACGACTGTACATTCTTCCTCCCGCTATGAATCCACCGTCCACGCCGCAGCCGTATCTCGGTCAGGACAGTGCCGCGCCGGCTGGTGCGGCACCCGGGATGGGGCGTGCCGTGGAATCGGAGGACGAAGTGCTCGTGCGGCGGATGGCGGCCGGGGACGACCAGGCGCTCGGTGCGCTGTACGACCGCTGGTCTGCCGTCGTCCATGGCGTCGTGTCTCGCCTGCTGCGGCACCCCGACGACGTCGAGGACGTCGTCGAGGAGACGTTCTGGCAGGCGTGGCGGCAGGCGGCGCGGTTCGACCGGACGCGCGGGGCGGTGCAGACCTGGCTGCTGACCATCGCGCGCAGCCGGGCGCTGGATCGGGTGCGCGCGGTGCGCCGTCGGCGCGAGGAGCCGCTCGAGGGCGACGACGGAGAGGTCGTCGTGCAGCAGGCGGCGGACGGGGATCCCGGGCTCGACGCCGAGGCGTCGGAGCGACGGCGGATCGTGGTGGCCGCGCTCGCCGGGCTACCGGCGGAGCAGCGCGAGGCGTTGGAGCTCGGCTACTTCGGCGGGTTGAGCCAGACGGAGATCGCCGAACGGACCGGGCAGCCGCTCGGCACGGTGAAGACGAGGATGCGGCTGGCGATGCAGAAGCTGCGCAGCCAGCTGCAGGTGCTCGGCATCGAAGGAGGAGCGGGATGAACGATGGCATGACGCACGAACAGGCACGCGAGGCGCTGGAGGCGCTCGCGCTCGACGCGCTGGACGCGTCGGAGCGCGATGCGGTGATGGCGCACGTCGCGACCTGTACGACATGCCAGCGCGAGCTCGCGGCGCTCGAGAACACGGCGAACGAGCTCGCCTACGCGGCCACGCCACTGGCGATGCCGCCTGCGCAGCGCGACCGGATCCGCGCGCGGCTGCTGGCGCGCGCGGCGGCCGACCGCGGGGCGGGCGATCCACTCGCGACGATGGCGCCGCCGCTGCGCATCGAGCCGGCGCGCGCGCCGACGCGCGCCGACGCGGCGTCGATCCGACCGGCGGCGCCCAGGCGGCTCGCATTCGGGCCGGTGGCCTGGATGGCGACGGCGGCGAGCGTGATCGCGATCCTCGGCGTGGGCGCCTTCGTCAAGGCGAGCCGCGAGCGCGACGTGCTGCGCGAGGCCCTCGTGAGCGCGCGGGCGGCGAACGGCACCCAGCTCGCCGCGCTGGACTCGCTGCGTGCCGCCGTCGCGTCACGCGACCGGATGCTCGCCAACCTCACGGGCCCGCAGGTGGCCGTCATGACGCTCGCATCGACCGGCCCGACCGCGCCGACCGGGATGATGTTCTGGGACCAGCGGCACGACGCCTGGACGTTCGTGGCGCACCAGGTGCCGATGCCGAGGGCGGGGCGCACGTACCAGCTCTGGCTCGTGACGCCGACGGCGAAGATCAGCGCCGGCACCTTCTCGCCGACGCCGGACGGCGAGGTGATGATGCAGGCGACCTACGCGCTGCCGAAGGACTCGCTGGCGGCGGTCGCCGTGACGGACGAGCCGCAGGGCGGGAGCCCGGAGCCGACGACGCAGCCGTTCCTGGTGGCGGCGAAGTAGCGGGAGTGCGGGTTCGGAGGCGCGGCATTGCCACCGCCCATGCAACACGTTGCAGCACACACACTTAAAGCGTAGGGTCACCCCTGTCCACGGCGGAACTTCGGGGCTATATTTCGGGTAATATTCGGGTGCCCGAAGTGGGGCCATTCTGGACGATTCCGCGTGGATTGGGAGCAGGACGATGAGAGATCCGAAGATCGACATCGACGCCGTGGGCGGCGTCGATCTGGAGCGCCTGGGACGGAGCCTGCTGCTCCATGGCGAGCGGGTGGGTGACGGCCGGTACCACGTCACCGGTGGGGATCACGACCACTGGGTGGACCTGTACACCACGTCGCATCCGCGCTGCGACTGCGGCGACCACCTGTGGCGCGAGCAGATCTGCAAGCACATCCTCGCCGCGCTGCTGCGCGAGGGACACGATCGCGTCGTGGACGCGCTGGGCCGGCTGTTTCTCCAGGTTCAGCCTGAGGCGAAGCGGCGCGAGCGGCGAGAGAGCAGAGCGGCGTGACCGGAGGTGCGCGGGCAACGGACGCATGATCCGTCGCTCGCGCACGGCTTCGTCGGGGGCGTCGTTCTTGCCGCCGCGGGCCGGCATGGCGATGCGACGCGCGCGCAACACAACGAGAACGAGTACGAAGCCGGCGGCGACGCGCGGCGGGAAGGCGCCGCCGACGTCGAAGGGCCCGAAGCTGCCGTTCGACATCGACGAGGTGATGCGCCGCATCCGAGCGGCCGTCGCCGACGTGCCGGACGCGGCGATGTTCGCGCTGCGCGATCTCGGCTACGGCACGCTGTTCCAGCAGCTCGTGGCGTGCATCATCTCGATTCGCACGACGGACGAGGTGTCGCTGCCGACGGCGCTCGCGCTGCTCGAGCAGGCGCCGACGCCGAAGGACGTCGCCGCGCTCGACATCGGGGAGATCGACGCGGCGATCCGCTCGTCGACTTTCCACGGCGCCAAGGCGGCGCAGATCCACGCGATCGCGCGGCGCGCGGTGGAGGAGTTCCGAGGCGAGCTACCCGCCGACGCGGAGGTGCTGCAGTCCTTCGCCGGCGTCGGTCCCAAGTGCGCGAATCTCGCGCTCGGCGTCGCGCGCGACGTGCCGCGCATCAGCGTGGACGTCCACGTGTGGCGCGTCGTGAACCGCTGGGGCTACGTCGAAGGGCGCACGCCCGAAGCGACGCTCGCCGCGCTCGAGCGCGTGCTGCCGAGGAAATACTGGATCGAGATCAACCGGCGGCTCGTGCCGTTCGGGAAGCACGTCTGCACGGGGATCAGGCCGAAGTGCTCGACCTGCCCGGTGCTCGAGTACTGCCGGCAGGTAGGGGTGACGGAGCACCGCTGAGCGCGGCGCTCCGCTCGGGGTGCAGATCCCTCGACTCGCTTCGCTCGCTCGGGATGACAAGTGCCGTCATCCCGAGCGAGCGCGCAGCGCGAAGTCGAGGGATCTGCTTTGCTACCGCGACGTGCCCTTGCGACCGCTGCGCTTCTTCGCCGCCGTCTTGCGGCCGCCCTTCTTCGCGCTCCGCTTGCGCGGCACCTTCGCGCCCTTCTCGCGCGCCTCGCTGAGGCCGATCGCGATCGCCTGTTCGCGGCTCTTCACCTTCCGGCCGCTGCCACTCTTCAGTGTGCCCTTCTTGCGGCGCCGCATCGCGCTCGCGACGCGCTTGCTCGCGCTCTTACCGTACTTGCGCCCGCTGGACTTCTTCTTCGCAGCCATCGGTCACTCTCCGCGTACGGGTGGCCAGTCGCACAGCGGCGCGCGCCCCGGCGCGCGCTGTCCGGCCAGGGCGCAACGACCGTTCCAGGCGCGCTGCTAGTGCGTCGGTGACGCGGGCGCCGCGCGCTGGGCGGCGCCCGCGGAGGCGGCGGCGACGCGCTCGCCGGGGGTGGGCGCCTCCTCGACGACGCTGGACGGTGCGCGGCGGCGGGCGAGGGCGAGCGACGCCTCGAGCGTGGCCATGCAGAAGCCCGACCACGCGAGGCCGATGATGATCCCCGCGAGCACGTCCGACGGATAGTGCACGCCGAGGTACAGGCGGGTGAAGCAGATCAACACGATCATCGTGATCGCGACGAGCAGCGTGAGCACGCGCGCCCAGGCGCGCTTGTGCAGGCGTGCCAGCAGATAGCCCACCGTGCCGTACACCACCGTGGCGCTCATCGCATGTCCCGACGGGAACGACGAGCTGGCGGCGTGCGTCAACCGCTCGAACACCTCGGGGCGCGGACGGTCGAAGTACAGCTTGAGCACGTTGTTGAGCAGGATGCTGCCGGCGGTCGCGGCGAGCAGCAGGCGCGCCGAGTGCTTGTGCACCGTGCCCCAGAGGAAGGCGGCGGTGACGCCGACGATCGTCAACACGACCACGCCCGTGCCGAGCGGCGTGATCTCGTTCATGATCGACGTGAAGAGGGGCGTGTGGCGCTCGCCGATCCAGCGCAGCACCGCGGTGTCGAACGCCTGTGTGCGGCCCTGACGGACGACGTCGCCGAGCTGCGCGAAGGCGAGCGTGCCGAGGACGGCGATGAGCGCGCCGACGACGAGGAAGATCCCGACGACTGCGTAGAAGTTGCGGCCGTGCGAGCCCAGCTTGCGCAGGGCCTTGAAGATCAGGTTCCAGAAGAAGATGAAATGGGCGCGTCGCGCTCCGCGCCGTTCGCCCGACACGGCGGCGGCGGCGGTATCGGCGGCGGGGGCGTCGATGGGGCGCAGATCGGCCATGGCAGCGCTCTCTTCAAGTCCCGCGCCGGAAGCGGCCGTCAGCGTTCGTCTGACAGACGGCAGACGCCCCATCACGTATGGTCTTCCGAACCGGAGTGAGCAGGCCGGACCACGAGGACCCAAGGGGGAGCGATGCTACGGATCCGCGATGCCATGACGAGCGAGGTGCTGAGCGTGACGCCGGACACCACGCTGCGCGAGGCGGCCGAGCTGTTCGTCGGACGGCACGTGAGCGGCGCACCGGTCGTGGACGGCCAGCGAGTGGTCGGTGTGGTCTCGGCGACGGACGTGCTGGAGTTCGTGGCCACGCATCCGCCGGTGCCGCGCATGGGACGCGACACGCGCGAGCTGGGCGAGTGGTCCGAGCGTCCGGAATCCGAGCCGGAGGACGCGGCTCCGAGCGCGTATTACGCCGAGCTGTGGCCCGAGACGGACGCCGAGACGACGCAGCGGTTCGCCGACACGGAGGGGCCGGAGTGGGACGTCTTCGCGGAGCACACGGTGGACGAGGTGATGACGCGGTCGGTGTGCTCGCTGCCCTCGACGTCGCCGATCACGCGGGCCGCCGAGGAGATGAAGGCGGCGGGCGTTCACCGGCTGCTCGTCGTGGACGACGGGAAGCTCGTCGGCATCATCACGTCGACCGACGTCGCGCGCACGGTCGCCGAGCACGGGCTGCGGAACGTCGATCGCCGCTAGCCGGCGGGGCTGGACGCACACGCTCTCGCGCCCTGGCGCGCCGGTGCGTCGCGTGAGAGGATTTCGCGTCCTGACCCGAGTCTCGATGCCCGTGCACCGTCCGTCGCACTTCCTCGTCGCGCTCGCCGCGGTGGTTCTCGCCGCGCCGAAGCTCACGACCCCTGTGTCGGCACAGGCCGCGAGCGGCGCCACAGCGACGACGCCGCCGGTGGTGCAGCAGGGGCTCCGGCTCCCCGAGATCCGGCTGCACGATCCGTGGATCGTCGCCGAGCAGGCGACGCGCACGTACTACCTCTACTCGTCGGCGTCGCCGCGGATCACGGGGCACGGGCGGACGGGGACGCTGTACTACACGAGCAAGGACCTGGCGAGGTGGGAGGGGCCGCGCATCGCGTTCGTGGCGCCCGAGAGCAGCTGGGCCGATCCGCGCGTGGGCGCGTGGGCGCCCGAGGTGCACGTGTACAAGGGGAAGTACTACCTGTTCGCGACGCTGCACAATCCGGCGAAGCGGCTGACGACGACCGACACGACGCGACCGAACCTGATGCGCGCGACGATCATCGCGGGGAGCGACTCGCCGCGCGGACCGTTCACGCTGATGAAGCTCGACGCGCCGGTGACGCCGCCGAACTTCATGACGCTCGACGGCACGCTGTACGTCGATCGCGCGGGGAAGCCGTGGATGGTCTACGCGCACGAGTGGATCCAGAAGGTGGACGGCACGATGGAGGCGATCCCGCTGACGGACGACCTGAGCGACGCGGCGGGAGAGCCGATCCATCTCTTCAAGGCGTCGGACGCGCCGTGGATCAACGCGCAGATGACGCCGAGCACGCGCGAGAACCACTACGTCACGGACGGACCCGAGCTCTTCCGCACGAAGAGCGGTACGCTGCTGATGCTGTGGGCGAGCTACATGCGGAACGAGCTCGGTCGCAACGGCTATGTGCAGACGCTGGCGCGCTCGAAGTCGGGAGAGCTGAAGGGCCCGTGGGAGCAGCTCGAACCGTTGGTCGGGAACGACAGCGGGCACGGGATGCTGTTCCGCTCGTTCGACGGGAAGCTGATGCTGATCGTGCACCAGCCCTTTCAAAACGCGCGCGGGAAGCTCTACGAGATGGAGGACACGGGCGACAGGCTGCGCGTGGTGCGATATCGGGAGGATCTGAGCGGTCCGCCGCTGCCGCCTCTGCCGGGGCAGGCGCCTCGGGAGCAGTGAGGTGCAATCCTCGCGGCTTGAGTGCGGGGGACGCGGGCGGTTACATTCAGGGTTCGGCGCCGTGGCCAAGTGGTAAGGCGGCAGACTGCAAATCTGCTATTCGTCGGTTCGATTCCGACCGGCGCCTCTCGACACCGGTGAGTTCGTTGGTTGGAGAGCGGGTTTCGTTGGAACGGCCTCGGGAAGCTCCTGCTCCCGAGGCCGTTCGCGTACGCCGCCGGCGCGGCA
>DASTSX010000288.1:0-7171 GCA_035760455.1 Gemmatimonadaceae bacterium | reverse complement strand
CAGGTGCAGGACGACGGCGCGGGAGTGGACGTCGACCGCCTCCGCGCGCGGCTGACCGCGCTCGGCCGACCGGCGGACGGCGACGAGCGCGCGCTCGCGCGCACTCTCTTCGAGTCAGGCATCTCCACACGGGCGGAGGCGACGGAGATCTCGGGACGAGGCGTCGGCCTCGACATCGTGCGCAGCGCGGTGGAGCGACTGAAGGGGTCGGTGGACGCGACGTGGACGCCGGGCGGTGGTACGACGGTGACGATCGAGTGTCCACTCTCGCTCGCCACGCTGCGCGGCGTGGTGACACAAGCGAGCGGCCAGCTCTTCGTCGTGCCGAACGTGCACGTGGACCGGGTGCTCCGCGTCACGCGCGCCGAGGTCGCCGAGACGGGAGGTCGCGCGATGCTGCGCACGCCGGATGGGCCGGTGCCGCTCGTCGGGCTGGCGCGTCTGCTCGGTCCGCCACTCGGCCACCGGCCGCTGGAGGACGTGGCGCCGGCGATCCTGCTGCGCTCCGGACCCAAGCGCCTCGCGCTGCTGGTCGACGCGCTGGTGGCCGAACAGGAGGTGATCGTTCGGCACCTTCCGGACGTGGGCCGACCGGCGCCGCACATCACCGGCGCCGCGATCCTCGGATCGGGGCGGGTCGCGCTGGTCGTGAACACGCTGTCTCTCCTCGACGCGGGCACCGACGCCGGAGCGACGGTGACGGCGCAGCTCGCGCCGAGCGTGGAATCGAAGCGGCGCGCAAGCGTGCTGGTGGTGGACGACTCGATCACCACGCGGACGCTCGAGCAGAGCGTTCTCGAGGCCGCGGGCTACCAGGTGCTCACCGCGGTGGATGGTGCCGATGCATGGCGCATGCTACAGGAACGGTCGTTCGACCTCGTGGTCGCCGACGTCGAGATGCCGCGCATGGATGGGTTCGCGCTCTGTCGCGCCATTCGTGCTTCGAAGCGAATGGGCGAGACGCCCGTCGTGCTCGTGACGGCGCTCGAGTCGGCGGAGCATCGCGCGCGCGGGCTCGAGGCGGGCGCGGACGCCTACGTGGGCAAGTCCAGCTTCGATCAGCAGCATCTGCTCGACGTCGTGCGCGAGCTGCTCGCCTCATGAGGGCGCCGATTCGCGTCGTCGTCGCCGACGACTCGCCCACCGATCGCGCGCTGATCGTCGCGATCCTGCGGAGTGACGAGTCGTTCGACGTCGTGGGTGAAGCGCGCACCGGGAGCGAGGCGCTCGAGCTCGCGCTGCATCTTCGGCCCGACGTCATCACGATGGACGTCCAGATGCCCGTCATGGACGGATTCCAGGCGACCGAGGCCATCATGCAGCGCGCTCCGACCTCGATCGTCGTGGTGTCCTCGACTCGCCCGACCGACGTCGACCTCTCGCTGGCCGCGGCCGGCGCGGGAGCGCTCGTCGTGCTGGAGAAGCCGCCGTCCGCGCTCTCGTCGCGCTTCGAGGAGGCGCGTGGGCGCTTCCTGGCGATGGTGAAGGCGATGGCGGAGGTGAAGGTGGTCCGTCGGTGGACACCGCGCTCCATGCCTGCGATGTCGTACCACGGCGTGCGACGCGCGAACACGGGAACCGGCGTCGTGCCGCAGGTCGTCGCGATCGCGGCATCGACCGGCGGACCCGCGGCGCTCAGGCAGGTGCTTCGTGGCCTTCCCCGTGACGTGCCCGCCTCGTTTCTCGTCGTCCAGCACATCGCTCCCGGCTTCGTCGGTGGACTCGTTCACTGGCTGGCCGGAGAGTGCAAGGTGCGGGTCAAAGTGGCCGATCACGACGAGCGGATGCACGCCGGAACCGTGTACATCGCGCCCGACGGTCGCCATCTGATGACCGCTTCAGCTTCGATCCGACTTGCCGACACTGATCCCATAGAGGGCTTCCGGCCATCGGCGAGCGCACTCTTCGCCGGCGTGGCCCGGAGCCACGGGGCGCGGGCGGCGGCGGTCATCCTCACGGGCATGGGCCGCGATGGCGTGGACGGGCTCCGTGTGCTCTCGAGCGCCGGCGGCCACGTCATCGCGCAGGACGAAACGACCTCGATCGTATATGGCATGCCGCACGAAGCCGTGCGGGCCGGCGTCGTCGGGGCCGTACTACCACTGGAAGAGATCGGAGACTACCTGATCCAACTGCTCACCAGGACCCCTTCATGAGTCAGCGCATTCTCGTCGTCGAAGACAGTGCCACGCAGGCCATGGCGCTCAGTGCCCTCCTCGAGGAGCAGGGGTACGAGGTGGACCACGCGGAGAGTGCGGAGGGCGCACTGGCGCGGGTCGGCACGTGCGCCTACGACGTCATCCTCACCGACGTCGTCATGCCGGGTATCAACGGCTACGAGCTGTGTCGCCGCCTGAAGGAGTTGACGCAGTCGCTCGACACCCCCGTCGTGCTGCTGACGAGCCTGAACCATCCGCTCGACATCGTGCGCGGGCTCGAGTGTGGCGCCGACAACTACGTGACGAAGCCCTACGACCCGGAGCACCTGCTCGCGCGTGTGCGGAACGTCGTCGATCGGCCCAAGCTTCGGCGGAACGTCCGAGCGAGCATGGGCGTGAACGTGGCCTTCCTCGGCACCACCTTCTCCATCACCGCCGACAAGGAACAGATCCTCGACCTGTTCATCTCCAGCGTCGAGGATGTGGTGCGCACCAACCAGTTGCTCCGCGACAGCCAGCAGCAACTCGCGAGCGCCCAAGCCCAGCTCGAGTCCTACGCCACGCGCATGGCGTATCAGGCGCGCGTCTCGAGCGAGAAGTACGCCGGCCTCATGGCCAACGCGCACGATGCCATCCTGGTGCTCGACGACGCCGGGACGATCGTGGAGGCCAATGTGCGCGCGCTGGACCTGCTCGGATGCGACTTCGCTTCGGTGCAGGGCCGCTCGCTGTCCGACTTCGCGCGGGAGGATCAGCGGCCGGCGCTGGCGGGACTGTCGCGGCTGCGGTCGGAGGATCGGACGGCCGTGGATGCGCTCTGGTTCGAGCATTCCTCAGGTCGATCGACCTGCTGCTCGCTGGCAGCCTCGCGCTCCGTCGTCGGGGATCGCGGACTGGTCCTCGTCGTTCTGCACGACGTCACGCAACGGCGGCGCGATCAGGAGGAGCTCGCGCGCAGCGCCGAGCGGCTGCGGCTCGCGCTCGACGCGGCGCAGATGGCGACGTGGGAGTGGGACGTTCCGAGCGACGAGCTCCACTGGTCGTCGTCCCACTCATGGCCCGGGTTCGGTCCGAACCCCGGCATCGACGAGCGATGGACGCTCGAAGCGTGCCTCGCGCTGGTTCATCCCGACGACCTGGAGCGGGTGAGAGCCACCATGCTCGCAATGACCGAGAGCGCTGCGCCGCAGGAGATCGAGTTCCGTCTCGAGGCCGGGGCGCACGAGATCCGCTGGATCTACGTGAAGGGTCGCGGGGTGTCGGCTCCCGACGGCGGAACGCGGCCGTCGCGCGTGGTCGGCGTGATGCTGGACGTCACGCGACAGCGCGGGCTCGAGGCGCAGCTCCAACAGTCGCAGAAGATGGAAGCGGTGGGGCAGCTGGCGGGCGGCGTGGCGCACGACTTCAACAACATGCTCACGGCCATCCTGAGCTACGGCCAGCTCGCATTCGATGATCTGCCCGAAGGCGCGACGCGGAACGACGTCGGGGAGATCGTGAACGCCGCACAGCGTGCCGCCGCGCTCACGCGCCAGCTCCTCGCGTTCAGCCGCCAGCAGGTCCTGCGACCGCAGGACCTGGACCTCAACGCGACGATCGCGAACATCGAGAGCATGCTCCGCCGCCTGATCGTGGAGAGCATCCAGGTCGAGACGCGGCTCGCGCCCGGCCTGTGGACGGTGCGCGCGGACCCGGGACAGGTCGAGCAGGTCCTCATGAACCTGGCGGTGAACGCACGCGACGCGATGGGCGACTCCGGAACGCTCGTCGTGGAGACTTCCAACCACGTCGTGGCATCGGGCATCTCGAACGCGGACCGCGACGTGCCCGCGGGCGAATACGTCGTGATGGCCGTGAGCGACACGGGGTGCGGCATCGACCCGGCGCTCCGGCAGCGTATCTTCGAGCCGTTCTTCACGACGAAGCCGCCCGGGCAGGGGACGGGACTCGGATTGGCGACGATCTACGGCATCGTGAAGCAGAGCGGCGGTCACATCATCCTGCACAGCGAGATGGGCGTCGGCACGACGTTCCGCATCTTCCTCCCCCGCGCCGACGCGGCCGAGGGGGCGGCGCCCGAGGAGTCGCCCGCCGACGAGCCGTCGGCCGGCGGGCTGACGAAGGGGTCCGCGCTCATCCTGCTCGCGGAAGACGACGCCGACCTGCGCGCGGTGGCGATTCGCGTGCTGCGGCAGGCCGGCTACGACGTGGTCGAGACGAACGACGGCGAGCAGGCCCTCCGCTCCATCGAACGGCTCGGCGACGCCATCCAGTTGATCGTCTCGGACGTCGTGATGCCGCAGCTCACGGGCCCCGAGCTCGCGCGAACCCTCCGCGAGCGCGGCGTGAAGGCGCCCCTGCTGCTGATGTCAGGCTATACCTCCGACTCGGCCATCCAGAACGGCGTCCTCCTGCGCGGCGTGAGCTACCTCGAGAAGCCGTTCACCCCCGAGATGTTGACGCGCCGCGTGCGCGAGGCGCTCGACGGCGCGGGGCGCGAGAGCCGGCGGTCGGCGTAGCGCGCGTGAGAGGCCGCGCGGCATGGAGAGGAGCGATCCGGCCGTTTCGGTTCCGTACCCGGCCGTTGCCGCATCCAGCCGTTGGTCGGCGCTCGAAGCGTCCCGCCGTCGTGGTACGCCGATTGAAGGACCCGTATCGTGGGCGACCATCGTGGCCGCCGAGCTCGTGCACTGGAGGCGACGATGAACGGCGATCGTCAGGACCGGACGATGACTTTGCTCGTCGGCGCGGGGATCGGAGCCGCGCTGATGTATTTCCTCGATCCGGAGCGCGGCGCGCGACGCCGGCATCTCGTCGAGGATCAGGCGCTCGGCATGCTCCGCAAGGGACGACGTGACGCCGAGAAGGCGATGCACGACGCGCGGAATCGCGCGAAGGGGCTGATCGCCGAGACGCGCGGCCGCTTCACGGACGACGACGCGAGCGACGACCGGATCGTCGCCCGGGTCCGCGCGGAGCTGGGCCGGCACGTCGAGCGCGCGAGCGACATCGACATCGTCGTCGAGGACGGCACGGTGAGGCTGCATGGCAACCTGCCGCCGGCCGACGCGACGCGCGTCGTCGCCGCCATCGAGGGGGTGCGCGGCGTGCAGCACGTCGACAGCCGGCTCTCCGAGACGGCCGACTGGGAGTCGCCCTAGCGCGGCGCGCGCCGCGGGTCCGCGCCGAACCTCAGGGCGCCGCCGCCGCCGCGCGGCCGGCGACGCGGCCGCTGAACAGGCAGCCGCCGAGGAAGGTGCCCTCCAGCGAGCGGTAGCCGTGCATGCCGCCCCCACCGAAGCCCGCCACCTCGCCCGCGGCGAAGAGCCCGGGGATCGGCCGCCCGTCGCCGCCGAGCACGCGCGCGTCGAGGTCCGTCTCGAGTCCGCCGAGCGACTTCCGCGTCAGCACGTTCAGCCGCACGGCGATCAGCGGCCCGTCCGCCGGATCCAACAGCCTCGCCGGCTTCGCGACGCGCACCAGCCGCTCGCTCAGGAGGCGGCGCGCGCCGCGCACGATCGCGAGCTGTGGATCCTTCCCGACCTCGTTCGCGATCTGCAGATCGCGGTCGCGCACCACGCGCTCGACCGTGTCGTAGTCCACGCGCGGCGCTCCCGGTTCGGCGACGACGGAATTCATTCCGTCGACGAGCTGGCGCAGCTTGGCGCGCACGATGAAGTCCGAGCCGTGATCCATGAATGCGCGCACGGGCGGCTGCACGGATCTGCCGACGCGCCGCAACGTCAGGCGAATGCTCTTGCCGGTGAGATCGGGATTCTGCTCGCTGCCCGACAGGGCGAACTCGCGCTTGATGATCGCGCGGTTGAGCACGAACCAGGTGTGGGGATGGCCGTGCGTCGTGATGTGCTGCAGCGCGCCGAGCGTGTCCGCGCCGGGAATGTTCGGGTAGGGGAGCCGCTCGCCGAACGGGTCGAGCCAGAGGCTGCTCGGGCCCGGCAGGATGCGGATGCCGTGGGCGGGCCAGATCGGCGCCCAGTTCCGTATCCCTTCGGTGTAGTGCCACATCCGGTCGGGGTTGATCAGCCGCGCCCCCGCCTCGTGCACGCGCTGCTGCAGCTCGCCGTCGACGTGCGCCGGCACTCCCGAGAGCAGGAACGCCGGCGCGGCGCCGAGGCGATCGACGGGCCAGTATCGCCGAACGAGCTCGTGGTTCCCGCCGATCCCGCCCGACGTCACGATCACGGCGCCGCCGTGCAGCGCGAACTCGCCGACGGGGACGCGCGAGCTCTCGACGCCACGCGCCGTCGCGGCCGGCTCCAGCACGTCGCCGTGCACGCCGTGCACCACGCCGTTCGTCACGACGAGCCCGCGCACGCGATGGCGGAACCGGAGCGTCACGCGCCCGGTCTCCGCGTGCGCGCGGACGCGGCGCTCGAATGGAGCCATCACGCCGGGGCCCGTCCCCCACGTCACGTGGAACCGCGGCACGCTGTTCCCCGGACCGCTCGCGCCGGCGGCGCCGCGCTCCGCCCAGCCCACGAAGGGAAACCAGCGCATGCCCTGCGCGCGGAGCCACGCGCGCTTCTCCCCCGCGGCGAAGTCCAGGTACGCCTCGGCCCATCGGCGCGGCCACGCGTCCTCCGGCCGGTCGAAGCAGGCCGTCGTCATCCAGTCGCGGTGCGCGAGCTCGCGCGAGTCGCGAATGCCGAGTCGCCGCTGCTCGGGCGAGTCGACGAAGAACAACCCGCCGAGCGACCAGAACGCCTGGCCACCGAGACTCTGCTCTCCCTCCTGATCGAGGAGCAGCACCCGGCGGCCGGCGTCGGCCGCTTCGGCCGCCGCGACCAAGCCGGCGAGCCCGGCTCCCACGACGATCACGTCGGCGTCATGTGACGTCATTGTGGCGAATCGAGTGAGTTCGCTGGTTGGATCGCGGGCTCGGTGGTCGGTTGTCGAGTATGGAAGGGCGTACGGATCCCTCGACGCCGCGCGTCGCGCTGCGCTCGGGATGACAGCGGAACGTCATCCCGAGCGAGCGGAGCGAGTCGAGG
>DASTSX010000287.1:0-7089 GCA_035760455.1 Gemmatimonadaceae bacterium | reverse complement strand
GGTGCGCGCGCCGGCGTGCCGGCGACCGTCACGACGCGGCCGGCGGCGACCCATCCGCCGCTCCTCGTCCGGGTCACGACCGTCGCGCGTCCGGATTCCGGCTCCGACAGTACGCGGCGCCGCGTTCGGCTCACCGCCGGGTACGATTCGTCGCGTGCCGGCGTGCTGGTGGCCGGTACCATCACGGCGGGCGACACCGCCGTGCTCGCGCTCGCGCTGCGCGACCATCCCGGCGCGTTCGTCGCCGCGCTGCGGGAGGCGCTGCGCTCGCGCGGCGTCGCCGTCGACGAGTCGCGGAGTGATACGACGGCGGCGCTCGACTCCCTCGTCGCGCTCCGATCGCTGCCGCTGCGCGACGTGCTGCCCGCATTCGAGAAGCCGTCGCAGAACCAGATCGGCGAGCTGCTGTTCAAGAGTGTGGCCCGCAAGGTCACCGGCATCGGGCGTGCCGACAGCGCGCAGCGCGTCGTGGGCACCCAGCTCGTCGCCTGGGGCGCGGAGCCCGATGGCTTCGCCGTGCGAGACGGGAGCGGATTGTCGCGGCACAACTTCGTGAGCCCGCGCACGCTCGTGAAGGTGCTCGACGCGATGCGCCGGCACCCCGACTTCCGCGTGTTCTACGACGCGCTCCCGGTCGCCGGTGTGGACGGCACGCTGGGCACGCGACTGCGCGGAACCCCGGCGGCCGGCAACGTGCGCGCCAAGACGGGCTACGTCGACAAGGCGCGGTCGCTCTCGGGCTACGTCACGACCGCCGACGGACGCATGCTGATCTTCAGCCTCCTGTGCAACAACTACAGCGTGCCGACGAAGGCGGTCGAGCGCGTGCAGGACTCGCTCGCCGTGCGGCTCGTCTCGATGCGACTCCCGCCGTCGTGAGCCTCACGCGGCTGAGCGCGGCCGAAGCCAGCGCGCACATGCTCGGCGGCATCGGCGCCGTCGGCAACGAGACGATCGATCTGCGCGACGCGCTCGGGCGTGTGCTCGCGCAGGACGTCGTCTCGCCCGTCTCGCTGCCGCTCTGGGACAACGCGAGCATGGACGGCTACGCGGTTCGCGCCGCGGACGTGCGCGGCGCATCGCCGGCGGCCCCGGCTCGACTCCGCGTCGTGGAGACGATTGCCGCGGGGGCCCGCGGAACGCGCGTCGTCGGCGACGGAGAGGCGGCTCGCATCATGACCGGCGCGCCGATTCCGTCGGGCGCGGACTGCGTGGTGCGCGTGGAGGACACCAGCTCGGCCGGCGACCTCGTCGAGATCCGCGACGATCGCGACGCCGGCGCCAACGTGCGCGCGGCGGGCGAGGACGTCCGTCGCGGGACGCTCGTCATGCGCGCCGGCACGCTGCTCGGCCCCGCACACATCGGCGTGCTCTCGTCCGTGGGCAGGGCGCGGCCGGTCGTCCATCGCCGGCCACGCGTCGCGATCCTCGCCACGGGCGACGAGCTCGTCGCGCTGGAGTCGTTCGCCGAAGTGCTCGACGGACGCCGGATCGTCTCGTCGAACAGCTACTCGCTCGAGGCGGCGGTCCGCGCGGCGGGGGGCGAGGCCGTGCCGATCGGCATCGCGCCCGACGAGCCCGCGGCACTCGCCGCGCGGCTGCGCGCGGCCGAGGGATGCGATCTGATCGTCACCTCGGGCGGCGTGTCGGTCGGCGACTTCGATTTCACCCGCGACGTCGTGACGGAGCTCGGAGGCATGCTCTCGCTCTGGCGCGTGCGCATGCGGCCCGGCGCGCCGATCGGCTTCGGGCGACTCTTCGGCGCTCCGTGGCTCGGACTGCCGGGCAACCCCGTCTCGGCGCTCGTCACCTTCGAGCTGTTCGGCCGGCCCCTGCTCCGCACGCTCGCCGGCGCCGCGCGTCCCCACCGGCGGACCCTTCCCGTGGTGCTGGGCGAGGAGGTCGTCCTCCGAGCCCCGCTCACGCATTTCCTGCGCTGCGTGCTCGACGAGCACGACGACGGTTCGCTCCGCGCCACGCTCACGGGCGCGCAGAGCTCGGGGATGCTCACGTCGATGTCGGCGGCCGATGCGCTCCTCATCGTGCCGTCGGATCAGACGGTCTCTCCCATCGGCACACGACTTCGAGCGCTTCCCCTGGACGGGGATCTCGGCGGCACCGACCGGTTTCCCGCGTGAACGGTTCCACCGAGGCCGCGAGCCTGCGCGACGAGCTGACCCGGCGCTTTCGCACCACGGCCCGGGCGCTCGAGCTGGCCGGTCGGACGATCGAGCTGCTCATGCCCGCGAACGCGGACGAGCTGATCAGCGAAGCCGACTTCGATCGCGATGAGCGCCTGCCGTACTGGGCCGACCTCTGGCCGTCGGCGCGCGTGCTGTCGGAGGAGCTCGCGGTGCTGCGCCTGTCCGGCCAGCGCGTCCTCGAGCTCGGGTGCGGGCTCGGAGTCGTGGCGATCGGCGCGGTGCTCGGCGGAGCGTCCGTCACCGCCACCGACTACTACGAGGATGCCACGCTCTTCGCCCGGCTGAACGTGCACGCCGCGACCGGTGCGAGCATCGAGGCGCGGATGGTCAACTGGGTCGCGCTTCCTCCCGACCTCGGCAAGTTCGACGTCGTGGTCGCGTCCGACGTGCTCTACGAGCACCGCTACGCATCGCTCGTCGCCAACGCGATCGCCGCGACGCTGGTGCGCGGCGGCGAGGCGATCGTCGCCGATCCGGGTCGCATCGCGCTGCGCGAGTTCCTCGACGAGTGCGATGCGCTCGGGCTGGAGCACTCGAGCGATGCGCGGCCGTTCGTCGATGGCGAGATCAGGCAGACGGTGACGCTCTGGACCCTGCGCTGGAGGACGTGAGCAGCGCGGAAGCCACCACCTCCGAGATGTCCACCACCGGGACCTCGGCGCCGTTCGCCTTCACGCCGTCGGAGATCATCGTCATGCAGAAGGGACAGGCGACGGCGATCGTGTCCGCGCCGGTCGCCAGCAGCTCTTCGGTGCGCTCGAGGTTGATGCGCTTGCCCGTGCGCTCCTCCATCCACATCCGGCCGCCCCCTGCACCGCAGCACAGCCCGCGATCGCGGCTGCGCGGGGGCTCGACGAGATTCACCACCGGCAGCGCGCGCTTGAGCGTTTCGCGCGGCGCGTCGTAGACGTCGTTGTAGCGACCGAGGTAGCAGGAATCGTGGTACGCGACCGTGAGCTTCCGTCCGGCATCGCTCTGGAGGGGGACACGGTCCTCCTGCAGCAGCCGCTCGATGAACGTCGAGTGGTGGATCACCTCGTAATTGCTGCCGAACTGCGGGAACTCGTTGCCGATCTGGTGGAAGCAGTGCGGACAGTGGGTGACGATCGTGCGCACCGCGTACCGGTCGAGCGTCTCGATCGTCCCCTTCGCCAGCATCTGGTAGAGATACTCGTTCCCCATCCGGCGCGCCGGGTCGCCGTGGCAGCTCTCCTCCTGGCCGAGGATGGCGAACCGGATGTCGCACGCCTGGAGGATCCGGGCGAAGGCGACGGTGATCTTCTTGGCACGGTCGTCGAACGAGCCCATGCAGCCGACCCAGAACAGCACGTCCGGCTGCTCACCACGCTCCGCGAGCTCGGCCATCGTGGCGATGTTCATCCCTTCGGCCCACGCCGCGCGGTCGGCCGCCTGGAATGCCCACGGCGAGCCGTTGCGCTCGAGCGACTCGAACACCGGCTGCAGCTCCTCGGGAAAGCGCGACTCGGTGAGCACCAGGTTGCGGCGCATCTGGTTGATCACGTCGAGCTGATCGATCGACACGGGACACTCCGTGACGCAGGCGCGGCAGCTCGTGCAGGCCCAGAGCTCCTCCTCGGTGATGTAGGTGTCGAGCAGGCGATGCTCGAGCACCTGCTCCACCGTCGCCGCACCCGCATCGTCTCCTTCGCCGTGCAGCAGCGCCGGGCGCAGGAACTCCATCCGGTCGCCCGTCACGACCGGGGCTTTCTCCATCAGCCGCTGCCGCGTGTTGACGATGATCTTGCGCGGGCTGAGCGGCTTGCCGGTGATGTTGGCTGGGCAGGCGGCAGTGCACCGGCCGCACTCCGTGCACGAGTACCCGTCGAGGAGGTTCTTCCACGAGAGGTGCTCCACGTCGCTCGCGCCGAACTGCTCGACGTCGGCCTCGAGGTCCATGTAGCGCATCACGCCCTTCGGGCCCGGGCCGCTCGTGTTCGACAGGTAGACGTTGATGAGCGACGACGCGACGTGCAGATGCTTCGAGTACGGCAGATAGTTGAGGAACGCGAGGATCAGCAGGGCGTGCGCCCACCAGAAGATCCGCTCCCCGACGTGCGCCGCGTCCGGCGAGACGACGGCTCCCAGCACCATGGCGAGTGGGCGGGAGACGACCTTCTCCATGCCGTACGCCGCCGGATTCCCGACGAGCTCGAACGCGGTGTACAGGATCAGCGTGACCATGAGGCCCATGATCATGCTGAGGATGATCAGGGCGTCCGTGTGCTCGAGGTCGTCGCCTTCGAGCCGCCTGGGATGCACGACCAGCCGGCGGTACATGGCGAAGCCCACGGCGCCGATGACGAGCACCGCGAAGCCGTCCTGCGAGAGCGAGTACAGCCGGTAGAGCGCATCCGGCAGAAACAGCGCGAACGAGAAGCGCGGGAAGACGCCGGCGACGACAATCTCGATCGTGCCGGCGGTGAGCACCATGAATCCCCAGAAGATCAGGGCGTGCATCGGGCCGGCGATCGGATCTCGGAAGATCTTCTTCTGGGCGATCCCGATCACCAGGACGTTCTTCAACCGCGTCAGCGGATGATCGGTGCGGCCCTCCGCGTAGCCGAGCCGGAGATAGCTCACGAGCCGCTGCACGTTCAGCGAGAAGAAGCCGACGGCGAGGACGAGCACGAAGAGAAAGACGGCGTTCTGCGCTGTCATCGAGAAGCGGTGCTCCAGGCGGTAGTGCTGCGGCGAGGCCTCGCGTGCGAGCGGAAGGTACCCGCGTGTCGGAGCAGCAACAACGAGCGGGCTTCCAGGAAACTGACGCTTGACAGACGGGAACTACAGCTGTAAAACTACACGTGTAGATTCAACTCAGGAGCCCCGATGCCCGAACGCCACGAGCTCACCGAGCTCCAGCTCGCCATCCTCCGACTGCTCTGGGAGCGAGGAGAGGCCACCGTCGCCGAGCTGTGGGAAGCGCTGTACGAGGAGCGCGGCCTTGCCCAGACGACCGTCGCGACACTCGTCACGCGATTGCAGCGTAGAGGCATCGTGGTCCGGCGCACGCGGGACCGGCAGTTCGTGTATCGCGCCACGATCACCGAATCGGATGTCCAACACTCGATGGTCAGCGAGCTGACGGAGCGGCTGTTCGATGGCGATCCGGCCGCCCTCGTCAGCCATCTGATCGCCGCCTCCGACATGAGTCCGGGCGATCTCGCCCGCGTGAAGCAGATGATCGAGAGCGCGCAAGCGCCGAAAGGAGGATCCAAATGATCGAGACGCCGTCGTCCGCGGTGCTCGCCTGGCTGCTCACGTACTGGATTCACAGCACCGCGCTCCTGGGCCTCGCCTGGGCGCTCACCCGCGCCCGGACGTGGTCACCGGCTGCGCTCGACCTCCTCTGGAAGACGGCGCTGGTGGGCGGCCTCGTCACGACGACCGTCCAGTTGGGGCTCGAGGTGCGCCCCGCCGGCAGCGTCTCGCTCGAGCGCGCCGCGGCGGTGGCCCCTTCGCCCGCCGTCGTCACGTCCATCGCCGACGACGCGCGGGCGCCGCGCGTGGTGCCGCGGTCCGACGCGGCGCCATCGTCATCGATCGATTCGCGCACGCCGCCGGCGTTCGCCACTCCTCCTGCGCCGCTCATCTCGCGGCCGTCGATGCACACCGCGATCGTGCTGACCTGGAGTCTCGTGGGGCTCGTGCTCGCGCTGGCCTACGCCGCGCGGCGGCTGATCCTCGTGGGCCGCATCGGCGATCGCCGCGCGGTGCACGACGGCCGGCTGCTCACGGAGCTGGAGCTGCTCACGCGCGCGGCGCGGTTGCGCCGGCGTCCCCGGCTCACCTCCACGGAGCGAATCTCGACCCCGATCGCGCTCGGGCTGGCGGAGATCTGCGTGCCGGAGTCCGCCCTGACCGACCTGGATCTGGAGCAGCAGCGCAGCATGCTCGCCCACGAGCTCGCGCATCTCGCGCGGCGCGACCCGCTGTGGCTCGGCTTCGCCAGCGTGATGGAGCGCGTGCTGTGGTTCCAGCCGCTCAACCGCGTCGCGCGCCGGCAGATCGCGACCTCCGCGGAGTATCTATGCGACGAGTGGACGGTGCGGCGCACCGGCTCCGGCGTCGCCCTGGCCCGGTGCCTCGCACAGGTCGCGGAGTGGGTCCAGACCTCACCGCTCGGCGTGCCCGTCGCGGGGATGGCGGAGGAGCGCTCGCTCCTCGTGTCGCGCGTGGAGAAGCTGCTCGCGGACCGTCGTAGCGCGCCGGGCTCGCGTCGCACGCTGGTGATCGCCGCCGCCGCCGTGGTCCTCGCGACGATCGCGATGGCGCCCAGCGTCACCGGGCGTGCCGCGCGCGCGTCCGACGCGATCGCGCGCGGGCTCGAGACGGAGGTGTCGGCGGCAGCGCGCTCGAGGAGCGTCTCGGTATCGTCGCATTCGGCCACGGACGCCGAGAGCACCAACGACGGAGTCCGCTCGACGCGATCGCGGACGGCGCGCGACAGCGTCGTCGTGCTCGCGCTCATCGGCCGACTGAGGGACGAGAACGCCGAGGTGCGACGCGCCGCCGCGAACGCGCTCGGCAAGCTCGAGGACGCGCGCGCGGTTCCGGCGCTGATCGCCGCACTCGGCGACCGCGAGTCGGAAGTGCGCGCGGCTGCCGCGGAGGCGCTGGGCCACTTCGAGGACCCGCGCGCGTTGAACGGCCTCTCGGCACTGCTCGCCGATTCCGACCGCGACGTGCGCAAGCAGGCGCTCGAGGCACTCTCGAACTACGAGTCGGGCGTTCCGGTGGACGGCGTGCTCCGCCTGCTGCAGGACTCCGACGCGGACCTGCGTCACTCGGCGGCCCATGCGCTGGGCAAGTGGAAGGATCGCCGCGCCGGCCCCGCGCTCGCCGCGCTCGTGCGCGATCCGTCCCC
>DASTSX010000286.1:0-11392 GCA_035760455.1 Gemmatimonadaceae bacterium | reverse complement strand
GCCGGAGAGGAAGTACACCGCCCACGCCGCGTCCGCCGGCTCGGCCTCGCGGAAGTACGCGGCGATCGCCGCCACCTTCGCGTTGATCGACGTCGTCGAATCGATCTGCGAGTACAGCCGCGCGAACGCCTTCATGCGATCGCAGTCTCGTCGGCGACGGCGGGCGTCTCGTCGTTCTCGCCCTCCCAGTGGCTGGCGATCGACCGCGCATCGAGCCCCTGCTCGGTCAGATAGCGCACGACCTGCTCGCGATAGCCGTGGGTGACCCACACGCTCCGTGCGCCCGTGGCCTCGATCGCGCCGAGGAGCGCCGGCCAGTCCACGTGATCGGACAGCACGAACCCGCGGTCGATCGTGCGGCGTCGGCGCGCGCCGCGCACCTGCATCCACCCCGAGGCGAACGCCGTGGACACGTCGCCGAAGCGGCGGAGCCACGTGCTGCCGGCAGCCGACGGAGGCGCGACGATCAGCGCCCCCGCGTAGCTCGTCCCTTTCGGCTGCCCCGACACGGGCGCCGTCTCGTGCAGCATCACGCCGCTCGCGCGGTAGTCGAGCGTCAGCCGCTCGACGGCGCCGTGCGTGTAGATCGGCCCGATGTCCGCGCCGAGCATTCCCGCGAGCACGCGTTGCGCCTTGCCGAGCGCGTACGCGTACACCAGCGACGCGCGCCCCTGCTCCGCGTTGTCGCGCCACCAGGCGCGCATGTCGGCGAACGTGTCGTCCTGCGCGCACCATCGGTATATCGGCAGACCGAAGGTGGACTCCGTGACGAAGGTGTGGCAGCGCACCGGCTCGAACGGCGTGCAGGTGGGATCAGGCTCGGTCTTGTAGTCGCCCGACACGCACCACACTTCGCCGGCGCGCTCGAGCCGCACCTGTGCCGAGCCGAGGATGTGGCCCGCCGGCACGAGGGTGATCCGCACGCCGTTCACCTCGCGCGTCTCCCCGAAGTCGAGCAGCTCGATCGACGCCTGGTCGCCGAGCCGGGTGCGCAGCACCCGTGCCCCCTCGCGCGAGGCGAGGTACTGACGGCTCCCCCACCGGGCATGGTCGCCGTGCGCGTGCGTGATCACCGCGCGGTCGACGGGAAGCCACGGATCGATGTAGAGGTCGGCGGCCGGACAGTGGAGACCGCGGTCGGTGATGCGAAGCATGGGTCGGGAGAGCGAGCACGACGGTGACGCGGACGTCGTCGAGCAAGAACCGTGACGCCCGCGCGGCGGTCCACTTCTGGCCGCCGGCGCGTGCGGGTAGTTTGGTCGCTGATACGTACAGTCGAGGAGGCACGACATGTGGGAGCCGGGCAAGCCGAGTTCGAACGAGAACGAGTGGTTCGCGCGCCGCGACGCCGAGTGGCTCAAGGAGCAGCGGGCGAAGCTGGACGCCGAGCGCAAGGCGAAGCACTCGTCGCTGACGTGCCCGCGCTGCGGCGGTACGCTGGTGCTCAAGGTCTGGCGCGGCGTGTCGCTCGACACCTGCACGAGCTGTCACGGCCTCTGGCTCGACGCCGGCGAGCTGGCGATGCTCGCGCACGAGCCCGAGCGTGAGCTGCTGGGTCTCGCGCGCGACCTCGAGAAGCCGGCGCGCTGAGCCGGCGGCGCGCGGCCGACGCGCGCATTTTCCGGGTCCTGAGCGACCACCACGCGGAGGACGGCTCGGCGGTGTACTACGCCGACACTGATCGGCTCGCCCGCCGCGGCGCCTGGCGGCGCATGCGCCACATCGCATATTCGCGACGAATCCACCGTCACCGTTCGACGTGACTCCTCGGAGGGCATGTGAATACTCGACTGCTTGGCGTCGGCGCGGCGATCGCCGGCTTCGTGGCCCTCGCGGCGGCCGCGCTTCCAGTTCCTCCGATCGCGATCGGCCCCGACGACATCGGTGGCGTCGTCACCGGACCGAATGGCCCCGAGGCGGGCGTGTGGGTGATCGCCGAGACGAACGACCTGCCCACGAAGTTCGTGCGCATCGTCGTGACCGACGATCAGGGACGCTACCTCATCCCTGACCTTCCGAAGGCCAACTACAACGTGTGGGTGCGCGGCTACGGCCTCGTCGATTCGCCGAAGTCGGCGGCGACGATCGGGCGAACGCTGGCGCTCAGGGCCGTGCCCGCACCGAACCCGCGCGCCGCGGCGGAGATCTATCCCGCCGGCCACTGGTACTCGCTGCTCGAGGTGCCGGCGAAGAGCGAGTTCCCCGGCACCGGTCCCGAGGGCAACGGCATCTCGCCCAACGTGAAGACGCAGGCGGACTATCTGCGGACGATCAAGTCGGGCGCGTGCACGGCGTGCCACCAGATCGGCACCAAGGGGACGCGCGAGATCCCGGCGATGTTCAAGTCGCTGCCGACGAGCACGGCGCAGTGGGAGCGCCGCGTCCAGTCGGGCCAGGCCGGCGCGGGGATGCTCGCCACCATCGGCCGGCTCGGCCATCAGCGCACGATCAAGATGTTCGCCGACTGGACCGATCGCATCGCGGCCGGCGAGGTCCCGCCCGCTCCGCGCCGGCCGCAGGGAATCGAGCGCAACGTCGTCATCACCGAGTGGGACTGGGCCGACCCCAAGGCGTACATGCACGACGTCGTGTCCACCGACCGCCGCAAGCCGACGGTGAACGCGAACGGGCCGGTGTACGGCGCGCTCGAGGCGAGCGCGGACTACATCCCCGTGCTCGACCCGCGCACGCACACCGCGAGCAAGGTGCCGATCGCGCCGCGCGATCCGAGCACCCCGATCGCCGCCGGCACGCACCCGGGCGCGACGTCGCCGTACTGGGGCGACGAGCCGATCTGGACGAGCAAGACGAACGTCCACAACCCGATGATCGACGACAAGGGCCGCGTGTGGCTCACCGCCGCGGTGCGGCCGTTCGACAACCCGCCCGTCTGCAAGCAGGGCTCGACGCATCCGTCGGCGAAGGTGTTCCCGGTCGAGCGTTCGTTCCGCCACCTCTCCGTCTACGACCCGAAGACGAAGAAGTACACGAACATCGGCACGTGCTTCTCGACGCACCATCTGATGTTCGCGGAAGACGCGAACAACACGCTGTGGACGAGTGGCGGTGGCCCCGTCGTCGGCTGGCTGAACACGAAGCTGTTCGACGAGACCGGCGACGAGGAGAAGTCCCAGGGCTGGACGCCGCTCGTGATCGACGCGAACGGCAACGGCAGGCGCGACGCGTACACGGAGCCGAACCAGCCCGTCGATCCGACGAAGGACCGCCGCATCGGCGCCGGCCTCTACTCGGTGGCGCCTGCCCCCGACGGTTCCATCTGGGGCTCGACGCTCGGCTTCCCGGGCGGCATGGTGCGCATCGTTCCCGGCGCGAACCCGTCGGAGACGGCGCTCGCCGAATACTACGAGCCGCCCTACGACAACCCGAAGGCGAAGAAGCAGGGCTTCTCTCCGCGCGGAGCGGACATCGACCGCAACGGCGTCGCGTGGGTCGCGCTCGCGAGCGGACACCTGGCGAGCTTCGATCGCCGGAAGTGCACCGGGCCGCTCAACGGCCCCACCGCGACCGGCCAGCACTGTCCCGAGGGATGGACGCTCTACACCGAGCCGGTCCCACAGATGAAGGGGGTGACGGAGGACGGCAGCGCCGAGGCGAGCTACTACACCTGGGTCGATCAGTTCGACGCGCTGGGACTCGGCGCGAACACGCCGATCAACACCGGCAACGCCGCGGAAGGGCTGCTCGCGCTCAAGGATGGCCAGTTCGTCGTGCTGCGTGTGCCGTATCCCACCGGCTTCTACACCAAGTGGATGGACGGCCGCATCGACGATCCGAACGCCGGCTGGAAGGGGCGCGGCATCTGGACCACGATCAGCACGCGCACGCCGTTCCACATGGAGACCGGCAAGGGGACGACGAGCAAGGTGATCAAGTTTCAGTTGAGGCCCGATCCGCTGGCGCAGTAGAAGTGAGTTGGTGAGCTGGATAGCGAGTTGGTTGGTCGGTCGATTGGTGGGTTGAACCGCGAACGGCCACGAACCGGCGTGGAGATTCCACTGCGTGGGCTTCAGGCTGTTGTGGCCAGGGGCGTTCAGGTCACTCGTTCACCGACCCGCTATCCAACTCTCCAACTCACCGACCCATCGACCGCATGGGCACCACCCGCTTCTGGCTCTTCCTGTTCCTCGGGCAGATCGCGGTCCTTGCCGTCCTCGCCTGGCTCGGCGAAGACCGCACTCCCGCGCCGCTGCGCTGGCTCGGCATCGCGTGCATCGTCGGCATCTTCCTCTCGGCGCCCGCGCTCGTGGTGAAGTCGTTCGTCGCGGGCCAGCGGCGCGTCGGCAACGCCGACCTCTCGATGGTGCGCGGCGTTCAGCGCAACGAGGTGGCGCTCATCGTCGGCGCGTGGGTGCTGATGGGCGCAGCGCTGGCGATGGCGTGGCCGACGATCAAGCGCGACATCGCCGCCGATCGTCGGGCCAACGCGGCCGACACGATGGTGCTCGCGACGCCCGCTGAGATCGCGGCGATGAGCGCGCCACCGCCGTCGGCCGTCCCCGAGTCCGATTCCCGCGTCGACGATCCCGCCGTCACCCCGGCCGCCGGCTCGCCGGAGCGCGCCGCGATCCTCGATGCCCTGCGCACGCGGCTCGAGACCACGAGCAGGTTCAAGGTCGATCACCTGAAGCTGTCGGGGGAGTGGGCGTTCGTTCGCGCGACGGAGATCGTCGAGCTCGACGGACACGAGCAGCAGGAGACCGACCTCACGGTCGCCGCGCTGCTCGAGAAGCCGAAGGGCTCGACGACCGGCTGGTGGCGGATCGCCGACTACTGGACGCTCCCCGAGAACGACCAGAAACCGCTCGCCGACTTCACGCGCCGCGTGAAGCAGCGCGTCACCGCCGAGCGACTGCCGGCGGCGCTGCTCCCCGACGACCTGTGAGCCGGTGGTAGATGCCCGCACTCCCGCACCCGCGCACCCGCGCACTCCCCATGCTCCGCATGTCCGTTCTCTCGGTCACGATAGCATCCGTGCTCGGATTCGGCTGGGTCACCCGCGCCATCGCCAGCCCGTGGCGACGCGTCGTCATCGCGAAACCGTTCGAGACGCCGGAGCGCGTGGATCTCGCCGGCCTCGCCACGATCGAGCTGCCGCCGAGCTTCAAGCCCGTCGGACGCGGCCAGGACGGGTCGCGCCGGGGGAACTTCAGCCCCGAGACCCTCGGCCAGCACCGCGACGACTACCAGATCACCTTCCGCTTCGAGCAGGGCCAGCACCACGTGCTCGGCGGCTATCTCGCCGATCCCGTGCTGCTGCACGTCACGCTGTTCAACCCCGCCATGCCCAAGCCCGACGCGACGAAGATCACCTTCACCACGATCTCGAAGTTCTATCCGCCGGTCGACAACGACCGCCCGCGCCTCGACGCGCACTTCGCTGCACAGCGCTGGCTCCCCGAGATCGTCACCGGCGACGCCGTGACGCGCTCCGCGGCGACCGGTGAAGGCCGCGGCGACGATCTGGTGAGCGGACCGCCGTTTCGGTGGCTCGTCGTCCACGTCGATCCGACGCGGCGCATCCGCGTCGACTTCTTCGCGTGGCGGAAGATGTACTCGATCGAGGAGGCGCAGGCGCTCGTGCGCCGCATCGCCGAGTCGGTGCAGACGACGCCGAAGCTCGGCGCGATGTTCGACGGCGTGAAGGACGCCGAGGCGCGCGAGGAGGCGCAGTTCGAGAAGGTCGTGGCCGGAGCGCTCGAGCAGCTCGGCCAGTGCGGCATTCGTTCGATCGGTCCGGAGATGGTCGCGTGGAGCGACCGCTGCGCATCGTGGCTGTCGGAGGATCGGCGCTTCCTGAGGCTCGCGCGCCCCATCGGCCGCATCCCGCTCGCCTCGGCGACGGGGCGGGTGCGTGGCGTTCCCCAGTACCGCCTCGAGCTCCCGGCCGGCCGCTCGGCGGCGCTCGTGGGCGAAACCGACTTCCGCCTCGCGATGCTCTTCTGGGACGACGCGACCAGCGAATGGAAGGTGACGGGCATCGATCACACGCACGACGAGTGGAAGGACATCGACCGCCCGATCCTCTCGGCGATTCTCCCCCGGCTGAAGGACCGCGCGAGCGTGCACCTCGTCGCGCTCGCATCGCACGACCTCGAGTTCTACCCCGAGCGCCTGGCCATCTCGAAGTTCATCGCCGAGGCCGACCGCGTGGCGGACGCTTTGCGTACGGGAAAGGTCGTGCCGGGGGTGCGGGGGTCGCCGCTGGCGTTCGAGCGGTGAGTCAAGTCGCTTATCGCACTTCCGCCAGCAACCGGTCCAGCGCCGCGAAGCTCTCCGCCATGCCGCCCTCCATCCCCGACTGCAGCATCCCGTCGCGCTCCTCGGGTGAGAAGAAGAGCGACGTGCTGACGACGCGCGTGCGGCCTTCACCCGCGTCGAAGAACTCCGCCGTCTCGAGGATGGTGTATCCCGGCATCCCGTCCCACTCGAACGTGCGGACGATCCGGTCCTTCGGGATGATCTCGCGGTAGCGACCCTCGAACCCGTTCACCTCTCCGTCGGGCGAGTGCTCGACGTAGCGCCAGTGGCCGCCGCGCCGCCCTTCATCGCGCTCGACCACCACCTTGTTGCCGCGGCCCCACCACTGCGCCACCAGCTCGGGCTCGGTGTAGGCGCGCCAGACACGGTCTCGCGACGCGTCGAACTCGCGCTCCACGCGGATGGTGCGGTCGGTCGGGGTCGTGAGAGTGTGGCGCTTCGTCGTGGTGATCATGGCTGGTCTCCTTTGGTTCGCTCGAGGAAGGCCCCGAGACTGTCGAGTCGAGCTTCCACCATCCGCTGATAGTCGGCGATCCACGCGGCCTCGGCCGTCAGACGGCGCGGGCCGAGCGTACAGGTGCGTACCCGTCCGACCTTCTGCGTCTGCACGAGCCCGGCGTCCTCGAGGATGCTCACGTGCTTCTTCATGCCGGTGAGGGTCATGTCGAACGCCTCGGCGAGCTCGCTGATCGACGCTTCGCGGCGGCCCAGCCGCTCGAGGACCCCCCGTCGGGTGGGGTCGGCGACGGCGGCGAACGCCGTATCGAGGTCTGACGGATACTGAACCATATGGTTCAGTATATGGGCAGACGTGCGTTCGCGCAAGAGCGATCCGGTTGGAGCCTGCCGGTTGTCGGTCGTCGGTTATCGGTTGTCGGCCGAAAACCGACAACCCGCCTTGCCCGCGGCACACCCCTTGTTCCGCCTACCTCCCACATCCACAGGAGCGTCCCATGGCCAAGTGCGAGGTGTGCGGCAACGACTACCACCTGTCGTTCCAGGTCGTGACGGCGGGCGTCACGCACACGTTCGACAGCTTCGAGTGCGCCATCCACAAGCTGGCCCCGATCTGCGCGCATTGCGGCTGCAAGATCGTCGGCCACGGCATCGAGGCGAACGACACGTTCTACTGCTGTGCGCACTGCGCGCACTCCGAGGGCGCGAAGAGCATCGTCGACAACGAGGCGCACGCCGGGCGTCGCTGAGCGGTTCCGGCTCGCGTCGGCGGGATCACACTGTGGACGGTGCTCGCAGCGACGCTGAACGCCTACCGGGGCGGCGAAGAGCGCGGCGACTGGTAGCGAGGTCGGCGTCGCTCCATCCTTCTTACCGTTCCCCTCGCCGCGCCGTCGAGCCGGTCGACGGCGGTGCGGTGGTCCTTCTCTCTCACGAGGCACCAGGATGCGCACGTCTCTTCGCTTCACGCTCGCCGCACTGCTCGTCGTCGCGCCGGCATCTTCGATGGCCGCGCAGCAAGCCGCGCCCACCTCGGCCGCTCCAACCGGCCTCGTGGCCGACCTTCTGCGCGACGTCGGCCAGGTCGAACGCAAGATGATCGGCCTCGCGAAGGCGGTCCCGGCCGACAAGTACGGCTGGCGGCCCGGCGCCGGGGTTCGCTCCATCGGCGACCTCGTCATGCACGTCACCGCCGACAACCACTTCTTCCCCGCGATTCTCGGCACCCCCGCCGATCCCGCCACGGGAATCACGGCCGAGTTCAAGACCGCGCAGGCGTTCGAACAGCGCAAGCTCTCGCGCGACTCGGCCATCGTGGAGCTCGAGCGCTCGTTCGCCTTTCTCAAGAAGAGCCTCGCCGCCACCCCCGAAGCGAAGCTGCCCGGGAAGGTGTCGATGTTCGGGCAACAGTTCACGGTGCAGCAGGCCTGGCTGCTCGCCACGGTGCACCTTCACGAGCACCTGGGCCAGTTCATCGCGTACGCGAGGTCGAATGGCGTGACGCCACCGTGGAGCCAGTGAGGGGCGAGCGGCGCTGTGCGCCGCGATGAAGCGCGGCGACTCGGTGACTGGTGACTCTCTGACTCGGTTGGAACCCCCTATCCACCTCACCACCTCACGAACTCACCGTTACTCGAGCACTCCCGGCATCACCCGCACCTGATACCGCTGCGCGTAGCCCCACGTGATCGCCGACACCGAGAGCACGACGAGCACCGCGCCAAGCACGAGCCAGAACGTCTCGCGCGCGATGAGCCGCGCTTCCGAGTAATTCGAGACGATCAGACGCCGCCCGTCCTCGGGAAGGCGCACGCGGCGCGTGATCGCGCCTCCGCTTCGCACGAGCGCGAGCTCGCCGAGGACGTAGGCTTCGTCGCCCTCCCACAGCATCCGCTCCGTCGTGCGGCGGCTCGACGTGAGCCCGGCCGAGCCGCCGAACCGTGTCACGGAATGCCGCGTGCGGACGGTGGCCCCGCTCGGGTCGATCGTCGCCTCGCCCGTGGCGTCGCGCAGCACGAACGCCTGCGACGATCGCTCGCGGAAGGTGCGCGAGCCCTTCGCGCCGAAGTTCGTCTCGAGGGCGTACCACACCCCCGCGTGCCCGGTGAGCGGACCGACCACCGCGTCCGAGCGCGGATGCAGGTGCAGCGTGCCGGTGAGCTCCACATACCCCGGTTCCGCGTCCGCGAGGGCCGATGTCGTCATGCGCTGCATCTCCCGGATCGACGTCGCGGCGGCGAGGATCGCCGCCAGCCCGAGCACGCCGATCGCACCGGCCAGGAAGGCGACGACGAGCGCCTGCGGCACGGTGAGCGAGCGGACGATCGCGCCGTTCGCGACGCGGCGATGCGCGCTGCGCTCGAGCGTGTTCGGGTCGTCCGGCATCGGCGCGGGGCCGCCGGGCTCGAGGACGGCGGTGCGCTGCAGCTCGCGCATGAGCGTGTAGGGCACCGCCCACTCGGGCCAGCGCGACCGCAGGCGTTCGACCGCCGCCGCGGCGCGCGCCTGAGCGGCGCGTGCGCGCGTGTCCTGGCCGTTCGCCGCGGCCAGGTGCGACTCCTCGATGTCGGCCCACGCACGCTGGGCCGCCAGCTCGTCCGGGGTGAGCGCACCCCGGCGCTCCGCCTCGTCGAGGAGCGCGCGCGCGTCGCCGATGCGCTGCACGTTGAGCATCAGCCGGCGTGCCTGATCGACGTACATCGCATCGCCCATGCACCGCTCGCGATGCACGAGCAGGCGGCCGAGCAGCACCGCGTCCGAGACGGTCGACGCATCGACGTCGAATGCCTCGTCGATCGCGCGGGAGCAGGTCGTCGGCGTGCGCTGGTGCCCCACCTCGCGCCGGTGCGTCAGCCACGCCAGCGCGCCGCCGACGGCCAGAGTCGCCACCACGAGCAGTGGAGCGCTCGTCGCGCGCAGCGCGCGCCAGAACGAGGGAGACATGAGCGAGGAATCAACGGATTCGGCGACCGGCGTCCAGATCGGACCGTGGGCGGCGTTGACGTCCGTACACGGACGACTCAAGATGTCGCATGCACGACTCGCCCCCGTCGCCTTGATGGCGCGAGCCCCGACTCGCCTCCAGCAATGGCTCGGCTGCGGCGGCTGCCTCGTCGTGCTGACTGCCCTGTTCGCGATGCTGGTCTCCATCGCGGGGGCAGTCGCCCCGCTGATCTTCTCCCTCGCCGTCGTCCTGGGCGGGAGCCTCGCATGGCGCCTCTTCAACGCGAGGCGCAGGGCGATCGCCGCGTTCCGCGCCGCCTACGGCGGCACCGGAAAGGACGTGGTGGTCGTCTACACCGAGAGCCCGCACTGGAAGGAGTACATCGAGACGCGCTGGCTCCCGCGGTTCGGCGAGCGGGCGATCGCCTTCGACCGCTCGAAGCCGTGGCGCGAGGACCAGCCCGAGGCGCGACTCTGGCGCGCCGTCGCGGGACGGGCCGAGCACACGCCGGTCGTCATCGTCGTGCCGCCGCGCGGGAAGGTGCAGATCGTGCGGTTCTGGCTCGCGTTCCGCGACCACAAGCACGGCAAGGACCGCCGGCTCCGCGAGGCGGAGGCGCGGCTCGCGGCGATCCTCGGTGAGGCGTTCCCATGACGGCACGATGCTGAGCGACGACGACTGGGAGCCGCTCCGCGCCGCCGTGCCGTCGTTCGCCGAACGGTGGCGCGCGTTCGTCGGGCAGCCGTGGTACGAGGACGATCCCTCCTATGCCGTGGCCGAGCTGGCACGCCATCTCGTGGCGGAGGCCGCGGCGGGCCGCACGCGCGAGCTCCCTGCGTTCTTCGCCGCCGTCGACGAGCTTCTCGCCACGGCGCGCGACGAGCTCTACGACCTCGTGACGATCGGGCTCCTCGAGGACGTGGTGCACGAGGCCGACCAGCAGAGCGTCGCGCTCGCACCCTTCGAGCGTGCCGCGAAGGGCGCGCACGCGCGGAAAGCGTGGAGCGCGGTCGTGAAGTTCATCCGCGGAGAGTCACGCGCGCCCTGAGCCGCCACGTGCCGTCGGGCGCGCGCCCGTCACTCCGCCAGCGGTCGGGTGAGCAAAGTCCTCCACTGCAGGGGATCGGTCCCCGACTCCGGGCCCGCGGTGTAGACCTCCCACAGCTCGGCCGCCGGCTTCAGCCCTTCTCGCGCGATCCAGGCGTCGAGCTCACCCCACGCCGCGCCGAGTCCCTCGTAGCCGCCGCGGTACACCGTGCGCGCGACGCGCGCCGCCGGCAGCCGCGAGCCCGCGACGCGCCCCGTCGGGGTCACGCGCGCGCTCACGGGCACGCCGACCTCGAAGTCGAAGGTCGCGGGATCCATTCGAAGGTGATGGCTGAACCATGGGCCGGCCGGCGTCACGCCCTGCGCGGCGAGAGTGGAGAACAGCTCCTGATGCGCGGGACCCATCGCCTGCTGGATCTCCGCGCGCGGAATGGTGAGATGGATGACCGCGGTCGGCTGCTCGCTGGTCGTCGTGATGGCGGGAGTGTCGATCATGGTCCGTGTGGTCGAGGATGAGTGTGCCGGTCAGGCGAGCGTGCTCGATGCGAGCAGCTCGTCGAGCACCGTGTAGCCGGACTCGATGCCGCTCGTCGCCGGGGACTGGAGCACCGCGTCGCGCACGTCCTTCGAGGCGTAGCGGAGCGTCGTGACGAGCGTCGTGCGGCC
>DASTSX010000285.1:0-3068 GCA_035760455.1 Gemmatimonadaceae bacterium | reverse complement strand
ACGGTGTAGAGGTGCGCCCCCGGGATCGCGTCGAGGATGAAGCGACATCGACCACTCGGAGGCGCACCGATCTGCGCCCCGAGCGAGGGTGCGACCGCCGCGACGAGCGCGAGCGCCTGGAGGAAACGGCTGACGCTCACTTGCCGGGCAGGGTGAAGCTTCCCTGCGCCCCGAGGTTGCGCAGGATCACGATGCGCGAGAGCTGCGGATCCGCGCGGAACCCGATGCCACTGACGTTGCGCCCGGGCTCGACGAGCGTGAACGCCGAATCGCTCGAGACTTCGTTCACCGCCTGCATGTACTTCATGTGCGGCGAGGTGAGGCGCTTCCCCTCCGTCGTCACGACGACCACGTTGCCGTAGCCCTCGAGCTTCTGCTCTCGCAGGTTGTATTGCCCGCGGTCGGCCGTGAGGACCCCCTCCTTCGTGCCCGTGCTGGTGTTGAACGTCGAGCGCACCTTCCGGAGCTCGAAGCGCGTCTGGTCGTCGAACACGTAGGCCGTGTCGGCGAAGAGCTCCCCGCGCTGAACGCCGCGGTCGGCGATCAGCATCCGCACGCCGAGCATCACCTGTTCGGCGCTGTCCGCCATGGCGTTGCCGCGCTTCACGGGGGGTGGGCTCCCCTGCTTCCTGCAGGCACCGGCGGCGAGCAGCATCGCCACGACGACGAGCATGTGCCGGCGCCTCATGCGACGCGCGCCCGCATGAGATCGTGGAGGTGGACGACGCCGACGAGGCGCTCGTCGTCGTCCAGAACGGGCATCGCCATCACGCCGTTCGTCTCCATGCGATAGACGACGGCGCTCGCCAGCTCACCCTGCCGCGCGACGCGCGGCGTGCGCGTCATGATGCGCTCGACCGGGAACGACAGCACGTCCGTCTCGTGTTCCATGAGCCTCGTCAGATCACCCGCCGTGAGCACGCCCTGCAGCCGCCTGTCGTCCGCCGACACGAGGACGATCCCGCGCTGTTCGGCGAGCACCACCACCGCCTGCCGGAGCAGCGACCCGGGCGGCAGCACCGGCAGCGGCGCGGTGATCATCACCTCGTCCACGCGGCGCAGCAGACGCCGGCCGATCGCCCCGCCGGGATGCAGTCGAGCGAAGTCCTCGCGCTTGAAGCCCTTGTGCTCGAGCAGGGTGACCGCCAGCGCGTCTCCGAGCGCGAGGGCGGCCGTCGTGCTCGTCGTTGGGGCGAGATCGTGCGGACACGCCTCCTCGCGCACCCACGCATCCAGCGCCACGTCGCACAGGCGCGGGAGCGCCGAGCCCGTCTCACCCGTGATGGCGATGGTCCGTACCCCGAGCCCCTGCAGATGTTCGAGGAGCCCGAGGAGCTCGTCGGACTCACCGGACTTCGAGATGAGGATCGCCACGTCGTTCACGCCGACGATGCCGAGATCGCCGTGAGCGCTCTCGGCGGGATGGAGGAACACGGCCGGCGTGCCCGTCGAGGTGAGCGTCGCGGCGATCTTGCGGCCGACGAGGCCCGACTTGCCGACACCGGCAACGATGACGCGCCCCGTCGAGTCGGCGATCATCGACACCGCCCGCGCGAACGACTCGTCGAGCCGCTCCTCGACGGTCGCCAGGGCGTCCCGCTCGAGGCGGATCACGCGCCGGCCGCGCTCGACGATCTCGTTCGGGGTCATCGCGCCGGCACCTGCGACGGCAGCGAGCGCTCCTGCACGTACTCCTCGGTCACCTGCTCCCACTGGCCCCGCGCCTTGAGCAGAATCTCCGCGAGCTCGCGCACGGCCCCTGCCCCCCCGTGGCGTGTGAGCTGGAGGGAGCACGCGGCGCGGATCTCGGGCACCGCGTTCCCCACCGCGACGGGGAGTCCGACGAGCCGGAGCACGGCGAGGTCCGGGAAGTCGTCGCCGACGAACGCGGCCTCGGACGGCGCGATGCCGTGGCGGTCGAGCATCGAGAGAAAGGCCGGAAGCTTGTGCGCCCTCGGATCCTGCGCCACGTCGTCCACGTCGAGCTCGAGGGCGCGCAGCCGCACGCTCTCGGAGACGCGTCCGGTGACGATCGCGACGCGGAGCCCCGCACGCTGCATCAGATGGACGCCGAGCCCGTCCTGGATCTCGTACCGCTTGAGCTCGACCGGACGTCCGTCCGCGGCGCCGAGGTAGATCCCGCCGTCGGTCATGACGCCGTCGACGTCGAGACCGACGAGCCGGATCGCGCGGGCCAGCACCGGATCGATCATGCGCGGGCGCGGTGCCAGACGTCGACGGCGCGGAGCACGAGGTCGTTCAGCGCATCGAGCGGGACCATGTTCGGTCCGTCGCTCGGCGCGTGATCGGGATCGGGGTGCGTCTCGAGAAAGAGCCCGTCGGTGCCGACGGCACAGGCGGCGAGCGCGAGGGGCGCGACGAACTCGCGCGCGCCGCCGCTGGCGCCACCTTCGCCGCGCCCCGGCTGCTGGACGCTGTGGGTCGCATCGAACACGACCGGCGTGTCGGCGGCCGCGCGCATCCGCGGTAGCGCACGGAAGTCGACGACGAGGTCGCCGTAGCCGAAGAAGCTGCCTCGCTCGGTCGAGGCGACCTCGACGTCGCCGGCGTGTCCCGCTTCCTTGAAGCCCTTGCGCACCTTGGCCGCGGCGCCGCCCATCGCCTCCGGGTGCATCCACTGCCCCTTCTTCACGTTCACCGGCTTCCCCGCCGCGCCCGCCGCGAGGAGGAGATCGGTCTGGCGGGAGAGAAAGGCCGGGATCTGCAACACGTCGGCGATCTGCGCCGCGGGCGCGCACTGATCCGGAAGATGAACGTCGGTCAGCACCGGCAGACCCGTGGCCGCGCGGACCCGGTCGAGCGCGGCGAGCCCTTCGTCGAGCCCGGGCCCGCGGAACGCGCCGGCGTTCGAGCGGTTGGCCTTGTCGAAGCTCGCCTTGAAGATGATCCCGCCCGGCACGCGCTCGGCGAGCCGCGCGAGATGCTCGGCGACGCGCAGGTTCAGCGCGTCGTCCTCGAGCACGCACGGCCCCGCGATCAGGAAGAGCGCATCGCGCCGGAAACGCGGGGTCGTCACGAGGGCGAGGCGCTCATCAGCGTGGCGGAGC
>DASTSX010000284.1:0-5673 GCA_035760455.1 Gemmatimonadaceae bacterium | reverse complement strand
CCTTCGCGGCGGCTTCGATGACCACCGTGCCGCGTCGTACTTCACGATGCTCCAGGGCTACGAGACCGTCGAGGTCGAGCAGGCGCTGCGGCTCGTCGCCAGCAACGGCAACCCGTTCGTGCCGGCGGTCTCCGAACTGATCGCAGCAATCGAGTCCCGGTCGAAGGCGGCCATCCCGACGTGGCCTGAGGCGCTGCACTTGATCGGTCGGGCGCTGCGCCGCCACGGCCTGCGCGGCGCCGCTGAGGGGCTCGCGATGCTCGCTGAGCAGCATCCGCACGTCGCGTCGTTCGTCGCCGCCTACGGCTGGGAGCGGCTCTGGCACGAGCCGCTCGATGATCCTGATCGGGGCGGCGCGGTCCGCCGGCTGATGGAGCAGCGCTACGTCGAGCACGTCGACCGCCAGGAGGACCGCCGTCGGCAAGGGCTCGCGCTGGAGACGACGCAGCGGCACCGAATCACGGGACCGCGCCGCATCGAGCCGGCGATGCTCGGAATCGGCGGTGCGTCGTGAGCGCGGTCCGTCATCCGGTGTCGATGATGGTGCGCGCTCAGGAGTTGCGTGACGCCGGCTGGGCGACGACGAGAATCGGCGCGCTGCTCGCGAGAGAGTTCGGCTGCCCGGCGCCGTCGGTCAACACGATCTGGTGTTGGGTGCAGCCGGGCGCGCGGGATCGGCAGACGGCTGCGCAGCGCGCGCAGCAGCGCCGCGACCGCGCCGCCGCAGCGTCGTTCTCGTTCCCCGGTAGACGGTCGCCGCAGTGGAAGCTCGGCCGGCTGCGAGCGCTGCGCGGTCAGGGCCTTTCGCTCGCGGCCATCGCTGGCGTCATGCGGCTCGACTTCGGCGATGAGCTGAGCACGGCGGCGATCCGCGAAGCGGTTGAGCAGGACAAGCTGCCGCGCGTCTGGAGGACGGCATGACACGCGTCCCGACCCGCAAACAGCAGCACCTGCTCACCGTGCTCGCCGGCGGCCTGCCGACCGTCCTCGCACCTGGGAAACGCGACTGGAGACCGCTGCTCCGGCGCGGGTGGGTAGAGCCGAATCCGCGCTACGCGAAGGGCCACGACGAGAGGGACCGGTTCCTTCCCCCGCTGCGGATCACGCCCGCCGGTCTTCGCGCCCTCGCCGACGCAATGGAGCGCTACGAGGGGGAGGGCGGCGATGCCTGAGCCGCTGAGCGATGCTCAGGCGCGCGAGCTGCTGAGCAGCTACCGCTTCGGCGTGCGCGATCGACTCGTCGACCGCCTGGCGAGACTGGTGCTGCGCGCTGGCTCGAAGGAGATGCAGGCGATCATCTCCGAGTCGATCCGTCGCGGGGTGCTGGAATGGCCGTGGCCGAACCCGCCGTTCGCGGAGCCGATGGAGGCCGACGAGCCGGCCGGGGAGGAGACGCGGTGAGCGCGCCCGCGCTGTTCGACGACGTGGAGAAGGCCGCCGTAATCTCGGAATGCGGCACGTACCGGTACACGCTGGAACGCCGCTGGGGCGACGGGCCGGCGGTCTTGTTCGTGATGCTCAACCCGTCCACGGCGGACGCTGAGCAGGACGATCCGACGATTCGACGCTGCATCGGCTTCGCGAGATCGTGGGGCTACGACGCGCTGCTCGTCGGGAACCTGCACGCCTTCCGCTCGACCTCGCCGCTCGACCTCGCCTTCGCCGGTGACCCGGTGGGACCACGCAACGGCGAGGCACTCGCCGGCTTGCGCGACCGCGCCGCGCGTGTCGTCGTCGCGTGGGGCGCCTCTCGGTACGCCCACGCCGTCCGCGTCAACCGAGCCCGCGCGATCCTCGGCAAGGAGCTCTACGCGCTTGGCACGACGGCGAACGGGGCGCCGCGTCACCCGCTCTACATGCCGGCGAGCGCGGTCCCGATTCCTTGGTCGCCGTCATGCGCGGGGGAGGGCGAGCAGTCGTGAGCGGCGAGCGCCCGATTCCGCGTTTGGCGCTGACGCGCGAGGAGGCTGCCGTCGCGCTCGGCATGAGCCTCAACAGCTTCATCCGCCACGTCGCGAGAGACCTTCCGGTCGTGCGTCGTGGCAGATTGCGCCTCTACCCGGTTTCCGGACTTGAGCGCTGGGTGCGGGAAAACCAGGAGCAGGCAGGCGCGGCATGAGCGAAGATCGCGCGATGGCAAGAGAGATGAAGACCCGCTACGACGGTGTCTGGGTGCGCCACCGAGCGAGATGCCCGGCGCTGCTCTACAGACGGTGCACCTGCAAGCCGTCTTACATCGCCCGCGTCTACGACCGCGCGACCGCGAAGAAGGTCGCCTCGCCGTCCTACCCGACCGCCGATGCAGCCCGCTCGTGGCGGACGGACAAGCTGCAGACGATCCGCGACGGCGGCGCGGTGCGCTCCTCGGCTCACCGGCTGAGAGACGTGGTCGACGAGTTCGAGAGAGCTGCCATCGCCGGTCGGGCGCTCACGAAGAAGCGCACCGCGTACAAGCCAGACGCGATCCGCGACCTCCAGAGCGCGTTCCGGGCGTGGATCGTTCCCGAGCTCGGCACGAAGCGACTCGACGCCGTGCGTCGCGGCGATGTGCAGCGTCTCGTCGACTACATGATCGACGAGGGCATCTCAGGAAGCCGGATTCGCACCGTCGTCCATGCCCTGAGATCGCTCTACACCTACGCGATCGACCGGGATATCTGCCACGCCTCGCCGGTCGCCTCGTCCATCCGGATGCCGGCGATGGACGAGACGCCGCGCGACCGCACCGCCACCCCGGCTGAGGTGAAGGTGCTCCTGGACGCGCTGGCGCTCAGGGACCGCGTGCCGTTCGCGCTCGCCAGCTACGCCGGCGGCCGCCGGAAGGAGATCCGCTACCTCGACTGGCTGCACGTCGACCTCGACGACGGCCTGCTCGGCTGGGGCAGAGACCCGCGCGCTCGCAAGAGCGCTCGCGCCGACCGGCACGCACCGATCGTCCGGCCGCTGGACCGAATCCTTCGCGCCTGGTGGACCGAGCAGGGCGAGCCGGCCTCCGGGCTCGTGTGCCCGGGCCACAAACCGGGCGGGCGCAACTCTGGCCTGTTGTCCTTCGAGGCGCTCCAGAGACGAGCGGATGCGGTGTGGGAGCCGAAGGACAGAGAGGGCAGGCCGATCGCGGAGCGCAAGGTCGGTGACCGGATCACCGCCCACGAGCTGCGCCATGTCGTCACAACCTGGCTCGACCAAGCTGGCGTGCGGCCCGTGGTCAAGGCCGCCATCCTCGGTCACGAGGCCGAGGGCGGAATCACGCAGACGCGGTACACGCACGTCCCGCTCGCAGACATCCACGAGGCGGGCCGCCTGCTCGCAAGATTCGTTGCGCCGAGACATCTGCGGCGGGTGGTCTGAGCATGCGTCCGTGTGACCGAAAAGTGACCGAGATACACCCCAACCGTGGGTTTGGATGGGTCCTTATGGGTCCCTACGGTCCCTGCAACGGCGGCTCAGCGGCAGCGGTCACCCGGCACTTTTCCCTGCAAACGGCAGGTTTCCGACCTGACCGACGGGAGCGGGGGACCCAGGAATCGAACCTGGCGTTGCGGTTTTGGAGACCGCCGTGTTACCGATACACCAGTCCCCCGGGGACCGGTCGCCCATTGTAGGCCGGGTCCACGGCGGGCGGCGCGCCGGCGCGGGGGCCGGAGCATCGCTTCTGTCGCGCGGCGTTCTCAGTAGGTGCCCGGCGCGCTGGTGGTCCCGGCGGCGCGCTCGCGGCTCAGCCCCAGTCCGAGCCCGATCATCCCGACGCCGAGCACGAAGTGCAGCCAGTCGTCGGCCGCGTTCAGCGGGACGAAGTTCGCGTCGCCGTCCTTGTCGACGATCAGGCCGTAGAGCCACAGGACGAGGTAGATCGCACCGCCGCCGATGAGGAACGTGCGCGCTCCGTCCCATGTGCGCGAGAGCGCGAGGCCTGCCACGCCGAACAGCAGATGGACGATGTTGTGCAGGACACTGACCTCGAAGAGGCCGAGCAGCTCGGCGTCGCCGTCGTGTCCGGCGAACTCGAGTCCGTCGTAGAGGTTCGTCGTGATGCCGGGAATGAAGCCGGCGACACCCACCACGAGGAACACGATTCCCACCAGGCGCGCGACGTTCTGAAGCGGAGTACGCGGTTGCATGCCCTTCCGTGTACCTCTGCCACCGGGCGGCAAACCGCCGGCAGGCACGCGCTGACCGCTCCTCACAGGCCGCCGACGATCTCCTCGGCGATCGCCAGCGACGAGGTCGCGGCGGGGGAGGGGGCGTTGCGGATCCACGTCACGCGCGCGTCGCCGCCGAGGCGGAAGTCGTCGACGAGCGTGCCGTCGCGGTCGACCGCCTGGGCGCGCACGCCGGCGTCCGCGCGGATGGCGTCCCGGACTTGCAGCGCGGGGACGTAGCGCTGCGCCTCCGCGACGAACGCGCGCTTCGAGCAGGTGCGGCGCAGCTCGCCGAGCCCCGCGCGCCAGTGTCGGCGCATCAGCCGCCAGCTGCCGGGCCAGGCAAGCGTCTCGCCAAGGTCGCGGAGGGGCAGCGCGCCGCGCGGGCAGCCCTCGCGCGCGAACGCGAGCACCGCGTTGGGGCCGATCAGCACCCGGCCGCCGATCGTGCGCGTGAGATGGACTCCGAGGAACGGCAGCGACGGATCCGGCACCGGGTAGATCAGCCCGTTCACGAGCGCGCGACGCTCCGGCACGAGCTCCCAGTACTCGCCGCGGAACGGGACGATCCGCGGAGCGGGACTCTCGCCCGAACGGCGCGCGAGGCGGTCGGCGTGCAGGCCGGCGCACACGATCGCGCGGTCGGCGCGGAGCGCCTTGCCGTCGGTCAGCTCGACGGCGGCCACCCTGCCGGCGGCACCGCTGCGCACCCGGGCGACCGTAGCGCCGGTCCGGATCTCGCCCCCGAGCGCGCGCAGCTCCTCGGCGAGTGCCAGCGCGACCGCGCGGAAGTCGGTGATCGCCGTCGCCGGCGAGTGCAGCGCGGCGATCCCCGCGGCGTGCGGCTCGATCTCGCGCAGCTGCACCGCGTCGAGCTGCCGCAGTCCGGGCACGCCGTTCGCGTGCGCGCGCTCGGCGAGTGCCTCCAGCCGCGGCAGCTCGCCGGGTTCGAGCGCGACGACGAGCTTGCCGCACGCCTCGTACGGCACGCCGCGCTCGCCGCAGTACGTCCGCAAGAGCGCGGCACCCCGCCGGCACAGGCGCGCCTTCAGCGAGCCTGGGGCGTAGTAGATCCCCGCATGCACGACGCCCGAGTTGCGGGCGGTCTGGTGCAGTGCGAGCTGCTGCTCCTTCTCCAGCACCAGGACGTCGGCGTCGGGCCGCTCGCGCGCGAGCAGGCGCGCGGTCGCGAGGCCGAGGATTCCGCCCCCGACGACTACGACGCGCACCGCGCGCGTCTCCCGTTCCGGCTGTGGCTCGTCATGCGGGAGGGCAGTCTGACGCCGTCGAACCGCGAAGGCTGAGAGGATTCCCGACCATGAGAATCGGAGTTCCCAAAGAGACCGCCGAGGGCGAGCGTCGCGTGGCGCTCGTGCCGGAGGTCGTGAAAAAGCTTGTCGGTGCCGGTCACAGCGTGGCGGTCGAGCGCGGTGCCGGGGATGGAGCGATGATCCCGGATGGGCAGTTCGAGGAGGCTGGCGCTTCGGTGACGGACGATCTGGCCGCGATCTGGAGCAGCGAGGTGGTGGTGAAG
>DASTSX010000283.1:0-5431 GCA_035760455.1 Gemmatimonadaceae bacterium | reverse complement strand
GAACTGCTCGATCACCACGCGGCGACTGTACTGCTGCGCCTCTTCGAACGCGTGCCGCAGCCCCTCCACGTCGTCGATGCGGCGCGAGATCCCCCGACCATGGCTCGCGTCGAGCGGCTTCACGATCACCGGGAACCCCATCTCCTCCGCCACCTCGATCGCGTCGTCGACCGTGCGCACGACGTCGCCGAGCGGCACGGGCAGGCCGATGTTGCCGAGGACGCGCTTCGTCTCGTCCTTGTCCTGCGCGATCTCCACTGCGATGGAGCTCGTACGGTCGGTGACCGTGGCCTGGATGCGCCGCAGGTTGCGCCCGAGCCCGAGCTGCACCAGCGAACGGTTGTTGAGCCGGCGCACCGGGATCCCGCGGCGCCGTGCCTCCTCGACGATCGCGCCGGTCGACGGGCCGAGGCGCACGGTCTCGTAGAGACGCTGCAGGTCGTACAGCATCGTGTCGGTGTCGATTGGCTCGCCATCGAGGCACGCGCGCACCAGCCGCGCCGCGTCGTGCATGCTTTCGACGCCGACCTCCTCCTCCTCGTACGCGACGATCACCCACCACACGCCCTCGTCGCCCGACGGCACCACGCGCCCGAAGCTCACGTCGCTCCCGGCGAGCGTCTGCAGTTCGAGCGAGACGTGCTCCAGCACGTGCGGCAGCCGCGTTCCCTCGTGCAGCCGCTCGACGAAGCCGCCGGCGGCTCCTCGACTGCACGGATGCTCCCGCAGCGTCGGCAGCGCGTCGAGCAGCCGATCGCTGAACCCCGGGAGCTCCGCCGTCGAGCGCTGCTCGAGGGAGCCGAGTCGCACGTCGCAGGCGATCACGGGCGCGAGCCGCCAGTAGTTCGGTCCGCGAAGCGGCCGGACGCGCGTGACGCGCAGGTCGTTCGCGTCGACGCCGTGGAGCGTGGCCGACGCGGGCAGGGTGGTCGTCATGAGAGGGTCACGAGGGTACGACGCCCCTCGAAGGGCAAGACGCATTCCGACCGCGGGCTCTGGCGTTCGCGGGAACCGGCCACCTGGCGGGCTCTAGAGATGGCGCGGCTTCCCTTTCCGCGCGTTGACGGCGGCCGCGAAGCGGCGCGCATCGTCGGGCGCGAACGAGGCGAGCAGTGGCTTGCCGTCGATCTTCGTGTTCTCGAACAGCTTGCGAGGCTCGCCCACCCAGTCGAACACCAGCGTCTCCCCGTCGTAGCGCACCTCGCGGACGTCGGAGATCGGGAAGCCGACCCGTTTGCCGATCGCCCCCTGCACCGTCCCCTTCACGGCCCGCTCGATCTGGGCCCCGAGCCCCGTGCCGGCCACGCTCGACGTGTCCGTCTCCTGGCGCACCGTCCGCAGCGCCTGCGGCGAGAGCCCGCTGCTGATGGAATCGCCGATCAGGGCGAGGTCGATCCCGCCATTGGTGGACACGATGCGGACGTCCCCCTCGGCGAGCGAGTCTGTGTCGCCCGCGGCAGGCGCGCTCGCCGGCGCGCTCGCCGTCACGGCCGTGTCGGCCGCAGTCGCCGACTCGGCGCGGGCGCGATCGTCGCCGCTCGAGCACGCGGCCGTCGCGCCGAGAAGCACCACGCAGGTGGCTCTTCCATATGGTTTGGACATGCGGGCCCCTCCATCGGTGAGCCCGGAGAATGTCGAGCGCGCCGGCTCCGCGCCAGCCATTCAGCCCATCGTCATCCGCGCCAGCGCGAGGGCGTTCCCCGTCGCCGCGCCGAGCGTCGTGTTGTCGAAGATGCACCAGGTCTCCGCGCCGGCGTCTCGCGCGGCCCCGAGGCGCTCGGCGATCACGGCCAGGCGCGCGGGCTCGTAGTCCGAGTAGTACATCCGCGGCGACCCGTGCAGGCGGTAGTAGACGAGCCGACAGTCGCCCCCCGGCTCGGCCGCCGCCGGCACGCGCGCCGGGTCGGCGGCCGCCCGCGCCACGCCGTGGCGCCGCAGCATGTCCTCTGCCGGGCCGGTGAACCAGGTCTCGTGACGCGGCTCGCAGGCCACCGCGCCGGCATGCAGCCCGCGAAGGATGCCGAGAAACTCGTCGACGTGCTCGGCGTCGAACGCCAGCGAGGGTGGAAGCTGCACGAGGAGGGGACCGAGCCGGTCGCCGAGCCCCCGCACCTCGTCGAGGAACACCTCCAGGAGGACGTCCGCCGCGACGAGCTGCTGGTCGTGGGTGACTGCCCGAGGGAGCTTCACCGCGAACCGGAAGCTCGCGGGCACGGCGGACGCCCACCGTTCGTACACGGCACGGCGGTGCTGGCGATAGAACGACGAGTTGATTTCGGCGGCCGAGAATCGGGCCGCGTATCGCTCCAGGTAGCTGCCGTCGGGAGGGAACTGGTCGCGCCAGAGCCGGGGCAGGCCCCACCCCGCCGTCCCGATGCGCAACCCTGTGCTATCTCCACTCGTACTAATCATCGACTCTCGCTCGGCGGCGGAATCTCCTCCCGGTCGCCAGTGTCGTGCCCAGCACGGACTCCCGCCGCCTTGCCAGCCGACGGGGCCGGCGCTGATTTCCAGAGGCCGTCGTTCGCTTGCTCACCCAACCCTCTCCGCCCGTGTCGCTGCGCTCCTCGCTCGTCGCCGTCGCCCTCGCCTGCACCGTGCTCGCGCCCCAGGCGGGCGCGCAGGCCGCCGATGCTCCCCTGCCCTTCGACAGCACCGTCTTGCGCGGCCGGCTGCCGAACGGCCTGCGCTATCTCGTCCGGCGCAACACGCTGCCCGAGAAGCGCGCCGAGCTGCGGCTGGTCGTCGACGCCGGCTCGATCCTCGAGGACGACAGCCAGCTGGGCGTGGCGCACTTCGTCGAGCACATGGCATTCAACGGGACCCGGCGCTTCCCGAAGGCCGACCTGGTCAACTTCCTCGAGCGGGTCGGCGTGCGCTTCGGGCCCGATCTGAACGCCTACACCTCGTTCGACGAGACCGTGTACATGCTCCAGATCCCGACCGACACGGCGGCGATCGTGAGCAAGGCGCTCGACATCCTCGAGGATTGGGCGCACGGCCTCGCGTTCGACTCCGCCGAGGTGCGCAAGGAGCGCGGCGTGGTGGTCGAGGAGTGGCGCTCGGGGCGCGGCGCCCAGATGCGCATGCTCTACAAGCAGTTCCCGGTGATCCTCAAGGGTTCGAAGTACGCGACGCGCCTGCCCATCGGCACACGCGAGAATCTCGAGACCTTCCCGGACAGCGTGGCGCGCGCCTACTACCGCGACTGGTATCGCCCCGACCTGATGACCGTCGTCGCCATCGGCGACTTCGACCCGAAGACGATGGAGGCGGACATCAAGCAGCGGTTCGCCCGCGTGCCGGCCGTGCGCCGGCCGCGCGTGCGCGAGTACGCGCAGGTTCCCGGTCACGAGGAGACCTACGTCTCGATCGAGTCCGACAAGGAGTACCCGAACGCGAGCGTCACGCTCGCGTGGTTCGGCGCGCCGCGGCGGGTGCGCACGACGTCGGAGTTCCGTCGCTCGCTGGTGAGCGGCTTCTACGACCGCATGGTGAACTCGCGCCTGAGCGAGGTCTCGCAGCGGCCCGACGCGCCCTTCGCCTACGCCGGCACGGGCCGTGGCTCGTTCACGCGGACTCGCGACGTGTACCAGCTCTACGCCGCCGTGAAGGGGAGCGACTTCGTGAAGGCGGCCGACGCGCTGCTGGCCGAGGCGGAGCGCGTGCGCCGGTTCGGCTTCACGGCCACCGAGCTCGATCGCGCGCGCACGAACTACCTGCGCGGGCTGGAGCAGCGCTACGCCGAGCGTGACAAGACCAACTCGAGCAACTTCGCCGGCCAGTTCGTGTCGAGTGCCCTGAACGGCACGCCGATCCTGAACATCGCCGACGAGCAGGCGCTCGCGAAGCGTTTCGCCCCGACGATCACGCTCGAGGAGCTGAACGCCGTGGCGCGCGCGTCTTTCCCGAAGTCGGACCGGGTGGTCATCGTCGCCGCGCCCGAGAAAACCGAGATCAAGCTGCCCGCGAAGGACGAGATGCTCGCCGTGTTCGACCGCCCGTCGAACGCGACGCTCACCGCGTACGTGGACTCGACCTCCGACGCCCCGCTCGTGGCCGCGCTGCCGACGCCGGGGAAGATCGTCTCGGAGCAGACGCTCCCCGAGACCGGGATCCTGGAGTGGCGGCTGTCGAACGGGGCCAAGGTCCTGCTCAAGCCCAGCGACTTCAAGCGGGACGAGATCCTGTTCGCCGCGCAGAGCCTGGGCGGCATCTCCCTGCTTCCCGACACGGCCGTGACGCAGGCGCAGCTCGCCAGCATGGCGCTGCAGGTGGGCGGGCTCGGCACGTTCAACCAGACGGCGCTGACCAAGCGGCTGACCGGCAAGCGCGCCGGCGTGAGCGCGTACATCAGCGACACCGAGCAGGGGCTGCAGGGCAGCGCGTCGGCGAAGGACGTCGAGACGCTGTTCCAGCTCGCGTGGCTGAACATGACGCAGCCGCGCGCCGACTCGAGCGCGTTCGAGGCGCTGCGCAACCAGGCCCGGTCGGTGCTCGCGAACCAGCGCAACGACCCGGGGACGATCTTCCGCGACACCGTGACGATGGTGATGTCGCAGCACCATCCGCGCACCCGCCTCTTCGTCGCGGAGCTGTTCGACTCGGTGGACGTGCGCCGCGCGCTCGCCATCCATCGCGACCGCTTCGGCGACGCGAGCGCGTTCACCTTCTTCCTCGTCGGCAGCTTCAACGCCGACTCGATCCGTCCGCTCGTCGAGCGCTATCTGGCGTCGCTGCCCTCGACGAACCGCGCCGAGAAGCCGCGTGACGTCGGCATCCGCCCGCCGGCGGGGGTCGTCAACAAGATCGTGCGCGCCGGCATCGAGCCGAAGGCGCAGAACCTGATCGTGTTCACCGGGCCGTGCGAGTACAGCATCGAAAATCGCGCGGTGATGAACGCGCTGCGCGAGCTGCTCGACATCCGCCTCCGCGAGGTGCTGCGCGAGGATAAGGGCGGGACGTACGGCGCGGGCGTCGGCGCCAACTGCAGCCACATCCCGTACCCGAACTACCGGATCAACCTCTCGTTCGGCAGCGCGCCCGAGCGCACCGAGGAGCTCGTGAAGGAGGTGTTCGCCGTCATCGAGAGCATCAAGAAGGGCGAGGTGAGCGACTCGAACATGACGAAGTTCCGCGAGCTCACCATCCGCGCCCACGAGACGGCGCTCAAGCAGAACAATCGCTGGCTCGCGGCGATGATGGACGCCGACGAGGACGGCCGCGACCAGCGCGACTTCCTCCGCACGGTGGACCGCACGCTCAAGGTGACGAAGGAGCAGATCCGCGACGCGGCGCGACTTTACCTGCGCGAGGATCGCTACGCGCGGTTCACGCTGCTGCCGGCGGAAGAGCCCAAGAAGCTCACACCGTGAACCTGGAGAGTTGGTGAGTTGGATCGGGGGCTCGTTGGTCGGTTGTGAAGTGAGTT
>DASTSX010000282.1:0-10393 GCA_035760455.1 Gemmatimonadaceae bacterium | reverse complement strand
AGCGGTCATGCCGACGCCCGACGAGGAGAGTCGCCGGCGCGGACGCGCCGGCCGACCCAAGGATTCACGCGGGGACGCGGCCGTCGCATCAGGCATCGCCCGACGCCGAGCCGACCGGGGGCGACCTAGGCTACCGCTAGCGAACCCTCGGGAGGTCACCATGTGGCGCGCGCTTCAGCTGTCGTTCCTGCTCAGCCTCGCCGGCACGCTGTTCTCCGGCGTGCTGTCGTATCGCGAGCTGTTCGGCCAGACCGCGCTCGCCTGCCCCGCGCCGGGCGCGCCCGGCACGATCTTCGGCTATCCGGCGTGCGTGTACGGCTTCGTCGTCTTCCTCGCGCTGACGGTCGTGACCGGCCGCGGTCTCTGGTCCGGCCGCGCGGAACGGGCGAACGGCGCGGGCGCGATCGGCTTGAGCCGCGGGTGACGGCATGACCGCCACGCTCGTGCCTCGCGCGGCACCTGCCGCTCCCCTCGTCGCCCCGGCGTCGCCCGAGCGCGTGTTCGTGGCGCGAGGGCTGACCAAGATCTACCACACGGGCGACGTCGCGGTGGAGGCGCTGCGCGCGCTCGACCTGGACCTCTACCGCGGTGAGCTGCTGGTGCTGCTCGGCGCGTCGGGGAGCGGCAAGTCGACGCTGCTCAACATCCTCGGCGGGCTGGACACGGCCACCAGCGGCAACGTGCGGTTCGAGGAGCACGACCTCACGGCGATGTCGGAGAAGGAGCTGACGCGCTACCGGCGCGAGCACGTGGGGTTCGTGTTCCAGTTCTACAACCTGATCCCGAGCCTCACGGCGCGCGAGAACGTCGCGCTCGTGACGGACATCGCGGAGGATCCGATGTCCCCCGAGGAGGCGCTCGCGCTGGTGGGGCTCGCGGAGCGGATCGACCACTTTCCGGCGCAGCTCTCCGGCGGCGAGCAGCAGCGCGTCGCCATCGCGCGCGCCGTGGCGAAGCGCCCGGACGTGCTGCTCTGCGACGAGCCGACGGGCGCGCTGGACGTGGAGACGGGACGCCTGGTGCTGCGCACGATCGACGGCGTGAACCGCGAGACGGGATCGGCGACGGTGCTGATCACGCACAACGCGGCGATCGCGGCGATGGCGGACCGCGTGCTGCGGATGACGAGCGGCCGCATCAGCGAGGAGAGTCGCAACGCGCGGCGGATCTCGCCCGAGGAGCTGGTCTGGTGAGCCCCCGTATGCGTGGAGACGTCGGCCCATGATGGCGCTCGACCGCAAGCTGCTGCGGGATCTGTGGCGCACGCGCGCGCAGGTGGCGTCGATCGCGCTGGTGCTCGCGGGGGGAGTGCTGTCCGTCGTCTCGATCCGCGGCACGGCGAGCTCGCTCGTGCGCGCGCGCGACGAGTACTACGCGGCGGGACACTTCGCCGACGTCTTCGCCACGCTCACGCGCGCGCCGGACGCCGTGCGGGCGCGACTCGAGGCGCTGCCGGGTGTGGCGCAGGTGCAGACGCGGGTGGTGAAGGACGTGCGGCTGGACATCCCGGGGTTCGACCGCCCGGGGACGGGCCGGCTGATCTCGATGCCGCCCTCGCACGCGGGGCCACAGCGGATCAACTGCGTGCGCGTGGTCCGCGGACGGATGTTCGCGTCCGACGCGGACGACGAGGTCCTGATCAACGGCCGGTTCGCCGAGGTGAATCACCTCGCGCCGGGCGACACGCTCACGGCGATCATCAACGAACGGCGCACCCGGCTGCGGATCGTGGGGATCGGGGCGGCGCCGGACTATCTATATGAAGAGGCCGGCGGCGGGCCGGCGGTGGACGAGCGCGCGTTCGGCATCCTCTGGGCGCCGCACGCGCTCGTGACCGAGGCGACCGGCATGCGCGGCGCGTTCAACGACGTCGGCATGGAGCTGGCGCCGGGGGCGCGGCTCCCGGCGGTGCTCGCGGGGGTGGACAGCGTGCTCGCGCGCTACGGCGGCCGCGGCGCGATCGGCCGGCGCGACCAGCTCTCGCACCGCATCGTCGAGAACGAGCTCTCGCAGCTGCTGGTGATGGGATGGGCCTTTCCGGTGTTCTTCGTCGGAGTGGCGGCGTTCCTCACCGGCACGGTGCTCTCGCGGCTCATCGCGACCGAGCGCGAGCAGGTCGCCATCCTGAAGGCGTTCGGCTACACGAACGGCTCGGTGGCGCGACACTACCTTGCCTACGCGACGCTGGCCTTCCTGTTCGGCATCGCGATCGGGGTGCTGATCGGCGAGTGGTTCGGGCGCTCGATCACCACGCTGTACAGCGACATCCTCCGCATCCCCGACCTGCGGTTCCGCATCGACTGGCCCGCGATGCTGCTCGCGCTCGCCGCGCTGAGCGTGGCGTCGCTGCTCGGCGCCGTGCGTTCGGTGCTCGGCGCGGCGCGGCTGCCCCCCGCCGAGGCGCTGCGGCCGCCCACGCCGGCGCGGTATCGCATGCTCCTGCTCGACCGGCTCGGCGTGGGCGGGATCCTTCCCGCCTCGGCGCGCATGGTGCTGCGCGGGCTCGAGCGCCGCCCGTCGCGCGCGCTGCTCGGCGCCACGGGGATCGCGGCGGCGCTGGCGATGATGGTGGGCACCCTCTCGCTGTACGACGCGTCGAGCCGGATGATCGAGGTGATGTTCCGCATCGGTCATCGCGAGACGCTCGGCGTCTCGCTCGTGTCGCCGGTGCCGGTGACGATGGCGTCGCGCTTCCGGGCCCTGCCCGGCGTGACGACGGCGGAGATGACGCGGGCGGTGCCGGCGCGCATCCACCACGCGGGGCGATCGCGCACGCTCGCCCTCACGGGGCTCGAGCGGGACGCGGAGATCTATCGCCTGGTGGACGTGCGCGGCGCGGCGCAGCCGGTGCCGCCGGACGGCGTGACGATCAGCGCCGCGCTGGCGCGCACGCTCGGCGTGCGCGTGGGCGACACCGTGCGGATCGAGCTGCTCGAGCAGCTGAAGACGCGGCGCGTAGTGGTCACCGCCGCGATCGACGAGATGACGTCGCCCAACGCCTACATGGAGATCGGCGCACTCGGCCGGCTCACCGGCGAGGGCGCGCAGGCGAACGCGGTGTACCTCCGCCTCGCCGGCCGCGAGACGCCGGAACTGCTGGCCGGCCTGCGGGAGATGGCGCGAGTCGGCTCGGTGGCGTCGCGGTCGGCGATGCTCGAGGCCTACGACCGCATGATGGCGCGCAGCTTCCGCATCAACACCACCGTGATCGTCATCTTCGCGACGGTGATCGCGATCGGGGTGGTGTACAATGGCGCGCGCATCGCCCTGTCCGAGCGCGGACGCGAGCTGGCGAGCCTGCGGGTGCTCGGCTTCACCACGCGCGAGGTCGGCACGCTGCTGCTCGGTGAGCAGGGTGTCGTCGCGCTGCTCGCGCTGCCCATCGGCTGGCTGCTCGGCTGGCTGTTCGGCGGCTACCTCGTGCACGCGTTCGAGAGCGAGCACTACCAGGTGCCGTTCGTCTCGCGCAGTGGGACCTACGTGTTCGCGAGCATGGTCGTGCTGCTCGCCTCCGCCATCGCCGGTGCGCTGATGTACCGGCGCGCGGCGCGGCTGGATCTCGTCGCCGTGCTCAAGACCAGGGAGTGACCCATGCCAACCATCATCCCGACCCCCTCGGCGACCCCTCGCATCGAGCGCGGTGATCCGCGCGCGACGACGGGGACGCTCGCCCCGCCTCCGATGCCCGCGGCCGCCGAGCCGGTGCCGGTGCCGGTGCCGGTGCCCGTGCCGGCCGCGCCGTTCCCCGCGCCCTCGCCGGCGCCACCGCCACCCCGCGCGACGCGGCGCGCGCGCCAGCATCCGCACCGACGGGCGCGCCTCGTCACCGGAGCCGTGGTCCTGGTGGTCGTGGGCGGGATCGCGTTCGCGCTGCGGCCGAAGCCGGTGGTGGTGGACGTTGCCATGGCGTCGATGGCGCCGATGCAGACCGCCGTCGAGGTGGATGCGGTGACGCGCGTGCGCGATCACTTCGCCGTCACCGCGCCGGTGGGCGGGCTGGTGCGGCGGCTGACGCTCCGCGAGGGAGACAGCGTGCGCGCCGGCGACGTCGTCGCGACGATCGTCACGCCGCCGGTGTTCGCCACCGAGCGTGATGCGCTCGTCGCGCGCGTGGACGCCGCGCGCGCGGCGCTGCTGCAGGGGGACGCGCGGCTGACCCAGGCGACGCAGGCCCTCGCGCAGGCCGTGCGCGACCACTCACGCGCGCGCATGCTGCTCGAGGCGGGTGGGATCGCCGACCGCGACGCGGAGCTCGCGGCGCTGACGGAGACCAACCGCCGCGCCGAGCTCGGAACGGCGGAGGCGCAGCGGCGCATCGCGCGCGCCGAGCTGGCGCAGGCGCAATCCGCGCTGGCGGCGGCGACGGGCAGCGAGGGAGCGACGACGCTCGTGCGCGCGCCGGCGTCGGGGCGCGTGCTCGGGATGCCCGAGCGCAGCGCCCGCGTGGTGGCGGCGGGCACGCCGCTCCTCACCCTCGGCGATCCGCGCACGCTGGAGATCGCGGCGGACGTGTTGAGCAGCGACGCCGCCGCGGTGCGCCGCGGGCAGCCGGTGCTGCTGCGCGGCTGGGGAGGCGAGCCGCTCCGCGGCGTCGTGCGGTCGATCGAGCCGTCGGCGCGCACGCGGATCTCGGCGCTGGGCGTGGAGGAGCAGCGGCTGACGGTGGTGATCGACGTGCCCGACGCGCCGAGCACGCTCGGTGACGGCTATCGCCTGGACGCCGGCATCGTGGTGTGGGATGCGACGAGCGTGCTCACCGTGCCCGCCGGCGCCCTGCTGCGCTCGGGCGACCGATGGGAGCTGTTCGCCGTGCGCGACGATCGCGCCGAGCGCGTGCCGGTGCGGATCGGCCACGTGGGCGGCGGGATGGCGGAGGTCCTCGATGGGGTGCGTCGCGGCGAGCGCGTCGTGGTATTCCCCCCCGACGGGCTCCGCGCGGGCGCGCGGGTGCGGGCGAGCGAGTGAGGCGACCACGATGACGCCGCTCACCTCGAGTGAACTGATCGCCGCGCTGCGGGAATCGGCCGTTCCGCTCACGGGCGGGCCGGACGACTTCGGCCGCGTGATGGACCGGATCGGCAATGCGCCGCTCGTGCTGATCGGCGAGGCCTCGCACGGCACGCACGAGTTCTACCGCAGCCGTGCGCAGATCACGAAGCGGCTGATCGCCGAGAAGTGGTTCAACGCGGTGGCCATCGAAGGGGACTGGCCGGACGCGTATCGCGTGAATCGCTACGTTCGCGGCGGGGACGCCGATCCCGACGCCACGCTCGCGCTGGCCGGCTTCCGCCGGTTCCCCCAGTGGATGTGGCGCAACGCGGACGTGCTCGACTTCGTCGGCTGGCTGCGCGCCCACAACGACGGGCAGCCGCCCGCGACGAAAGTGGGCTTCTACGGGCTCGATCTCTACAGCCTGCACGCTTCGATGGACGCGGTGCTCCGGTACCTTCGGATCGCGGACCCGGCGGCGGCCGTGCGCGCGGCGGAGCGCTACGCCTGCTTCGCGCAGTACGGCGCCGACCTTCAGCGCTACGGCTACGTAGCGCACGTCGGCCTCCGCCCGTCCTGCGAGCGCGAGGTGCTGGCCCAGCTCGTGGACTTGCGGCGCGCGGCGGGAGAGTACGGGCGCCGCGACGGGCGCCTCACCGCCGACGACCTCTTCTTCGCGGAGCAGAACGCCGTCGTGGTCGCGAACGCGGAGCAGTACTACCGCACGATGTTCGCTGGCGACGCCGCGTCGTGGAACCTGCGCGACCGCCACATGGCGCAGGTGCTCGACGCGCTGACGGCGCACGTCGAGCGCCAGCATGGGCGGGCGAAGATCGTGGTCTGGGCGCACAACGCGCACGTCGGCGACGCGCGGGCGACGGAGATGGGCGTCACGGGACAGGTCACGCTCGGCCAGTTGTCACGCGAGCGGCTCGGAAGCGACGCCGTGCTCGTGGGGTTCACGACCTATGGTGGCACCGTGACCGCCGCGTCGAACTGGGACGAGCCCGCGCAGCGCATGAGCGTGCGTCCGGCGTTGCCCGATAGTGTGGAGGCGCTGTTCCACGGAGTGGGCGTGCGCAACTTCGCTCTGGACCTGTCGCGGCCGAGCGCCGCGGCATCGGGACTGCGGATGCCGCGTTTGCAGCGCGCGATCGGCGTCATCTACCGTCCCGCGACCGAGCGGGAGAGCCACTACCTGCAGACGAGTCTCTCCGAGCAGTTCGACCTCGTGCTCCATTACGACGCGACGCGCGCGGTCGAGCCGATGGAGCAGCACGGGTCGTGGGCGCGACCGGACGCGCCGGAGACGTATCCCGTCGGCGTGTAGCCGACGGCCCGTGGCCACGCTCGCCGATCGGTGCGGTGCACTGCGCGCGCACACCCTACCCGCGACGCTCGTCACCCGACGGCTCCCAGGGAGCGACCGGCGTCCGCGCGACTCGGCACGACACCGACGGTCGCTTCGCGCAGCACACTTCGTGTCGGTAGAGGCATACGCTCATGCTGATGCGGTCACATCATCGATGGCTGGCGTCTCTCGCGCTCGCGACGGCCGCGGCCTGTTCCACTGACTCGGTGCTTTCACCGAGCCGTCTCACCGCGCCCGCGGATGCCGCCGCGAACGTGGCGACGTCCACCCCCGGCACGATGCAGCTCTGCGTCCGCGGGTTCGCCGGCATGTCGACCTTCTCGGTCGGATACACGCCGGACGGCTCGTCCGACGTGTATGCGCTGCCGCTCGGCGCGAACGTCGCCGTGCTGGCGGGCACCTGCGCCACGGTGTTCACCGCCACGCTCACGGAGCCGCTGAACTACGATCCGCCGGCCACGGTGCATCTCGTCCAGCTCACCAACCCCGTCGGTTCGGTGTTCGACCACACGCTCACGACGCAGTACACCGTCCAGGCGCCGTGCAATCCCGAGGCGGAGCCCTGCGGCGACGACGTGAAGGGCACGTCCACGTCGACGGACGTGAAGATGAACGCCTACCACGGCAGCGTCGTGACGTACTTCAACGCAGCCCTCGGCTGCGCGTATTCGCACGGTTACTGGAAGGGCCACACCGAGAGCTGGCCGGCCGGCTCGGATCCGACGGACCCGTTCTTCTCGAGCGGCACGACGTGGCTCGGGATCATGCAGGCGCCACCGAAGGGAGACCCGTACGTGATCCTGGCGCAGCAGTACGTCGCCGCGGCGCTCAACGTGGCCAACGGCGCGTACATGCCACCGCTCGTGAAGACCGCGTTCGACGCGGCGACGGCGTACTTCGGCGGCGGGGCGGGCGGCAACCTCACCGGCTGGGCGTCCACGCTGGACGGCTACAACACCGGGCTCGCGCTGAGCGGCCCACCGCACTGCGAGTGACGTCGAGCGATCGGCTGATCGCGCAGACGCGAAGCGAAGCGGCCGCGAATCGAAGGATCCGCGGCCGCTTCGCCGTTCCCGTGCCGCCGGCGACGACGACTCAGTCGCTCGCGAGGGTCAGCGTCGTGCAGCCGCCGCCGTGCTCCACGCGCAGGGCCCGGTCCTGCCCGCCGGGATCGGTGGTCACTTCCACGGCGGTGATGGTGCGGATCACGCGATCCGTGCGGCGGGCCGGCCGCTCGGGCTCGGCGACGCCGATGTCGATGTGATGCGCGTCGGGATCGTAGGTCGCGCGCACGAGCTCGAGCCCCGAGTCCACCACGCGGCCGCCGAACACGAGATCCTCCACGTCCACGACGACGTGGCGGCCGCGGTTGCGCGCCGTGAACGCGTCGAGCTGTGGGGCCCATTCGTCCGAATGGGTGGTCCGCGACGCGCCCGTGAGCAGGAGCCGGAGCCGGTCGCGCGTGGCGAACGGAGGCTCCGGCGCGACGAGCACGGTGCGCCCGGCATCGCGGAGGATCGCCGTGGTCTGGCTGCCGACGACGAGCCGGGCGAAGAGGTTCATCCCGTGCCGGCCCGCCGCGACGAGATCGGCGTGATGCGCCGACGCGTAGTCGAGCACGCACTCCGCCGGCTTCCCCTCGCGCGTGATCCGTTTCACCTCGATCCCGGATGGGACGTCGAGCAGGTCGACGAGCCGCTGGAAGCGTTCGCTCACCACGGCACGGTACTTCTCGTTCGCGGTCGCGGCGTCGTCGTCCTCGCTGGGCTCCCACGCGTGCACCAGATGGAGTGTCGCGCTCGGGGCGAGCAGCGGCAGCGCGAGCTGCGCCGCGTACGTGCTCGCGGGACTGAAGTCCACCGCGACCACGGCGTCGTGGAACGGCCCGTCGAGGTCCGGGTGGACGGCGAGCACCGGGCACGACGCGAGCCGGATCGCGCGCAAGGTGGTCTCCGAGCCGAAGACGCGATCGAGCGTCCGATGGCGGCCGATGCCCATCACGAGCAACGGCGCGTGCACCGCCTCGGCGAGATCGGTGAGCGCGAACGCGGGCTCTCCCTCCACCACACGCGTCTGCCACCAGGACGCGGCCGACCCCGTCTTCCGAAGGCGATCGGCGAGCTGCATGGCGAGATCCGCCCGCTGCTGATCCACCCAGCTCGGGGGCATCAGCCGCGGCTCGGCGCCGACGATGGCGGCCGGTGGCGGCTCCAGCACCGCGGCAGCGAGCACGCCGTCCGCGGCATGGGGGGCGAGCACGCGAGCGGCGCGGATCACGCTGTCCGGATCGACACCGCCGATGCCCACGACGATCGGCCCCGTGGGGACCTTGGTCAAAGGAGCGCGCGCACTCTCGACCGGCGCGGCGATTGTCTGCGTCATGGTGATATCCTCGGCGACGAGGTGATGGCGCGGAGCCCGGGCGATGCGCCTGCACGCCCGTCCGCGGGTCGGGTTCGCGCCGACGCGAGCAGCACGCGCTGCTCCGCCGACGCCACGTTGCGTCGCGTCCGCTCGATCGCGTCGGCGTTCACCGAGATCGAGTCGATCCCCCACGCGACGAGCCGCGCCGCGAAGTCGGCGTGGACCGACGGCGCCTGACCGCAGATCGACGCCGTGATGCCGAGCGCGTGCGCGCGCTCGATGATCGTGTGGATCGCGTCGAGCACGGCGCGGTCGCGCTCGTCGTAGTACGGCGCGAGCAGCTCGTTGTCGCGATCGACGCCGAGCACGAGCTGGGTGAGATCGTTCGAGCCGATGGACACCCCCGTCACGCCGAGCCGCACGTACTCGTCGAGCCAGCTCACCACCGACGGCACCTCGGCCATCACCCAGAGCTCCAGCCCCGGGGATTCGGCGAGCGGGCTCTGATCGATGAGCGCGCGGCACGTCCGCATCTCCCACCCCGTGCGCACGAACGGGAGCATGAGGTGGAGGTTGCGGTGGTCGCGCCGCGCGTCGGCAAGCGCGCGGAGCTCCAGCGCGAAGAGGTCGGGCTCGCGCGTGTAGCGGAAGCATCCGCGGTAGCCGATCATCGGGTTCGCCTCGGCGGGCTCGTGTCCCGCGCCACCGGCCAGTTGCCGGAACTCGTTGGAGCGGAAATCCATCGCACGATAGATCACCGGGCGCGGATCGAACGCCGAGGCGATGGTCGTGAGCCCTTCGGTCATCCGGCGCACGAAGTCATCCGACTCCCCGCGCGCGACGACCTCGCGCGGATGCATGCCGCGCAGGGCCGAGAGCATCATGAACTCCGCGCGCAGCAGTCCCACGCCGTCCACGTCGCGCGCGGCGATCTCCACCGCGCGGTCGGGCTCCGCCAGGTTGACGTAGATGCGCGTCCCGGTGACCGGAGCGACGGCGCCTCCCGCGGCGGCGCGCGCCGGACGCGGCGCGGCGGCCGGCAGATGCACGGCACCGGCGAGGACGGTGCCCTCGCCGCCGTTCACGGTGACGAGCATGCCGTCGCGAAGGGTGCGCGTGGCGCTGCGCGTGCCGACGACGCATGGGATGCCGAGCTCGCGCGAGACGATCGCGGCGTGCGAGGTCATCCCGCCGGCGTCGGTGACGATCGCGGCGGCGCGCTTCATCAGCGGTACCCAGTCCGGGGTGGTCATCGGCGCGACGAGCACCTCGCCGGGCTGGAGCTGTGCGGACTGGCTCGGGCCCGCGAGCACGCGCACGCGCCCCGTCGCGGCGCCCGGGCTCGCGCCGAGTCCGCGCAGGATCGGCTCGTGCGCGGCGAGCGGCGTCGCGGCCGGTGTGGCGGCGGGCGGCGCCGCGTCGGCGGCGGGGGACGTCGGCTCCGCGCCGGCCGGAGCGGCCTTCGCCGGCAGTGTCGTGATCGGCCGCGTCTGCGTCACGAACAGACCATCCGCGTCGATCGCGAACTCCATGTCCTGCGGCGCGCCGTAGTGCTGCTCGCTGGCCAGCGCGAGCCGCAAGAGCGCGGCGAGCTCCGGCTCGGTGAGCACGGCGCCACGCTCGCGGGGATCGTGATCGAGCTCGACGCGGCGCGTTCCACCATCCGGG